>NZ_CP025803.1:2400000-2711250 GCF_003352065.1 Sulfitobacter sp. SK011
CTGCGGAAAACACCAGGGGCCATTTCTTATCAGGGGGTGCCACGCCCGACACCGACACCGGGTCACACAGGGCAAAGGCGCAGCCGTCGCCGGGGGCGGTCACATCGACCCACGTCACTTCATCGCGTGCAGAGAGATACTGCAAATCCGCGCGTAGCCGATGGGCATCTGGCAAGAACGATACCATCGGCACCACCTGTCCCAGTGACAGAAATGACAGCGCAGGGCCATCGCCGGGCACGCCGCCCGTACGGATCAGATCGGCCAGGATCGACACGCCAAGATGTGCGCCAGATGAATGGCCCACGATCAACACTTCATCCACATCCTCTGCCAAGGCCACTGCGATGGTGTTGGAAAACGCGGCAATACGCGTTTCCAACTTAGGTGGAATCGCCCCTTTTGAAGATGCAGAATAGGAATAGTCATGCATCAGGTAGTAGGCAAAAAACCTGCCATCTTTCTTTTTGAACCAGCGCAGCAGCGCATAAAAGCACGCCCCGCCGGTAAGAAGTGCGAGGACATAGGCAAAGACCCCGATGAAAGGGACAAGAAGGGCAGATATTCCAAAGACCACTACGCAGCCTAGCACCGCCGCAAGCATCAATTGAACCAGCAACATCCCCACCGGGTAAAGCGCCGCAATCACTGGACCCTTGCGCAGTTTCATCAGCCGCCAAAGCGCGCCTGAGGCGATATAGACCCAGGCGGTGCGCAAAAGCTGCAGATAGGTGGCTGGGATCGAGGTGTTCATGCTCTCGCGCACAATGTCGGACCAGACCAGCACGTCGACCTGCGCATCCACTTCAACGCCGCCTATCAACCCTTTGACCTGCCAGCCATAGTTCTCACTTCCCGAATTGGGTTCGAGCGCAATATCATAGCCCGAAATCGCGGCCTGCGCGGCCCCTTCCTTGCGATAGAGCTCGCGGTAGCGGCGGGGGTGAATGGGATCGTAGCCGGGAATGTAAAACACCCGGCGACGTGTCACCTGACCTGAAGTGTGATTGCCCATGTCTGCCCTCTTGTCCCGCAGCTTACCTGCGTTTTTGGGCAAGAGTAAGACGTTTAGCCCAAGGTGGCGAGGCTTGGAAATGTCTCAAGCAACCAGAAGGAAAGAGTCGTAAAGGCCCCTGTCAGCAGCGCCAGTCCAACTGCCACCAGCAGCACGCCCATCGCGCGCTCAATCAGCTTCATATGCTTCTTGATGCGGTTCATCACGCCCATTGCACGGGTGATAAACATCGCGGCCAGCAGGAAAGGAATGCCCAGACCAGCGGCATATATCCCCAAAAGCAATGTGCCGCGCGCCACGGATGCTTCAGTCGCCGCCAGGGATAGTATCGCACCCAGTTGCGGGCCGATGCAGGGCGTCCAGCCAAAGGCAAAAGCAAGCCCAAGGATATAGGCCCCAAAGCTGGATCCCCCCTTGTCGCCGGCGTCCAGACGCGCCTCCTGATCCAGAAACGGGATGCGAAAGACGCCCAGAAAATGCAGACCAAATATGATCACAACGACCCCGGATATCTTGGCAAAAAGCACCTGATTTTGCAGGAAAAAAGCCCCAAAGACAGATGCCGTGAAGCCAAGGATCAAAAAGACCGTGCTCAGCCCCAGAACAAAGAACACTGCCGCCACCGTCGCGCGCCGGCGTGCAGCCGCAACATTGGACATATCGCCCAGGGACACCCCGCTCATATAGGCCAGATAGGGTGGCACGATGGGCAAAACGCAGGGCGACAAAAAGCTGATCACGCCCGCGACCAAGGCGATCATCATGGCAGGGATTAACCCGGCGTCGATCAATTCTATTCCAAACATGCCCTACCCTTAGCGGGGATCACTGACGCCGTCACGCCCCGTTGCACCGCCGTTCGGTCACAAGCCTGTGGACGGGATGTAACATCTGGCCTATCTCACTCGTTATGAAGATACATGACCTTGATGCGACCGGGCTGCTCTGCCCCCTGCCCGTTTTGAAATTGCGAAAGCGGCTGGCCGCTTTGACGCCGGGCGATTGCATGCGGGTCCGCGCGGATGATCCAGCGGCAATTATCGACGTGCCGCACTTTTGTACCGAAGCCGGGCATCACCTGATCGAGACATCAACCGAAGGTGCGGCCCAGATTTATCTGGTGCGTAAAGGCGGTTAACGCAAAAGGCAGGCCGCTGGGCCTGCCTTTCTTGTTAGTATCACTCCCAACCTTAACCGCCGAGCGACCACCACCCCTTGCGCTTGGGCTTTTTGGCGACGGGCTTTTCCGGCTCAGGGGCGGGTTCGGCGGCCACAGGCTCGGGTGTCGGTTCCGGCTTTGCCTCAGGCGCTGGCTCGACCTTTGCCACCCGCTCAGGTGCCTGCTCTGCCGCAGGTTCTGCCTTTGGTTTTGGCTTGGCACGGCTGCGAGTCGACTTTGGCTTGGGCTTTTCCTCGCCTGCATCCTCTGCTGTAGCCTCATCCGGCTTTGCGTCAGCTTTTTCCGCCTTCGGCTTTGTGGTGCGCGCGCGTGTGGATTTTGCCTTGGGCTTTGGCGCATCCTCGGCTTTGGCGGTTTCCTCAACCGCCTCTGACGTCTTGGCGTCCGCATCAACAGCGCCTTCGGCTTCGACCTTGGCCTTGGATTTGCTGGCGCTGCTGCGCGATCTGCTGCGGCTGGTTGGCTTTGGCTTGTCTGCTGGTTTGTCACCATCAGCGGCCTCTGCCGTCGCATCCTTGGGCGCAGACGCATCCTCTGACTGAGGCTGTTCAGGCCGATCACCCTCCGGCGACCCGTCACTGGCATCGCCATTCTGAGCATCACCATTCTGATAATCACCGGTGCCCGGCTTTTTGCGGCTGCGCCGCCGCCGGCGACGACGTTTGGGTTTGCCTTCACCGTCACCCTTGCCATTCTCATCATTTTGGATGTGACCGTTGCTTGGCGTGCTGCTGCCCGGAGCTTCCGGTGCTTCGTCATCACCGTTGGATGTGTCGGCCTCATCCTCGTCAATCTGATCCATCAAAGATGTATCAACCGACACCACATGCGCCGATGCCGGGGCCACAACCCGCGTCGCGGTCTTGAACTTTTCAAGCGAGAAATCAGGGCTGATCAACATTGGATCGCCTTCGATCCGCACCGACAGACCATAGCGCGCCTCGATATGGGCGATATGTTCGCGTTTCTGGTTCATCAGGAAGTTGGCGATGCCCACCGGCGCACGCACCAGCACTTCGCGTGACCGGCGGCGGGTGCCTTCTTCTTCGATCTGGCGCAGAATGGCGAGCGCGAGGTTGTCATCAGACCGGATCAACCCGGTGCCGTGACAGGCCTGACAGGGTTGCGTTGTCGCCTCGATCATTCCGGGGCGCAGACGCTGACGCGACATTTCCATCAGGCCAAAGCCTGAAATCCGGCCCACCTGAATGCGCGCACGGTCGGTCTTGAGCTTGTCTTTCATCATCTTTTCGACGGACGCGTTGTTCTTGCGCTCGTCCATGTCGATAAAGTCAATGACGATCAAACCGGCAAGGTCGCGCAAACGCAACTGGCGCGCCACTTCTGCAGCGGCCTCCAGGTTGGTCTTGAGCGCGGTTTGCTCAATCGAGCCTTCCTTGGTTGCCCGGCCAGAGTTGACGTCAACCGCCACCAATGCTTCGGTCACACCGATCACGATATAACCGCCCGACGGCAATTGAACCGTGGGGTTGAACATGCCCGAAAGATAGGTTTCCACCTGATAGCGCGCAAACAGCGGCAGGTTCTCTGAGTAGAGTTTCACGTTTTTGGCGTGACTCGGCATGATCATTTTCATGAAATCTTTGGCGATGCGGTAGCCGCGCTCACCTTCGACAAACACCTCGTCAATGTCGCGGTTATAAAGATCGCGGATCGACCGTTTGATCAGATCGCCCTCTTCATAAATCTTTGCAGGTGCGATGGATTTCAGCGTCAGTTCGCGGATCTGTTCCCACAGACGTTGCAGATACTCATAGTCGCGCTTGATCTCGGCCTTGGTGCGTTTCGCACCGGCGGTGCGCACAATCAGGCCTGCGCCCCGTGGCACTTCGATCTCGTTGGCGATTTCTTTCAGCTTCTTGCGGTCCGCGGCATTGGTGATCTTGCGGCTGATGCCACCCCCCCGCGCCGTGTTGGGCATCAGGACGCAATAGCGACCGGCCAAAGACAGATATGTCGTCAGGGCGGCACCCTTGTTACCACGTTCTTCCTTGACCACCTGAACCAGCAGAATTTGGCGGACTTTTACGACTTCCTGAATCTTATAGCGCTTGGGCCGTGGCTTGCGCGCCGGGCGAATGTCCTCGCTGTCGTCCTCATCGGCGACAGATTCGATGTTCTCATCCTTTTCAGCCGCATCCGGGCTGTTACCCGCGGTATCATCATCGTCATCCGAATCGTCTTCTTCGCCAACTGCGGGGGTCTCTACAGGCGTCTCTGAAACCCGCTCCATCGGCGAGGAGGCCACGTTTTCATCGACTTCGACTTCTTCGTCATCCGCCAGATCAACGGTTTCCATGCCCTCAATCTCGGTTGAGGTTGTCGCATCATCGCTGATGGTGTCCGCAGCCTTGGGCTTGGAGCGGCTGCGCGACCGTGAGCGTGACGTGCGTTTGGGTTTTTCATCCTCTGCCGCCTGCTGTTCGGCATAGGCGCGCTCTTCTTCGAGCAGCGCCTGACGGTCGGCCACGGGGATCTGGTAATAGTCAGGGTGAATTTCCGAGAACGCCAGAAATCCATGACGGTTTCCACCATAGTCCACGAACGCCGCCTGAAGCGACGGTTCGACCCGCGTGACCTTGGCTAGATAGATGTTCCCGGCGAGCTGGCGTTTATTTTCAGATTCAAAGTCAAATTCCTCAACTTTGTTTCCGTCCACCACAACCACGCGCGTTTCTTCGGCGTGGGTGGCATCGATAAGCATTTTTTTAGGCATAAGTCCAATTTGCACAATGCCCGCGAAACGACAGACCCTGGGGGGCCTTTGGTTTGCAGGGTGTGACTTGTCAGGGCGAATTTGGACACGGACAGGACGGGGCCGAAAACGGCCTCTGATCGTCTGCTCTTGGCTTCTGCGCGCGTCATCGCGGTTCTTCTCCGACATGAAGTCAACGCAACGTCGCTTCACATCCATTAATTTACTGTTTCTCTTCAGAGCCTTAACTCATCAAAGCATCAGCGGTTCTCCGGCCATTTCTGGCCCAATCGGTCTGCATTGCGTCCCTAACGTAGACTGCAAATGCAGCGAAACTTTCAAGAGATACATCAGACGCCCAAAAGCGTCAGTGTCCCTATCATCCTAGTTAAAGTGTTTGCAGGTCAAATGACAATGGGCAATCTCGGCTCAATTTGGGCAATGCGTATTTTATGTCTGCATCGCTTGACAAAAACACCGATGCTAGGAACATTCGCCACTCCCGGATCGGCCTGCCCCTTCTGGATCATCTGCCAATTTTGCCGGGGCACATGTTGCGGCAGCCAAGACCCAAAGGAACCACCTCATGCGATATCTACTGCGCCCTGCCCTATGCCTTTCCCTGCTGGCTGTTGCCGCCTGTGACGAAGTTGCCGTCGCGGGCGATACTGTCGCATTGGCTGAAGTGCGCGGTCAGAAATCTTGTGTTGCGGCGGTTGCCAAGGAATCGGGCAATAAATCCGCAGCGATCAACACAACAATCCCTGTCATTGAAACGGGCCGCCACATCGTGGACGTCCCGAACGCGCGAAGCTGGACATGTGTGACCGACGCCAATGGCAAGGCAACACAGATTGTGGAACAGCAAACCGGCTGATCCGGCCCGTTTGTGACATGTGATGCGGTCAGAGGTAATCTGACCGCTGCAAGCCATATTTGGCCATCTTTTCGTTCAATGTCCGGCGCGGCAGGCACAACTCATCCATCACACTGGCAATCGACCCTTTGTGGCGGCGCATCGTGTTGTCGATCAGCATCCTTTCAAACGCTTCAACATATTCCTTGAGCGGTTTACCCTCGGTCGTCATCACCGGCTGCATCTCATCGTGGTCAGACATCAGCAAGGACGCGATGGTGCCCGACCCCCGTCGCGATTGCAGCACGGCGCGTTCCGCCACGTTGATCAACTGACGCACGTTGCCGGGCCACGGGGCCTGCAGCAGTTGTGCGGCCTCTTGCGCAGACACCTGCGGTGCGTCACAGCCATATTCATCGGCAAACTGATCGCTTAGCCGCGTGAACAATGTCAGAATATCCTCACCGCGCTGGCGCAGCGGCGGCACAGTGATCCGCAAGGCCGCCAGCCGGTAAAAGAGATCGCTGCGCAAGGCATCCTCTGACGTGCGCCCGGCTTCCTGCAGGTTCGAGATGGCAACAATCCGGGTTTCAGCCGGCGTGCCCTGTTCATTGATGACGCTCAGCAACCGCGCCTGCAATGTCTCTGACAGCGCTTCGATATCCTCCAACACCAGGGTGCCACCGCGTGCCTCTTCGATGGCGGGCAATTGCGCGTCCTCGGGTTGCATCGGGCCAAACAGGCGTTTTGACAGCGCGTCTTCTTCGAAGGCACCACAGCTGACCAGCACAAATTTCTTGCCTGCGCGCGACCCCACTGCATGCAGCGCATGAGCGACCAGCGTCTTGCCGGTACCGGTTTCGCCGTCGATTAAGACATGACCATCGGCCTGACCCAGATCAAGTATATCCTCGCGCAACCGCTCCATCACCGGGCTTTGGCCAATCAGCTTTTTCATCAACTGGCCGCCATCTGAAAGCTCACGGCGCAGTGCCCGGTTGTCCATCACCAGCCGCCGCGCATTGGTCGCCTTTTTCGCCAGCTCGCTCATCCGGTCCGGATTGAACGGCTTTTCCAGAAAATCGAACGCACCGACGCGCATCGCCTCAACCGCCATTGGCACATCGCCATGCCCGGTGATCATGATTACCGGCAAAGCACTGTCTGATCCCATCAGCTTTTTCAGGAACTGCATGCCGTCCATGCCCGGCATCTTGATGTCCGAGATCACAATGCCCGGATAATCAGGGCCAAGGTTTTTGAGCGCATCCTCGGCACTTGCGAAAGTTTCGGTGTCATATCCCGACAGCGCCAGCCATTGGCTGATCGACTGGCGCATGTCCTGTTCGTCGTCGACGATCGCGATTTTCATTGCCTGTGCCATGTGCTTACTCCGCCGCCTCTACATTTGTCTCAGCGCCCAGAATGGGCAGTTGCATTTCAAAGACCGCGCCGCCTGTTTGGCCATTGCGCGCTGTCAGCCGTCCACCAAGGTCGTTCACGATACCCGACGAAATGGCAAGCCCCAGACCCACACCGTCGCCCGGCTGCTTGGTCGTGTAAAACGGCTCAAACAGCGCATCGAGGTCTTCAATGCCGGGGCCATTGTCGCGCACCGTCAGTGTCGCAGTTTCGCCCGCCGACAGAATGATATCCACCTGCGGGTTACGTTCTGACTTGGTGGCATCCAGCGCGTTCCGCAAGAGGTTCACCATCACTTGCTCAATGCGCATCCGGTCGCCCATCACCTCAACCGGTGTCTCCGGCAGAATACGGCTGATCTGAACGTGGCGCTGGCGCAATTGCGGTTCCATCATCGACAGGCTGGAAGCCAGCGCAGCCCCCATATCCACAGGGCTGAACGCCTCTTGACCCTTGCGGGCATAGGATTTGAGCTGCCGGGTGATCGCCCCCATCCGCTCAATCAGATCATCGATGCGCCCAAAGGATGACAGCGCCTCTTCGGGGCGGTTTCGCCGCAGCAACAGACGCGCACCTGCCAGATAGGTCTTCATCGCCGCAAGGGGCTGGTTAAGCTCGTGACTGACAGCCGCAGACATCTCGCCCAAAGCGGCCAATTTGCTGGATTGTTCAAGGGTTTGTTCGGCCACGGCAAGCGTTTCCTGCACCCGTTTACGTTCGGCAATTTCTCGCTGTAGTGCGGCATTCAATGCGCGAAGTTTGGCCGACTCCCGTTGGAAAATCGCCAGCCGTCCCGCTGTCCGGCGGCTCAGGAAATAAAAGGTCAGCGCCAGCAGAATCGCAAACCCCATCACTTCAAGGGCCAACACGCCGTTCACCCGTTCGCGCACCGAAGCGAAAGTGGTATAGCTGGTCATCCGCCAGCCCCGAAACGGGATCTTGTTCTCAAGCCGCATCACCGCCTCGCCCTGCAGATAGGCATCAGGCGGCAAAGCCGTCCAATCGGCGGTGGCCTTGATCGCGCGTTCAATGGCACTTTGCGGGGTGTGACTGGCCAAAGCCTCCGGCTCGGTCAGCCCACGCCATTTGGGGGCGGTCGCCAGAATAATCTCGCCCGAACTGTCCATCACGATGACCGCGTCCGAAATGCCCGCCCATGCGCGCTCAAATTTCTGCAGATCGACCTCAACAGCGATCACACCCAAAGTTGTGCCCCCGTCCTGGATGCGGCGCGAATAGACAAAGCGATATCCGCCGGTTTCGCGCTTGATGGTGCTGAAAATGGTCGCGTTGGACCGGATTGCGTCTACGAAATAGGGCTCTGAGCGATGCGCGGACCCCAAATGATTGCGATCCGTGGCCGCCACGGTGCGCCCGTCAATGTCATAAAGCATCAGGGACGCGGCACCGATCTCATCGACAAACGAAATAAGCCGCTGTGTGGACAAGGAATAATTGGCCAGATCCAAGGCGTTGATCAGCGTCGGGTCACGCGCCAGAAGCTGCGGCACAATCGCGTTTTGGCGCAGCTCAGCTAGCAAATTACCGCTGTAGAGTGCGATACGCAGCTCAGCCCGGCTGCGCGTGCTTTCGGTGAAACGGTTGGTCAGCAGCTTGTTGGTGATCGAGATCGTCACAACCGCAAACGCCATCAGCACTGCAATGGCAAACCTGATCCGCCATGAAACAGCCAGGCTGGTATTTTGTTCGGGGGCGTCGCTCATGGGCGTAATCTACGCCGATGGCAGGGCGCACTCAAGTCACGCTGTGATCAGCGCCCCGGCCAATGCGCGAAAGAGCGCCGTCCCATCGGTACCGCCATGCCCTGCATCCGCGGCCCGTTCGGGGTGGGGCATCATCCCCAACACGCGCCGGTTCTCAGACAGGATGCCGGCAATATCGGCCTGTGCCCCGTTGGGATTGTCCGTATAGGTGAACGCAACACGGTCCTCGCCCTGCAGCTCTGCAATGGTGTCAGCATCGGCAAAATAATTGCCATCGTGGTGCGCAATCGGAATGTTGATCACATCGCCCGCATTATACCCCTTGGTATAGTCGCTGCTCGATGTTTCGACCTTCAGCCCCACGGTTTTACAGATGTATTTCAACCCGGCATTGCGCAGCAGAGCGCCCGGCAACAATCCGGTCTCTGTCAGGACCTGAAAGCCGTTGCACACCCCAAATACATACCCGCCGCGCCCCGCATGGGCCGCCACCGATTTGCAGATCGGCGAATTGGCCGCGATGGCCCCGCAGCGCAGATAATCTCCATAGGAAAAGCCGCCGGGGATCCCCACAATATCAACACCCTGTGGCAGTTCGCTGTCTTTGTGCCAGACCATCGTCACCCGCGCACCGGCGGCCTTGAACGCCACCGCCAGATCACGGTCACAGTTTGATCCGGGAAAAACAACAACCGCAGCATGCATCAGCCCATCTCCACCGAATAGGATTCGATCACCGTATTGGCCAACAGCTTTTCACACATCGCCGTCACATCCGCCTCAGAGGTCCCCTCCGCCAGATCAAGCTCAATCACTTTGCCCTGACGCACGCCGTTCACGCCATCAAAGCCCATGGCCCCAAGCGCATGGCGCACGGCTTCGCCCTGCGGGTCCAATACGCCATTCTTCAGCATCACATGCACACGTGCTTTCACGCTATGTCTCCCAGCTTCTTTTCGCCAAAAATACTCAAAATCGACATCAGCCTCAGTTGATCAAAGTCGGCTTTGTGATCGGTGTCGATGTCTTGGGCATCACGCCCAGTCTTTTGGCCACTTCGGTATAGGCATCCGTCAACGAGCCCAGATCGCGGCGGAACACATCCTTGTCCAGCTTCTGACCCGTTTCGATGTCCCACAATCGGCAACTGTCCGGACTGATCTCATCCGCGACGATCAGCCGCTGGAAATCACCATCATAAACCCGGCCAATCTCGATCTTGAAATCCACCAGACGGATACCGACCGCCATCATCACGCCAGACAGAAAATCGTTTACCCGCAGCGCCAGTGACAGAATATCTTCCATGTCCTGCTGGCTGGCCCAGCCAAAGGCCGCGATATGCTCTTCTGTCACCAAAGGATCGCCAAGCGCGTCGTCCTTGTAGCAATATTCAACAATCGGGCGCGGCAATTGCGTGCCTTCCTCAATGCCAAGCCGCGTGGACATGGTGCCGGCAGCATAATTGCGCACGATCACCTCAAGCGGCACGATCTCGACCTGGCGGACAAGTTGTTCGCGCATGTTCAGGCGCTTGATGAAATGCGTGGGCACGCCGATCTGATTGAGGCCGGTCATGAAATATTCAGAAAGACGGTTGTTCAACACGCCCTTGCCCTCGATCACGTCCTTTTTCTGCGCATTAAAGGCGGTCGCATCATCTTTGAAATACTGCACAATTGTACCCGGTTCCGGGCCTTCATACAGAATCTTTGCTTTGCCTTCGTAAATCTTTTTGCGCCGGGCCATTGGCATCCCTTCCGTCTTTTGGCCGGGAGGGTATCCCCCGCCGCTTAGGGGCCTCATAGTACACCCCCCGATACGCTGCAAGGTTTTGCCGCCATATTGGGTGCCTCTTGCGCAAACAGGATCAAAGCCGCATATCATAAGCCAACGCATCGCCAAAAACCGGAGACATACGATGAGCACCTTTAACGACCGCGAAAATGCCTTTGAGAACAAATTTGCCCATGACGCCGACATGCAGTTCAAGGCCGAAGCCCGCCGCAACAAGCTGTTGGGTCTATGGGCCGCGGAACTGTTGGGGAAATCCGGCGAAGCGGCTGCCGAATACGCCCGCGAGGTGATCAAATCCGATTTCGAAGAAGCCGGTGATGAAGACGTCTATCGCAAGGTGTCTGGCGATCTGGGCGATAAGGCCGATGAAGCAACGATCCGCGCCAAGATGGTGTCGCTGATGGCCGAGGCCAAAGCGCAGATCATGACGGAAATACAGTAAATCAGCGGCTTAACCGCCGGCTTTGATTTAAAAACACGCGCCGTGCAGTCAACTGTACGGCGCTTTTTCTTGTGATGCTGCGCCCCGCGCTGAACCTTCACCAATTTCATAATCAAGATGAAGATTATGAGGTTGCCCTATAGTTGGCGGTGTGAGATCAGGGTAAATTGTTTTTGTGCGGAGTTTGCAGCATGTCCAACGCCTTTACCGATCTTTTGGCCGAAAAAGGCACGCTTCTTGCGGATGGTGCGACCGGCACGAACCTTTTCAACATGGGGCTGATGTCAGGTGACGCGCCCGAGATGTGGAACACCGATGAGCCAAAGAAAATCATCGCTCTTTACAAAGGTGCCGTAGACGCGGGCAGTGATTTATTCTTGACCAACAGTTTTGGCGCAAATGCATCGCGCCTCAAGCTGCACGGCGCACAAAAGCGCGTGCATGAACTGTCCAGGGTCGCCGCCGAACTGGGCCGCGAGGTCGCCGACAAAGCCGGCCGCAAAGTCATTGTCGCAGGATCGGTTGGCCCCACAGGCGAGATTATGGAGCCAGTCGGAACTCTCAGCCATGCCGTTGCCGTTGAGATGTTCCACGAAACGGCCGATGGCCTCAAGGCCGGTGGTGCGGACATCGGCTGGTTAGAGACGATCAGCGCGCCAGAGGAATACAAGGCCGCCGCCGAAGGCTTCGCGCTTGCCGGTCTGGACTGGGTTGGCACCATGAGCTTTGACACTGCCGGGCGCACAATGATGGGCCTGACATCCGAGGCGATGGTGGACATGGTGCATGGCCTCGACAACACGCCACAGGCCTACGGTGCCAATTGCGGCACGGGCGCATCGGACCTGTTGCGCACGGTGCTTGGATTTGCCGCCAAAGGCGGCCATCTGCCGATCATCGCCAAGGGCAACGCGGGCATCCCCAAATACCATGAAGGTCACATTCACTATGATGGCACGCCCGAACTGATGGCGGAATATGCTGTTATGGCCCGCAATTGCGGTGCAACGATCATTGGCGGCTGCTGCGGCACCATGCCCGAGCACTTGGTCGCGATGCGCACCGCACTAGACACAAGGCCCAAAGGGGCCGCACCCGAATTGGAAGAAATTGTTGCCGCACTTGGTGCATTTTCGTCTGCAAGTGATGGGACGGATGGCAAAGGCCCGGTTCGCGCAGAACGTCGCGGGCGGCGTCGCGGGTAAGAAGTGTCCCGCAAATGAGTTGAATAAATTCTCGAATGTCTGGTTTGAGCCCAAAGCGGACCTCACTTGGTCCAAGTTCGCCATCATTAATTGGTCTTGCTGTTATATCTTTGCTCCGTTCAGACGAAACTATTCCATCCATTCCAATCGGTAGACGGTGTGATCTTTTGGCAGCCCCTTGAGGGATACCGATTTCGCGTCCGAAAAGTTGAACTCCTGTTTTCCGCCAACCATGGCACGTGTGACGTCCGATACAAGAATTTCGCCTGCATTGGCTGACGCAGTTATGCGGGCCGCCTTGTTGACCACGGTTCCGAAGAAGTCGCCACGCGCCAACACGACATCGCCTGTGTGAATGCCAACCCGCAAACCCAAACGCGGCTCCGCTTCGGTCAAGGTTACGGCCATCTGCATTTTGATCGCTGCGAGAAGCGCCTCATTTGCGGATGGAAAACTGGACAGTGTTCCATCTCCCAGCGACTTTACGAACTGTCCGCGATGCTCCTTAATAATACTCTCAACAGTCTGAAAATGTTGGTCTATCAAAGCGGACCAACGTTGGTCGCCCATGGCGGCGGCGAGCGTCGTACTGCCTTCCACATCGGTAAAGAGCACCGAGGCCAGCCCTTCAGTTTGAAGTAATTCGGGGCCGTCTTCCAACGCGGCAATTACAAGGCTCTGGATCGCCAACTGCTCGCTGCCAACGAATTCCATATTTGGAAAGGGAAGCGACGCGTGCCTATTTATGATTTTCCAGGATGCGCCCTCCAACACGAAAACAAGCACGGTGCGGACGATAAAGGCGTTTCCAAGTCCCGGAAATCCAACCCGGTGGAGGAAAGCTGACCAGCCCGTATCCCCATTTTCGAAGGCTTCAGCTTCAAGGACTTCCCACACATCCGGCTCGGGCATTTCGCCAATGAAGTCAGCGACACCGTCGCGGACGGCCTGGCCTTTCCAGAATTCATCTTCGCCAGTTCCGATGAAACGCAATTCGGATGAATCTGATAGGTAATCCTTCAAAACGTGCGTTCTGCGGGTCCTGATCGCCTCAAACCAGCGCTCCGTAACAGCAAGCAACTCAGGAGAAGTTTTAATCACGCTTCATAATCCCCACATTGGCGAAGCTCGCTGAAAGTGTGTTTCTTCATCCGAAATCTGCTCTGTTTGACCACTTGTCCATTCATGCTGCCGAAGGGTGCGCAGGTAATCAAGGAAGAAACCAGAAGGGACACAGGTACAGGCGTTGAGAAAGACAACAAATCTGAGTGCGAGTGCCTGAAAGTTTAGCCATATCGGTACTCAGTAGATGCAAATCCAACGTCCGCTTCGTCCCGCACATCTGACACCAAATACTACCTCAAACCAACCATAACTGCACTAGCTCGCCTCTCGACGCCAAAACCAATCACACCGCTTGGATGACGCTGTTGTCCCGAAACCCAATCGTTCAACCGCCACTTCCTCGCACTCACCAACAATAAAAAGTGATGCCACCTCAGCTTTCTTTCGGTAGTCTTTTCTCAACTCAGGGAGCAAAAGATGCAACAACTCGTCCGACTTGCACAATGCCTTTGCGGCGCTTTGACCGCTGAGACGCGGGGCGAACCGTGGCGGGTGATGACCTGTTCCTGTCGTGATTGCAGACGCAAATCAGGGTCAGCTTTTTCCGTATCAACCTATTGGGAGCCAGACACGGTGACGATCACCGGCGATGTTCAAACCTGGCAGCGACCGTGCCAGGATGGCCGTGCGCTGAGATACTTCCTTTGCCCGGCCTGTGGCGTATCGCTTTATTGGAAAGCCGATTTCGCTGGGGGTCGGATCGGGATCGGTGCCGGAAACTTTGACGATTGCAGCTTTGCGGTGCCACAAAAGGCCTTTTGGACAGAAGGCAGGCCTGACTGGGTATATGACATTGGCCAAATCCCGGCCTTGGAACGCCAGTAACCACATATCACCAGAACATTCCGCTTCAAAATAACGACATCTGCGCCGTCACTTCCTTGGGCGCACGAAACAGATCGCGACGCATCGATGGTGCCTTGGTACCCAGCCCAAGTCGTTTGACAGCCACCTTGAACCGCTGCGCCACCATATCCGCATAGGGGCCAGTCCCCCGCATCCGGCGATGCCATGTGGCGTCGTATGCCTTGCCCCCATGCATTTCGCGCAGCCGAGACATGATCCGCTCTGCCCGGTCCGGGTAATGTGTCGCCAGCCAGTCCTGCACCAGCGGCGACACTTCTCGCGGCAGACGCAGCATGATCCAACTGGCGTGGCGCGCGCCGGCATCCCGGCCTAGTTGCAGTATCGTCTCCATTTCCGGATCGGTAAGCGCCGGGATCATCGGCGAGGCCATGATCCGCACCGGGATGCCTGCGCTCGCAAGCGTGCGGATCATTTTTAGCCGCCGCTGCGGGCTGGGTGCGCGCGGTTCCATCAACCGGCTCAGCCTGGCGTCGAGCGTTGTGACAGAGATGCCGACCCGCACCAAACCGCGCTTTGCCATGTCGGCCAGGATATCAATGTCACGCTCAATCAGGCTGCCTTTGGTGACAATCGCCACAGGATGCCCCGCGTCTGACAGCACCTGCAAACATGCGCGCATGATCTCGTGTTTCTTTTCAATGGGTTGATACGGGTCCGTGTTGGTCCCGATTGCCATGGGGGCGACCTTGTAGGCCTTGGCCGCAAGCTCCCGCCTCAGCACCTTCGGGGCCTCGGGCCGGGCGATCAGACGTGTTTCAAAATCCAATCCCGGTGACAGGCCAAGATAGGCGTGACTTGGCCGTGCAAAGCAATAAACGCAGCCGTGTTCGCAGCCCCGGTACGGATTGATGGACCGGTCAAATGGCAGATCAGGTGACGTGTTATAGCTGATCACACTGCGCGGCACCTCAATCGCGGTCTGGGTCCGCAGCACCGGCAGCACCTCATCACGCGCCCATCCATCATCTACCGCCTCCTGGGTATGCCGTTCAAAACGGCCCACCTGGTTGCTGCCAGCGGCACGGCCGAGGATTTTGTAACGCTGGTCTTCTCTATCCATGGCAAATATCTAGAACAAAACCAGAACACACGCAATCGAAAGCTGCTAATCCCTTGTCGTCTCGCCCCTTTCCAAGGTAGCAAATTCATCAGCCACGTCGCACAACATCCGGCCTATGTCGCAAAATGTGCACCCTCACGCGGCGTTACGTGACAAAAGGGCGCAAGTGCGATGCACCTGCAATGCCCAGCAGAAGGAAAGACCCATGTCCGACGACGACGAAATCATCCTGTCCGAACTCGACGACGAAGAACTTGTTCAACAGATGTTTGACGACCTTTACGATGGCCTCAAGGAAGAGATTGAGGAAGGTGTGAACATCTTGCTGGAGCGCAAGTGGGAACCCTATGACGTGCTGACCAAGGCGCTTGTCGGCGGGATGACCATTGTTGGCGCAGATTTCCGCGACGGTATTCTTTTTGTGCCCGAAGTGCTGCTGGCCGCAAACGCGATGAAGGGTGGCATGGCCATTCTGAAACCATTGTTGGCCGAAACCGGTGCGCCGCGCGTGGGCAAGATGGTCATTGGCACCGTCAAAGGCGACATTCACGACATCGGCAAGAACCTTGTCGGCATGATGATGGAAGGTGCGGGCTTCGAAGTTGTCGATCTGGGCATCAACAATGCCGTTGAAAAGTATCTTGAGGCGATGGAAACCGAAGGACCGGACATCCTTGGCATGTCCGCCCTGCTGACCACCACGATGCCCTACATGAAGGTCGTGATCGACACGATGATCGAACAGGGCATTCGCGATGACTACATCGTGCTGGTCGGCGGCGCGCCCCTGAACGAAGAGTTTGGCAAGGCAATTGGCGCAGACGCCTACTGCCGGGACGCCGCCGTGGCGGTGGAAACAGCCAAGGAATGGATGGCGCGCAAGCACAACAGCGCAAAATCTGCCTGAGCGCGCTGAAACTGCGAGAGTGAAGGTCCGGCGGTAACGCGGGGCCTTTTCTTTTGCCGCCAGCACCCCCACATTTAAATGAGGAGGATCGCAATGCCACTTGATAAACTTGTTCTGATCATTGTCTGCGTGCTGACTGCCGCCGCTGCCACGGTTTGGCTGGGCGCAGTGCTTCTGGCTGCGGTGAACGTGCCTTTTGTGGGCATCGCCCTGCTTCCTGCCGCCTTGGTAGGGTATATCGTGTTTCGCGTCATCGCTGAACGCGTGGGTAACAAACAAGAAGACCACTATGACGAAATGGACCACTGATATGCTGATTGCCACGACCGACACGATCAGCGGACTCGAAATTGCCGAAACCATCGGTCTGGTGCGCGGTGCCACCGTCCGGGCCAAACATCTGGGTACTGACATCGTTGCGAGCCTGAAACAACTGGTTGGTGGTGAATTGACCGGCTACTCAAGTCTGCTGGCAGGTGCACGCGAACAAGCCATTGACCGGATGATCGCCGACGCCGAAGCCAAAGGCGCGGATGCAATCGTCGGCATGCGCATGCAAACCTCTGCCATTGCCAAAGGATCGTCCGAGATTGTGGCCTATGGCACTGCCGTGCGCCTGAAATGACACGCACGGATCAAGGGGCAGCACCGGGTGCCAATAATCCGGGACAGATCCTTCTGATCGCCTGCGGGGCTTTGGCCCGCGAAATTCTGGCTCTGAACAAATCCAATGGATGGGACCACCTGCATCTGCACTGCCTGCCCGCCAACTTGCACCATTTCCCCGACAAAATCGTCCCTGCCGTCGAAAAGATGGTGACCGAACGGCGCGCTGAGTTTGACGACATCTTTGTGGTCTATGCCGATTGCGGCACCGGAGGGCTGCTTGAGGTCGCCTGCGAAAGGCTGGGGGTAAAGATGATTGCAGGCCCCCATTGCTACAGCTTTTTTGAAGGTAACGACGCCTTTGCCGCATTGGATGAGATGACCGCCTTTTACCTTACAGATTTTTCCGTGCGCCAGTTTGATGCCTTTATCGTCAAGCCGCTCGGCCTCGATCGTCACCCGGAATTGCGTGATATGTATTTCGGGAACTACGAAAAAGTCGTGTATCAGGCGCAATTGGACGACCCTGAACTGGCCGACAAAGCCCAAAAATGTGCCGATGTCCTCGGCCTGCCGCTTGAGCGTCGTTTTACCGGCTATGGCGATCTGAAATCGGCCCTTGAAAACCTGAAGCCCTAAGTCTTCTTACCTGTCTTGTCCCGGCCTCGCGTTAGCCCACTTGGGCTGCGGTTTCCCTGATCCGCTCAATCATCGCACGCAGCCCGTTTGACCGTTGCGCCGAAAGATGGTCGTTCAACCCCAAACGCCCCATCTCTGCGCGCGCATCCACGGCCAGCACCTCGGATGCGGACAGCCCGTTGTAAAGCGTGCGCAGCACCGCGATCAGGCCCGATACGATCATTGCATCGCTGGCCCCGTCAAAATGCAGCTTGCCGCCATCAAACTGAGCATGCAGCCAGACCTGACTGGCACAGCCGTTTACCTTGGTCGCAGGGACCCGAAACGCCTCGGCAAGCGGGTCCATCGCCTTGCCCTGATCAATCACATGCCGATAGCGGTCTTCCCAGTCGTCCAGAAATTCAAAATCTTCGACAAGCTCTTCAAAGGCGGGTGTGGCCATCTCAAAACAGTCCTTTGGGGTTAATGATATGAAGACCAGAGGTAGGAGCAGCGCAAGCAAAGGTCCACCCCCTTCCCAAGGCGCATGTGATAGGGTAGTCAAAAGGCAGATAAATTTCCACGGGCGGACCCATGCGCAAGACCCTTCCAATCATTTTGATATCAACGCTGACACTGACCGCCTGCGGGGCCGTGCGCGAAAGCCGGATCAACCCGTTCAACTGGTTTGGCCAATCGCGGTCCGAAGCTGTTCAGACACAGAAAAACACCAACCCCCTGATACCTGAACGCAGCGGTGGCCTGTTTGCGGGTCTGCGTGCGCAGGATGCCGAATATCTGGGTCGCCCGTTTGAACAGGTCACAGCGCTGACCATTGAACGCATTCCGGGTGGGGCGATCATCCGCGCCACGGGTCTGGCGGCGCGTCAGGGGTATTATGCAGTGCAGCTGACACCAGCCAACGAAGATGAACTGCCCGTTGACGGTGTTTTGACATATCGCCTTGAAGGGGTCCGCCCCAGCAAGAACACACCCGTTGGCACCACGCCCACCCGCGAAGTGATCGCGGCACGCCGCATCACCGATCAGGACCTGAGCGGGGTGCGCAGCATCAGTGTTGAGGGTCAGTTGAACGCATTGGTCAGCCGCCGCTAGGCGACTGACCGCGCCGCATTAGGCTTTTGCCGCTGTCACGATAATCTCAACCGTGTATTCCGGCGTGGCAAGTTTTGCCTCACCGCAGGCGCGTGCGGGCACGTGGCCCTGTGCCGCCCAGGCATCCCATACGCCGTTCATTTCAGCAAAATCATCCATATCCGCCAGCCAGATGACCGCCTGCAGGATGCGTGTCTTGTCTGACCCGACCTCGGCCAACAACCCGTCAATCTTGTCCAGACAATCCTGAGTCTGCTGGGCCACACTGGCACCCGCAGTGCCGACCTGACCGGCCAGATAAATCGTATCGCCATGCACCACAATCTGGCTCATGCGTTGGTTGGAATGGTGGCGCTCAATACTAGCCATTTTCAAAAACTCCCATATAGTTCAGATTATTGCAGGTTATACTTCAACCACTTTTACGTCATTTCCATGCGCAGTCAGCGCAATCTTGCCCTCGCAGAGCCGCAGCGCGTCATTGCCAAAGACCTCAAGTCGCCAGCCTTTCATCGCAGGCACATCACGCAATCCTGCGGCGATCCCGTCAAGATCGGCCGCCGGCGCAATCAGCTTGGCGGCCACCCCTGCAGATTCGGTTTTTGCCTTCAAAAGGACGCGCAGCAGATCGGCAAGCGCCGGATTGACCTGCAGCTTTTCGCGGCTGCGGTCCGGCTGTGGCATGTCGGCTGGTTTGCACGCAACACCCGCCTTGATCCCGCTTAGAATACCATCCGCAATCTCGCCCTTGCGCGCATCGCGCAGCAACAGACGCGCACGGCTCAACTCTTCCATTGTGCCGGGTTTCAGGCTGGCCAATTCCACCAGCGCATCGTCCTTGTACACACGGCTGCGCGGCACATTTCGGGTCTGCGCATATTGCTCGCGAAACGCGGCCAACTCGCGCACGATGGCCAGAAACTTGGGCGAATTGGTGCGTGTCTTCACCCGCTTCCATGCCTCGCGCGGCACGCTGATGTAGGTGTCGGGGTTGGTCAGGATTTCCAGTTCTTCGGCAACCCATCGGCCACGCCCGCTTTTGTCGAGCTCGGCGGCAAGAAATTCGTAGATCTGGCGCAGATGCGTGACATCAGCCAGCGCATAAGTTTTTTGTGCGTCACTCAAGGGACGCCGGGACCAATCGGTAAAGCGTGATGTCTTGTCGACGCCTTCGCGTGTGATTTTGCGCACAAGTGTTTCATAGCCCACCTGTTCGCCGAACCCACAGACCATTGCGGCAACTTGGGTGTCGAACAACGGCGCGGGAAATACTTTTGCATCCACAAAGAAGATCTCAAGATCCTGACGCGCGGCGTGAAACACCTTGACCACCGATGTATCGCGAAACAGGTCATAAAGCGGCTCAAGCGAGATGCCATCCGCCAGCGGATCGACCAGCACCGCGTTGCTGTCATCCTGACCCGGCATCGCCAGTTGCACCAGACAGAGCTTGGAATAATAAGTCCGTTCACGCAGGAATTCGGTATCGACGGTGACATAAGGATGCGCTGCAGCCTGCGTGCAAAAAGCGGCAAGATCAGCAGTGGTTGTGATGGTTTTCATGTACAAACTTTACAATAGAACGGGGTCAATATGGTGCAATCGGGTCAGGCGTATAGGAATGGTGGCGTTTTGACCAGATCACCCCTGCAAGAATAGCGGACTGCGGTCACCTGCCGCAAATCGGCGCAGCACCTGGGGGTAAAGCCGATGCTCCTGTACCAGAATACGGGCCGCCAGTGTGTCGGGTGTGTCCCCATCCTCAATCGCAATGCTGGCTTGGCCAAGGATCGGGCCATCATCCAGGGCGGCCGTCACCTCGTGCACCGTACACCCATGGGCCTTATCGCCCGCTTCCAGCGCGCGGGCATGGGTGTGCAGCCCTTTGTATTTCGGTAAAAGAGAGGGGTGGATGTTGATCATCCGCCCCGCCCAGGCATCGGTGAACCCTTGCGTCAGTTTGCGCATGAAACCCGCCAGACAAATGATATCGGGGGCATGAGGGGCAAGCGCTTGGGTCAGTGCCGCCTCAAATGCCGCACGATCAGCGCCGTAAGGACGATGATCCACCACTATTGTTGGAATATTCTGGGTTTTCGCCCATGCGATGCCGCCAGCCTCTGCGTTGTTGGACACGACAACGCAAGGCCGCGCCGGGTGGTCGCCGATCATATCCTCAACCAGCGCCCGCATGTTTGAGCCACCCCCAGAGACAAAAATCGCGACCCGTTTGGTCAAAGCAGCGCGCCTGTGTAGGCCACACCGGTGCCGGATGTGATCCGCCCGATTTCAATCGCATCATGTCCATCCGTGGCAAAGGCCGCCTTGGCCGCATCAACCTGCCACGCAGGAACCACCGCAATCATGCCGATACCTGCGTTAAAGGTCTTGAGCAGTTCGGCCTCGGCCATGCCGCCCGTCTGCGCCAGCCATGAGAACACCGGCGGCAATGTCCATGCACCCAAATCAATTTCTGCTGCCATCCCATCGGGCAACACCCGAGGCAGGTTTTCCGTCAACCCGCCACCGGTGATATGCGCCAATGCGTTGACGCAATCCGCGCGCAGTGCCGCCACCGCACCTTTGACATAAAGCCGCGTGGGCGTCAGCAGGGCTGCCCCCAGACTGCCGTCGCCAAAGGGGCTCGGGTCATCCCAGCCCAGACCGCTCAGTTCCACAATCCTGCGCACGAGGCTGTAACCGTTGGAATGGACCCCGTCGCTTGGCAGGCCCAGCAACACATCACCCTCGGCCACGGCACGCGGCAGTTCGGTGCCCCGTTCCATTGCACCCACGGCAAATCCCGCCAGATCGAAGTCGCCCCCGTGATACATCCCCGGCATTTCCGCCGTTTCGCCACCAATCAACGCGCAGCCAGATTGCGCACATCCCTCTGCGATCCCGTCGATGATGTGCGCGGCCTGATCCAGATCAAGCTTGCCGGTTGCGAAATAATCGAGGAAAAACAGCGGCTCCGCCCCCTGACAGACCAGATCGTTGACGCACATCGCCACCAGATCAATGCCGATGCTGTCGACGTTGCCGGTATCAATTGCGATGCGCAGCTTGGTGCCAACACCATCTGTCGCAGCCACCAGAACCGGGTCCGAGAACCCTGCCCCTTTGAGGTCAAAGAGCGCCCCAAAGCCGCCCAGACCCGACATCACGCCCGGACGTGCGGTACGCTTTGCTGCCGGTTTTATCCGCTCCACCAGCGCATTGCCCGCATCAATATCCACACCCGCATCCGCATAGGTGATCCCGTTCTTTGAATTGGCCATGATCTGCGCCCCTGCCCTCAATGTTTCGCTGCGTCGCCCTAACAAGGCTGCGCACCCGAGTCTATTCCTGCTTTTTGGCAATCCGCGTTTGACGCTTGATTTCGTTCTTGGCCCCGGAGCCAAGGAAAAACCGCGTGGCAAACAAATAGATCACCAGCATAAAGACAAGCAGGCCCAGCCCCACTGGCGTAAATATTACGTTCATCACGTCGCCAAGCTGTCCGGCGATGCCCGTGCCAATGACCAGCGCCAGGACGATAACCCCGCTGAACGCCACATTCACCGCCATTAGAATGGCAGACAAACGCCACGCTTCGCCTTTTGCAGGGACACGCCCCATACGACGGGCAAACACCTGTCCTGCATCCATCGCGGGTACGATCGCCGCGACAATGCCGACCCCTGCGCCCCCTTGGAACTGCCAGAAATAATGTAAGGCGAAATCGACCACGGCCAAGAAAAGCCCTGTCAGCACCATCGCAACGATATAGCGCAGGATCAGGTATCTCAGGTTCAGGGTTCTGTCGGCGATCTGGTCAGGGGCCATGGCGGTCTTCCTTGGACGATTTTAGCGCTGCCTTAACGTCAAAATTGTGCAAACTCAATCATAAGACCTTGACGTATCGCATCCGCCTGCATACCCAAGCGCCCATGGCGGGCCTGTAGCTCAGTTGGTTAGAGCAGAGCGCTCATAACGCTTTGGTCGTAGGTTCGAGTCCTACCGGGCCTACCATACCCCGACCCGTTGGATGAGAGCGCCTCAGCGCGTCGCACTGACGTGCCAGTTGATCGTCATTTCCACCACGGTTTCGCCACTTGCGTCCTGAATATCCACAGTCACGTCGAAAGCCACTTTGCCGTCGTCCTTGATCGTTTTCATCAATGTGGCACCGGGTGAAGACGTCTTGGCATGCGCGGTCAGCGTCCCTTTGGCAATGCGTTTGAATGCGATGTCGGCGGTCGCCGCAACCGGGCGCATCGACAAGATAACCGGTGCCAGCGCCCCGGCCATTGCGGCACCCGACGCGGCCTCGCCAAGCGTGAACATCGCACCGGCGTGGATGGTCTGGATATGGTTCGACACCTCATCGCGCTGGACCAATTCCGCACTTGCGCTGCCATCACCGACCTCAAGCAATGTGATGCCGACATGGTTCTGAAACGGCACGATGGTGCTGAGCTGTGCTTTGATCATGTCATATGGGGTCATGTTCGGCGCTCCAAATCTCTGTTGAATTGAGACGTCGCAGATTGGGTCGGTGCCGACAATTGTACCGCCACGTCACATCTTAACGCGCAATCACAATATCGGCGCGCAAGCCGCCCATGCGGGTCGATTTTCCCAGCCTCAACACCCCACCATGCGCACGTGCAATATCCGTGGCAATGGCAAGCCCAAGCCCCACACTGCCGCCCTTGTCCTGGTTGCGCGCAGGGTCGAGCCGGGTAAAGGGGCGCGTCGCCTCGGATCGGCGGTCTTCGGGAATGCCCGGCCCGTCATCCTCAACCCGGATGCGCAATGTTTTCTCGCTGAGCATGACAGACACTTCTGCCCGCGCGCCATACCGCACCGCATTTGAGATCAGATTGTCCACCGCACGGCGCATCGCCACCTTGCGCATCATCACCGTGCCGCTGCCATCGCCTTCTGCGGCCAACAAGGTGACATCACGCCCGGCGCGGTTGGCCTCGCTGACGATCTGGCTGACAAAGGCATGCGGATCAACATCCTCAGGCTCCCCTTCGGCAGCCCCTTTGGCAAAGTTCAGGAATTCGTCCAACATGCCTTGCATGTCATCAACATCCTGCAACAACGGCTCTGCATCCTCGTCCTCCAGCATCGACAGGCTCAGCCGCATCCGCGTCAGCGGAGTGCGCAGATCGTGGCTGACCCCGGACAACATCAGCGTGCGCTGTTCGATCTGACGCTCAATCCGGTTTCGCATATCGACAAAAGCATTGCCCGCCGCGCGCACTTCGACGGCACCACTGGGCGAATAAGGTTCATGACGGCCCCGCCCAAACGCCTCTGCCGCCCGGGCCAGACGTTTGATCGGCCGCAGCTGATTGCGCAGATAGATTGACGCAATCAACGTCATCACCACACCAAAGAATACCGTATAAACAAACAGTTGATGCGGATTTGCCGCTGATATTCTGCGCCGCTCAAATTGAAGCTCAACCGGCCCGTTGTCAGATTGCACATAAAGCAGCACGCCGGGATTCGATTTCAGATCAACTGCCAGCAAGCCCGGCAACTCATCCGCCAGACGTGCGGTCAAGACCCGCCCCGAATAATCATACCAGACGCGGGTATTTTGAGGCGGCACGTCAGCGGCGGGCACGGTGCGCACCCTGATATCAAGCGGTTCTGCCACCGTCTGCACCTGCATCGGTATCGCCGCCGCATCTGTGGCCCCATTCACCTCAGTCATGACCATGTTCAGTTCGCGCAACACCGTATCGGTCATCTGCAAGGTCACGCCCTCAAAATGCCGCTGGGCAAAGATGACGGTAACAACCAATTGCAAGAACACCACCGGCAACAGCAGGATCAGGGCGGCACGCCCATAGATGCCGCGCGGCATATATCGTTTGGACCAGGCAAAGAACATGACGTAAAGCTTAGCCAACGTGCCAGCCCTGTGAAAGGCAAATCCATGCTGCCCCCCGATGACTTTGATCCCAAAATTGGCGTGGCCGAGATGTTGGAGCCGGGCCTGCGCCGTATCGTGGCCCCGAACCCCTCTGCGATGACCTATCGCGGAACCAACACCTATCTCATCGGTGACAAAGGCCTGGCCGTCATTGACCCCGGACCTGAGGACACCGCACATCTCGACGCCATTCTGGCAGCCCTGCAACCGGGCCAGTACATCAGCCACATCATCGTGACCCACACCCATCTGGATCATTCTCCTCTTGCACGCCCTCTGGCCGAGCGGTCCGGCGCGCCGGTATTGGCGTTTGGACATGCCCATGCGGGCCGCTCACAGGTCATGCGGCAGCTTGCCGGCTCAGGCCTGATGGGGGGTGGCGAAGGCATCGACGTTGATTTCCAACCTGATCAAACCGTTGCGGATGGTGAGCATATCCAAGGCGAGGGTTGGACGCTGAACGCCATCCACACCCCGGGCCATATCGGCAATCACCTCTGCCTTGAATGGGGTGATGCCTGTCTGACGGCGGATCACGTGATGGGCTGGGCCTCTTCGCTTGTATCGCCGCCAGATGGCGATCTGAGCGATTTTATGACGTCTTGCTCACGGCTTCAATCCCGCGACTGGCGGGTGTTTTACCCCGGTCACGGCGCACCGGTGCACGACCCAGAGGCGCGGTTGGCCTGGTTGGTGGCGCACCGCCAGTCACGCGAAGCCGCCATTCTGGGACATCTTCAAAGCGCCCCCGGCACCGCCGAAACCCTTGCGGCAAAGATCTATACCGAAACCCCGCCAGCGCTCTTGGGGGCAGCGACACGCAATGTCCTTGCGCATCTCGTTGATCTTTACCAAAAATCCATCGTTGAACCTGAAAAAACGCTTCATGCCAAAGCGACTTTTCGCATGCGTTGACAGCATGGTCCAAAAATCGTGATTTTGCCGCAAATCCCTCTGGACGCGCCAAAACCTCACTGTTATATCGCCCAGACCGTTCCGGCGTAGCTCAGCGGTAGAGCAGTTGACTGTTAATCAATTGGTCGTAGGTTCGATCCCTACCGCCGGAGCCATTATTCTCAATTACTTAGAGGATATTGGCATGAACCATAGACACGTTTCAGACACATTTTTCATGAATCATCGGCAAGCGGAAACTGGCTCGATACTCGCTACAAATGCAGCGTTAACCTCCGCAAGCGGAGACAGGCTTTTCGATCCTCGATTTCGCGCGCAAATTTTTCAAACACATGAGTCGACGAATCCAAAAATTCAGGGATTCCAATTTGTTACAAGTACACCCAACATGAAGTTGCATGCTGGCGGCAAAAACACGAGAGCCAAGCGATCAAATGGGATGACGCGACGGTTATCCCCATTCCCTTTCTTTAAAGGCTTATGAATATTATTTTCTAAGTGTTTTCTATGAGTATTCTTAGTGTCGGATATTTTGACAGCCAGTCGTCCAATTTGGCGACATCTAGATGTCCAATATTTTGACATCCAATTTTGGCTACCGCTGCTTCAGCACCTTGGCCTTGAGGTTCAGCTCGTAAAGATTGGCACGTCCCTGTCCAAGTCGTTTGATCTTGATGAACCCCTTCTTTTCGAGTTCCTTTACATGCGTGTTCACGCTCTGTCGTGAAATCCCAATGTCTGTGGCAAGTGTATCCTGACCTGGAAAACAGAAATCGTTGTGCCAGGCGTATGAAAGCAAAAGTGAGTAGACCAGTTTTGCGCCAGATGAAATGTCATCGCTCTTGAGCACTGCATTTGGAACCTGGGTAAACCCATTCATCGAAAGCGCGTCACCGCCCCTGATGATGATGTTTCTTTCTTGAACTAAAGCACCGAGAATTTTCATAGTTACTTGGCTAAATTATACACTACTCTGCATTCTGATCTTCGAAATTGCGGACAATGTCATGACGCGGCTTCCCTGCCCAACTAGCTCGCTCCGATTCTGATTGTACCTCGAGCATCTTGGTTTTCGTCGTCTCTGAATTTAATCGGAAAGCTTCAATGACACTACCCAAGGCTTCGTCGGTTTTGCGGCGGTGCTTGAGCTCTTCGCGTAAGAACTCAACCTCCTCCTGGGTGTGCTTCAGCTGCGCTCGCAACTCTTTTTCAATACCGCTCGCGCGCTCGGGATCATGATGACCCGTTTGCACCGGTGCGGACGTGTTTTCTTCTAGTTCGGGCTCTGCTTTTAACATATCACGTGGATGAACCAGCCCGGAGTGGTTCGCACCCGTGCGTTCAGGTTCGCCAGGCTTTCGCGCTTCGAATTCCAGTTCTTCATCGATCTTTCGATCCAAAGATGCTTCCTCAATCGACCAGCGAAATCCGTTCTCTGTGTCTTCTCGCCTGACAGAGATATCCGCATTGTCGGGGGAGAGATGAGATCGTGCCGCCCATTTGCGGATGGTCTTTGGTGTGCGGGGAAGACCCCGCTCTGTGCAGTGAAGAACCGACGCGGAGACAGTCAGCCAGGTGCCCACACCTTCATCGTGCTGGCGCACATGTTGAGAGGGGTGCGAACTGGTCTGGAAGGGTTCCATATGGAAACATCATACCATGATCGATCACTGTGGAGCTGTTATCGAGCGGAAACGCGGGGCAATATCTCTGGACGGATAGTCGTTTGCTATCCGACAGCCTCCTGCCACTCTCTCAACCTCTTATTAAAAATCTCGCAGTCGAAGTCTCTGATGTTAATTTCGCGAACTTCCTGCCCGTAATCCCATGTTAGAAATGCAGAGCTGATCGCCGAAATCGGCAGGTCTCCAAGATGCGCCGCCTCCAATGCTGGCAATATACCGTAGTCGTGTTCAGGCAGGGTGTCCCGAGGCCATCGCTGCAACTATGGGACTGAGTTGGCGAAATTGGTGAGCTGACACCCTGAAACAGCTCGGGCGGCCCAAACCGGACTCTCAGTGCCGTGCTTGGATGCTACTGATACATCCCGCAAAACCGACATTAGCGTTGCTTCGCACTAGCGGGAGTAGGACAGAGTGAGCTCTGTGCCAGACCCATAAAAATATGGAAATTTCTGGGAGCTTTGGTCGATTATTCCAACTGGGCTTCCAAGGTTTTCTGGAGATTGGGTGGTAGCTTCTCCACAGATGCTACAAGCCTTTTGGTAAATTCTTCACCACCGCGTTCCCAGCGTATGATGTTGAAAATTGAATACGCTTCACCAATCTTCACGGCGATCTTAAGAAGGCTCTCTACGGGCCAATCTGATCGCATGTATGCTCTAACAAGCTCTGTCCTGGCAGCCTTACACTTGTCCCAGTCCGAATAATAAAAAGGGGAAAAAAATGATGGCTCACGACGGCTACGTTTTAATGCTCGATGCACGATTGGAAACGTAACCTCTAGTACTCCACTGACGTCTGACTGAGGTAACTCCAGCGCAGCCCCAAGTAAGTGGCCGGCCCATGCCTCGTACTCGCCTTGATTCTTGTCGGATATTCTATCGAAGATCCTTTCAACATGCGGCCACAAATCCGACGAAAACTCGCTAAGCCCATAGGACAACAAAGGCGACAAAATCTGCTCACCACTAAAAGGAAAGGCGTGATCCGCGCTTCCCCAATTCTCTGATAAATAGCGCAAATTTCTTTCTATCATTTCAGGATGATAGCCACTTTGCACAAAGCTCAACCTGGATGCTTGTTGACGACTAACTGATATGTTCCCCAAAGTAGTCAAAATGTCATTGGCCACTGAGGCGTCTAGTTGAAGGGCAAAGCGGATCGATTGGAATGCAGCCTCTCCGATATCTTCATCAAGCGCCTTATTGTGGCATTGAAATGCGACTTCCGCTGCTCTTGTGCTGGAGTGTCGAACATACGCCAAGACGGATATTGCCGTCTCAGCGTCAAGTTCGACTAAATGACTGGCGATTTCCAACACTTGCGTTTCGTTGTCCTCCAAACCGAACACTTCCTGCAATTCATGATCAGAATGGTTTGCAAAAAGATGCGCCAAAATCGACTGAAGGCGGGTAACCGATTTTTGATCAAATCGACTTAATACCCTGAACTGTTGAGGCTGTAACGCAATACCAGCAGCTATAAAACGATCTGCCTGGCTCGTTTGGACAGTATCCAACATGTCTTGCAGCAATTCTGACAAACCACTTTCAATGATTGGGTTTCTTAGGATTTCTAGGTCGAATTGGGCAGAAATAGACCGTTCTTTCCCAAACAATCCGATAATGCTTTCCCTGAGCATGCGGTGATCTAGTTCGCTCGATAAGGTGATTAGGAGAGGTAGATGCTCATCCTTCCATAGCGTTGTGAGAACTTCTTGGCGGATGCTATTCGCTTTCGATTGCTCCAAGCGATCCAAGAAGGACTCGAACTCTTTAGCAACTACTGCACCATCCAGAATATCAGTGTCTGAGATGGGCTGCAAAAGTTCATAGCTGTTGATCATCATCGCAAAAATTTGGTCATCAGTAAGGCTATCACGGAGCACATTTTCAAGTTCCACCAGGTTGAAGGCTGTTAGTGCTTCACCGATTGAAGACATAACAAGATCGAATGTCCAGTTCGTTGCTTTGAGGTTCTGTGATAGCGTCTTAACCGCTGAAGAGGGAAACTGACGCACAGCGGACGAAACAGCTAAGCCAAGCTTGACATCCCTCCAAATCTGCAAGTCAGTATTTTGAATTTTTGCAATTAATGAGGCAAGAATCTCGACAGATCGTTCGTCAAAAAGCCCGGAAGACCATTTATCAAGCCAACTCCTAATTAGCGGCTTTAGAAGGTGGAGCGCAGATGGTGTCAATGTTCCTAAAGTACTAGATATGTCCAACAATCCCAGAAGTGATGAAGCAGATCCAGATGCTTCGCGGTACATCCGATTCCAGAGAAACACTATCTTGATGGGGACCGACTGCTCACTTTCCTCATTCCAAAATAGTCCAGTCCCATCGATTGAACGTATGTCTGGTTGTTCGGCTAAAAAAATAGCTCCAACCAATGCCTTAAGCTCTGGTTCGTTCTGGGCTTGAACTCCTTCAAAGTCGTTCCCAATTTTTTTACCAGACCATTGAGCAAACCTGCTCTTACCACTCATAGGCGCAAATTGAAGGGAAAGTGGTTTTCCTTCGATTGAGCGCGGTGCAAGCGAGAATGTACAAAACGAAAAGTTACGTCGCAAATCTGATTTATCGGACTGCAGTAAGCGCAAAACAATGGGTTCTGCATCTCCAGGCCCAAAGCATGTTACTGGCATCTTATCCTTGAGAAAGATCGTTCTAACAATCAGAGTCGCCCGACCGTCTTCGACCCGCTTTATCAGTCGCGGCTGATCTGAATACTGATATCTATTCGACGAGGGTTTGGGTTTCGCATCGGACCCTAGATCCTCTGCCAAACCAGACAGGTAGTCGATGGAGAGCCAATCCTCCATAGGAATCAGAAAGCTCCGCGTAAAAACACAACCAGATCGCTTTACATCACGATCCTGCCAGGTCTTGGCCAAGACATAGTACTCACCACTCGGAGTGGGGTAACCAGTCAAGTACGGCGCAAAAGTTTGACCTGGTTCTAACGGCCCCGACAAATCCGACAAATAGGTTATGATGTCTTGATCCACTCGACCAAGACGACAGCTGCTTTCGAGCAATTGATGGCCGCGTTGATATCCATGAAATTGCTGTTCAATATCAATGATTTTCATGGCATATCAACTTGCCAGAAGCCAACGCAGCGGTTCTGTGATGTCCTCAGAAGTACTCACTTTTCCGCCTACTTCATGCACTACAAAACCGGTCTGGTTTAGATCCTTTTCAAGAAATTTCTGCTTAAATGCTTCGTCGTCGTTCAGATCCCCTCCAACGACACTAAACCCGTACAAGTTCACTTCTAGGGATGACGCATCTTTGATTCTGCCTGCAAACAAAGGGAACTCACCTTCTAAGTATGCCATAGGGCCCTTGGCTGCCGCTTCTGCATCTAGCAGGTCCCATCCGGTAACGATCACTGCAACTTTTCTGGGCTCCCTATTTGGGTCAGAGGTGAATTCCAAAATGCTTAAGAGCTCACATAGCGCAACCTGAGTGGGTAGCTTGCCAGTCGTTTCTTTCTGTTCAAACGGCAATCCTAGCAGATGCCTGGCGGTCACCCAATCCAACGGCGCTACATTCAAGTCGGATAAAATGCGAACAAACAGAAGTGCCCCATCGGCTTCGTTGAGCACCTCCAGAATTTCTGACTTAACTTCCCTGTCATGTACCACCTTGTCCCACTCTTCACCCATAACGTCGGGAACTTTGAGCACCGACGAAGACACGTTAGCTCCATCCTTACCCTCAATCGGTATTTCCAAAGTCCCCGAAATTCCGGGTTGTTGGGTGCGTGGTGCAAATTCAGCTACCAGAAGGTGTTTTACCGCATCTTCAACGTAAACAATGTCTTCGGGAATCGTTTGAGACGAAAGAGCGCCATTGCCCTTTCTGAGACTTGTCCAAAGTCTGGCAAGGAAGTTGGTCTTGCCAGTCTCTGGGCCGCCTATCAGAGCTATAGTCTTCCCTATCATGATGGGTCATCCATCTTTTCAAACCTCATCATGTGTCGACCCTCACGAACAGTGCGTTTGGGCCAGATATCTGGAAAAGAACGACTCCCATCGCTGAGAGTGCTTGCAAGCAATTCAGCGACACCAGAACCGGGTGCAATAGTGTCCAAAGATGAAAATGACGCAATATGATGTACCGCGCTTCTAAATCCAAGCCTTTCGGCAAATTTTAAAACTGGTTCCAACGTACCTTTAGCAAGCTCTCCTAGGTCCGCATGAGTGATTACAAGAATGACCTCATGTTTTGTCGGCGATGCCAGATTTTGCTTTAGACGTTCAAGCAGAAGCTCCGTTCGGTTCACTTCGACCCGGCGTCCTAACTGATCTCGAAAGTCCCGGCCATCGATTACGATCCATATCTTTTCACAGGCATTAAGAAACGACAGGCGATTGAAGTTGTTTTCATCAACAAGACTCTTTGTCCATTCGCCCGGCAAATCGGGCAGAGCGATTGTTACTGTGTGTTGATCTTCCAATCGATGAAGTCTCAGATGCACAAATCCAGGCTGACGATCATCCAAACTTCTTGTGTGGTCGGTCAACTGTTCTGGCTGTACGCCGTTGCCCCATCGGCGCGCGCCACGGCTTATCTCCTCTAGAGCTAGCAAAGTCTTACTATCTCGAAACGTAAATCCATCTAATTTTCCGTTCGCAAGCATCAGGTAGAGGCTTACAAGCGCTGCAGTTTTTCCTGCATTGGGTGAACCTAGGATACCAACGAGGCGAGTATATTCCTTCGCCGTCACAACAGACAGGTCGGAAAGGTTCATTACATGGCCACTGGGCAAACTCTGTGCGACTGAGTCGAGTTCGACAATATCATCATCGTTCTCAGCTATATCGGCGGAATCGACAACCGATACAGATACAAGCTCAGGACAGTCCTGCGGCGGGCTAAAATTCTGGAGGCAAACGCCAGTATCGGCGAAAGTACACCCTTCCTTTGCACAAGTTGCCTCTGTCATTTCGCGGATGCCGTAAGTTGCACCATTCGAATCAAGGCTGCTTCCATCAGAGCGCGAGCGCCCCAATCAGACACCTTCAACTTCCTGTTTCCAAAAATCGAGCCCTCGGGACTTACGCAAATCGCGTTCAGCAGAGGTAGAGCTGCGGCGTTTTCTTCAATCAGATCCGACGCATTGACCCCTTGTGCCAGTGCCTGTTTCAACTCGCCCAGCTCAGTGAGGACCTCATTCAACGTAAACTCTTTGTCCTCTCTGACACCTCGCAGCACCAGATGGCGATGTGCGTCACCTGGCACTCTTCGAAGCAATTTTGACAACTCAACGCCCGAAATCAGGGCTCGGTTCAATTCAGACAAACTGTCTAGCCTGCTCTTTGCGATGCCGCTCCAGCTTCCTAGAACCCACCAAAGTAGGTCCAGCTCCTCACGGTCAAGCGATGAGTTGGTTTCAAGTGCACCTATTGCGCTTTTTGCCGCGGCATCAAAGTCTTGTGCTCTTGTATCGTCTTCGCCAGCAACAGCCTCGCTAGGCCATTTGAGATCAGGGATTTTTGCTCGAACACGTCCAGAATTCGCACTCCGAAGTGTCAAATCTCTTGCTGAATCAAGCACTTCTAGCCGCAGCTTTTCAAGCTTTTCGTCCTTAATTGGCTTTCGATCTGACAAAGCTGACCACAACGCAAAACTTAAAAACACTATGGTCGTTACTCTGCCACTCGCCGCAGGTGAATCCTGGATCAATTTTAGGACAGCCAATGCAGCGCAAACGGCAATTTGAAGTTCATTTTCTTTCGCTGAGAATGACGAGCTTTTCGACTTCAAAGCCTCTATCACTTGATCGCAGACAGATGACTCCGCAATCTTTAGATCAAAAAGACACGTTGAGATGTCGTCAGCAAGTTCAAGTAGTTCATCAAAACTCACACTTTTTCGAAGCTTAGAAATAACAGTCTTAATTGCGGCCTCACGCTTGGTTACGAAATCATCGCTGGGATTGGCCTCAAAAATTCTAATGTGTTCTGCGATATCATACACCTATGAAGTCTCCCCGGATTCTTCTATTCGTTTAATAATGAGCTTTTCGAGTTCAGCAGCGTTACCTTTTGAGAGTAACTGCCTAAACAACAGAGTCTCAACTGAATGTTTCATGTGTTCAGACCAGTCGCTTGGCAATAGGCCATTTTCGATAAAGATTTGCCTTCGTTGGTTAGCAGTTAAATCGCGAAAAAATCGCAACGTGATATTGGCAGAAATTTCCTCCATTTTTAACAACGCCCCTTCCTTCGGGATCTCTTCCTCCGTCTCCTCCAAGTCTATTGGCTGCTCTTCGAGGACAGGTTTTTGCAATTCGGCATTGTCCAAGTGATCGGTAATTAAGAACTTGCCAGATTTTTGATTCGCCGCGTCTTGATCAGTCCCAAACCGTTTCTTTTCATCATCCCAGCAACGCGAATGAACTGAGACAGCAAGACTATCAGCCTCCGTCTCCCAATCAAATTCCAAGAAATAGTATGCAAAATTGTATGGACCTTCAGCCTTTGGTGGAATTGTTGCACCAGCCGAGATCAACAAGATATCCGAGTGCCCTGTTTCCGATTTCAGCTGTACCGATGGTTCATGTTCGTGGCCTGAGATGAAGACGCTCGCAGTTCGACGTAGGTACTTCCATGCATCTGCCGCGTCATTGAGCCAATTCAACGGATGATGACATAGGACTATAAGAGTCTCCCCCGCCCTCTCGCGGAGCACTCTTTGCTTAGCTCCAAGAAGTAGCAAACCTTCTTTATCATTTTCGGAACAAGCGAGTGCTGAATTCAAGCCCAAGAATCGAACTATTTTCTTGCAGCCGAGCTCAAACGTAAACTCGTCGCCTGCGTGCCCCCCAGATAAGTCGAGAGGACAACCGTAACCTTCTGCGAAAGATCGATAATCACGAAGGCGATCATAGAGCAGTTCACAGTCACGGTCGACGGCGAGAAACTTGTCTAATGCTTCTTCACCTTTCGTCTGAATCTCAGCTAACATCCATGCTGCTGCCCCCGATATTTTCTTGCGATCAATATCATGGTTCCCGGGTACTACGTGCACGTCGGTAGGTTTACAGCCTCCTGCTTCAGCAACGCGATCCAACCACTTTCCGGCCTCCTTAAACTCCTCGGCTGTACCGCTATAGGCAGTGTCTCCGGATACAATTATACCTGCAAGAGGTCGTTCAAGTTCGTTCGCAACCACGTGCAAAACATCATCAATTAGGCGTTCCTTGACATCGTTGTGGACGAAAAGCGTACCCCCCTTTTCCTGACCAAAGTGAATATCCGAGAGGTGTAAGAACAATTTTGAATCTTGTTGCATCGTTGGTTTGGACCTCAATTTCCGCCGTGCTTACAATAGACTATCCATTCCTTTGAAGGCTAGTACAAACACTGTGCTTGGTTTGCCTCATGGCCTCAGGTGAATGGCCGCTTTCCACAAAACTCGCAGACGCGGCGAAAGTCGGCTCTCCGCCCTCAACATCGATAGATGGTCGAACGGCTGACTTTGAATGCTCGAGCGATTTCGGCTATTGGGCGATGATCTTGATCCCTCATTCGTCGAATTTCGATTTTGGCGTCCTCAGAAAGCGCCGAGGGGCGGCCGCCGACACGGCCGCGCTTTCGGGCAGCGGCGAGGCCTTCGAGTGTACGCTCCACAATGCGCTCTCTTTCGAATTCTGCGATTGAGCCAAAGACGTGGAAGATCAGTCGACCCGTCGGGCTAGTCGTGTCGATGTCTTCTCCCAAAGAACGGAAACCCGCACCCTTCTCCCTGATGGTCTCCACCAGGTCGATCAGATCACGCAGTGACCTAGCCAGTCGGTCATACTTCGTCACGACGATCACATCACCTGACCGCAATTGTTCTAGCAGCCTCTCAAGTTCCGGCCGTTGCCGTGACTTTCCTGTCTTCTTCTCTTGGAAGATTTTCTCAACACCTGCCGCCTTGAGCGCATCAATCTGTCCATCAAGGTTTTGATCGCTTGTCGAGACACGAGCATATCCGATAATCATCTCCAAAGTGTATCATAAACGTTCCAAAACCTAAAAGGTTATGAACACCGATTTTGAAACAGCGTCGGACCAGCAAATGCAAGTTTCCGGCAAAGTGTCGCAAAAACCACCGTTTTTGGAACCTTTCAAAATGCTCAACACACGTAAGAGTTGAGAATTCGCGGTCGCAGCGCATGTCGGCTAGGAGCCCATTATGCTCAATGCTGCATCTCGCACAGATAACCGTTATGGGCGTATTTCGTTGAAAAACTCTTCCTTGATTGAGGCGGCTGTCACTGATTCAATCTCCTTATAGAGGCAGGAGATTTAGCGATGATGGGACCAAAGCAAGAAGCACAGGCTGCGTTGTGTTACGAGTTCTCGCTAGAAGATCATGTTCCGCAAGATCACCTGCTTCGGTCGATTGATAGGTTTGTCGATCTGAGCAACATCCGTCAGCATCTGGCGGATTTCTACAGCCACACCGGCCGTCCCTCGGTTGATCCTGAACTGCTGATCCGCATGTTGTTGGTCGGTTATTGCCTTGGTATTCGCTCGGAACGGCGGCTCTGCGAAGAGGTCCATCTGAACCTGGCTTATCGCTTGTTCTGTCGCCTTGATCTGGACGACCCTGTGCCAGACCACTCGACGTTTTCCAAGAACCGCCATGGCCGGTTCCGCGAGAGCGATTTATTGCGTCACTTGTTTGAAACGACGGTCGCGCGTTGCATCGCCGATGGTTTGGTGAGTGGTCAGCGCTTTGCAGCAGATGCCAGTTTGATCGAAGCCGATGCCAACAAGCAGAACTCTACGTCAAAAGAGGAATGGGATCACAGCACCATCAATCCAGATGATGCCCCACGTGCTGTGCGTGAGTATCTGGATGTGCTGGATGATGCGGCCTTTGGCGCAGCCACGACGGTCAAACCAAAGTTCACCTCCCATTCCGATCCCACCAGCCAATGGACGGCGGCGCGCAAAGGCCCTGCATTCTTTGCCTATTCGACCAATTACCTGATCGACACAGATCATGCTGTCATCGTTGATGTTGAAGCCAGCCGATCTATCCTGAGTGCGGAGGTTGGAGCTTCACGCACAATGCTGGACCGGGTTAAGAAGCGCTTCGATCTGCAGCCTGAACGCCTCATTGCCGATACGGCATACGGCTCGGGGAAGAACCTGGGGTGGTTGGTCAAACATGGCATCAACCCGCACATCCCTGTTATCGATAAGGCTGGACGCACAGACGGCACCTGGAGCCGCGCCGACTTCGAGTGGGACGCCGATAACAACCAATACATCTGCCCGGAGGGCGAGGCGCTCAAGCAGTTCCGCCGGAACTACTCAGACCCGAACCGTGGCCCGACCGGCAAGGGCGTCGCCAAATATCAGGCCTTGAAGTTGACCTGCCAAGCCTGTCCCTCAAAACCGAAGTGCTGCCCGAATGCCGACGCGCGCAAGATTACCCGCGAAGAACACGAAGATGCCAGACAGGTCGCACGCGACATCGCCAAAACCAAACAATACGACATCTCAATTAAGCTCCGAAAGAAGGTTGAGATGCTCTTCGCTCACCTCAAACGCATCCTTGGCTTGGGACGGCTGCGATTACGTGGCCCATGCGGGGCCAATGACGAATTCCTGCTCGCCGCAACCGCCCAAAACCTCCGCAAACTGGCCAAGATCTTTCCTGCACCGCAGCAAACGCGCAAAGCCTGACAAGAAAGGCACTCACGCCCTCGGCAGAGCCATTCTTTCTGCGCCAGCAACACGTTGTTTTTCCACAGAATCGGCGGATTCCGGACATTCGCTGCGGATGTAATCCAAGAATGCATCATCGGTCGTAGCCGACATTCAAACAGACGCCGTTACTGATTTTCGCTGCGTTGCGGAAGGCAGGTCCGAGTCCGAAGGCATTGTTCGGATTGAGCGCAGCGACAGTCGCTCGGCGCGGTCAGACGGCGGTAGACCTGGTCGTCCGCAACTCAGCGGGTGCGTGCTGATAGGTCGGGGGGCGGACCATGCGTTTTTCTGATCGCAACCGGGCGCTCGATCAATGCCTATTCGGGCAACCCGGCACGGCGCAAAAGACCGGTCAGGTGCCTCATTGCCTCGGGCTTGCGGTAGGGTGCGATGAAGGGCATGTCGCTCAGGCGCAGCTCGGGCTGCAATAGAAGGGCCTCTTCGATTTCCCAGTTTGCATCGTCGATGCGTTCCAATCCCATATAGGTCGCGGCCAGGAACAGACGTTGCCGCAGCGCCTCGGGGTTTCGTTCCAGCGCTTGCAGTGCCAGCTCCAGACTTTTCTCGTAGTTGCGCTGGCTGAACTGAATCTCGGCCATAGCGTTCAGATAGGGGAACGGTGCGCGGGGGTTTAGCCGCAACGCATACTGAAAAGAATCCCACCCGGCCTGCGAGTTTCCGGCGTAATGGCTGTTCCAACCCTGCAACCCGTAAGCGTCGGCGTAATTCGGGTCGATCTGGACAGCGCGTTTGAACGCCACTTCCGCTTCAGCGTATTCGCGCCGGAACATGTGCACAAGTCCCAGCGAGGTATGAACCTGAGGCAGGTCCGGGTCGATCGCGACCGCCTCGAGTGCAATCCGGTAGCCCTCATCCAAGACCTGCTCGTTATCAAGAAGCGCGACGCCTGCACGGTTTGTATAGGTGGTGGCGAGCATAGCCTTGGCCAGTGCGAAATCCGGATCGATGCGCAGGGCGTGCAGTAGGAGGGATTGCGCAGTCTTGCGGGCCTCTTCGTTGAAGCGCCAGATCTCCTCATAGGCGCGCAGGTAGAGATCGTAGGCATCGAGGCTGTCCGTATAGTGTTTCGACAACCGGCGCTTTTCTTCCTGCGACAGCTCCACCTGAAGCGCACCGATGATTTGGTTGGTCACATCATCCTGCAGCGCGAAGAGGTCCTCGAACTCGCGGTCAAGCAGCTCGCCCCAAAGCTGGATGCCGGTCAGGGAGTCGGTCAGGTTGGCATTGATCCGCACGTTACTCCCCGCCTGCTGGACGGAACCCGCCACCACGTAGCGCACCCCGAGTTCTGCCCCAACCAAGCGCGCATCCATCGACTCGCCGCGGTCACGGAACGAGAATGACGTGTTGCGCGCGATCACCAGAAGACCGCTCACCTGGCTCAGGTCCGAGATCAGGCTGTCGGCCATGCCGTCGCTGAAATAGCTTTGCGCGGGGTCGCCGGAGAGGTTCTCAAAGGGCATTACAGCAAGCGAGGGACGGCTTTCGGAGGCGAGCGGTACTACAGGCGGCGCGGTTGGTGCCAGGATATCCCGCCCCTGCGGCACGAGCCACCACGCCGCGCCGAGCAGCACGATCACCGCCGCGAAGATAGCAGGTGCCAGCCGCCACCGCAGCACCGGCCGGGGCCTGGTCACAACACCACCGCTATCGGTGATTCTGAAGACACGCACAGGCTCGGGGATGTTCTTGAACCGCTGCGGTCCGAGGTCTTCAAAACCAACGCCGTCAAGGTCGCGCAGCTGTGCCTGTGCGGACCCGGCAATGAGGATTGTGCCGGGTTCTGCGAACGCTTCCAGCCGTGCCGCTACATTCACTCCATCCCCGTAAAGGTCGCCGTCCTGCACAATTACCTCGCCCAGGTTCACGCCGATGCGCACCTGCAGCGGTTCGTCCCTCGGCCGCGCTGCATTGAACTCGGTAAGTCCCCGCTGGATCCCGCGCGCCGCCAGCACCGCCCCCGAGACACTGGAAAACTCAATCAGCGCGCCATCGCCCATCAGTTTGACCACACGTCCGCCATGGCCAGTGACAGCACCGTCGAATACCTCGTGCCGCGCGGCGGTCACACGTGCCAGCGTTCCAGCCTCATTCGCCGCCATCTGGCGGCTGTAGCCGACGATATCCATTATCAGGATCGCGGTTAGGCGTTTTTCCACCGTTTCGGACATCAGTCCTCCCCTTCGCCAAGGACAGCCTAACTGCAACCCTTCCGGCAACCAAGTGATTTGGGCTGGTCCGAGCCAGTAAGTGAGCAAAGAATACCCCTGGTCGCGCAGCCATGCGCGGGCGATCTTTTGGTGGAGCTTGGATCGCCTCGCGATTGAACCAAGAGCTTAGTAGATCGGCAGCGAGCGGCTGATGTACTTGCAAGGTCGCACAAATGTCCGCCCCGTCCCGCGTTGCAGCCAACCGCACATCGAAAATGCTGCGCGATGTACGGGTGTCCGGAATGACGTGCCGCATCGCAGCGCCTCAAATAGCTCTTGGAGGTCGGCTCTGGGCCGATATCTACTGCTCGTCATTCACGTCAGCCGTTGGGCCAATCACTATATTCCCGCAAATTATCTTGATATTTCACGACATTCCATTCAGGTTCCCGAGGCCTCTCCTTTTCTTCAAAAGGGACCTGATGTAAGGGCCGTTCTTGCCAGTGTAGAAATACCTGCATAGCGTCGATGCTGCGAACGATCTAATGGCGGCAGTGAGCCGATTGTGTTGAAAAACTCGAAAATTCGACCACCACATTTTTCCGCCAAAATCCATTGAATCAACCAAGTCGGCGCAGAACGGTCAGTGTAAGCAATGAGGACCTCTCACATTGCCAAGTCAGCGATTTGGCCGACCCCCTCGTCAAATTTTCCGGCAGGCTTCCTATGAGACACTTTTTAGGTGGTTTTCGCCAAAATCGGAGTTTTTCAACACAATCAGCCCTAAGCGGGCGTTTAGAAGACTGATGATGGCACATCGCCAAAACCACGTCGGCTTGGGTCACACCCACGATCTGGAGAACCAATGAGCGTGGCTCTGTTTGCTGTCGTTAGTCTGTTTCAATCGGCAAATCGGGATCAGCGGCCCATTCGCTCATGGAGTTATCGTAGACCGAGACGTTGCGGTAGCCGAGCTGATGCAACAGGAAGGCATCAAGGGTCGCGGCGATTCCTCCGCCGCAGTAGGTGATGATCCGTTTATCAGGCGTTGCGCCTGCCCTCCTGAAAATCTCTCCTACCTCGTCCGGAGACAGCATCTCCAGCGTCTTTGGGTTCAGCAAATCGGAGGCATAGACATTTACGCTTCCTGGGATATGTCCCCGGCGCCCATAACTGGGATCGGCACCTGAGTGCAGATTGGGACTCAATGCGTTAATCGTACATGTATCCTCTTCCCCGATTGCCGCAAGAACCTCATCCTTGCCCACGAAGACGTCGGGCCTCGGGTTGAGGGCAAACTGTCCGCGAGGATATTTGCCGGGTTCCGTAGATATCGGCCTCCCGTCGGCAAACCACTTGTCGTAGCCGCCGTCGAGCACGGCGGCCTCGTCAAAACCAAGCCAGCGGAGCATCCACCAGAACCGCGTTGCACGCTGCATGCTTTCGCGGGTGTACAGAACGACGCGCGTGCCTTCGGCGACGCCGTGGCGTGCGAATGCGTCGGCGGCGGCTTCTGCCGAGGGCAGGGTCATCAGATAGGGACTTTCCGGATTCGAAAACTCGCCCTGCAGATCCAGATGAGCCGCACCGGGGATATGGCCCGCATCGTATGCAGCGCGACCACTGACATACAGGTAGGGATGATCGTCGCTCTCACCGTAACGCAGAAAGGACGTGCAATCGAAGATACGGATTTCCGGATCGGATAAATGCGCTTCAAGCCAGTCTCCTGCAACGAGCGCTCTTGGGTTTTGAAAACTCTCTTTACCCATAGTGTCTACCCCCTTGTCGAACGAAAGAATGACGAACACTTTTTCAACATAATAGACGATCTGTCCGGCTCGGACGAAACAATTTGCTGAACAGCAGCTTCGTCCGCAACACAGTCGCTCGCCATTTTTTGTCTAACTTCCGGTGCTGGTGAAAGCGGTCACTCAGCACCAGAACTTTGCATTTTCGGTCGTGGATGGCTGCTTAACGCGAAACAGCCGACGCTCACCAAAATTAGGCGAAGGACCGTTCCGAGCCCAAAACGGAAGCGATAAAGGCCCCAGCGTTGCCGGGGCCTTTATTCCATTGTGGGGCTTTCTTCAGTGGCAGGCTGGGCGGGTGCCCGGCAGCAGAACCTTGTCGATCACATGGATCACGCCATTGTCGGCCTCGATATTTGCGATAATCACGTTGGCGCTTTCGCCGGAGCCATCGGCGATCGACACGCCAGACGAGTCTTTAGTGATGCACAACCGCTCCGAAGCCAAGACTGGCTTGAAGTAGTTCGAACCGCTCGGGATCATCTCGGCGGTCAGTTTACGGTCATCGACATGGTAAAGGAGGATATTGGTCAGCTGGCCTTTGTTCTCTGGCTCCAACAGCGTTTCCACGGTACCCTCAGGCAGCGCAGCAAAAGCGTCGTTCACGGGCGCATATACAGTGAACGGGCCAGGGCCCTGCAGCGTCTCAACCAGGCCAGCAGCGCTGACCGCGGCCACAAGGGTCGAGAAACGCTCGTCGCCCGATGCGATTTCGACGATGTCAGCCGCGCTCGCGGCGGTACCCATTGTCATGGCGGTTGCCGCGGCTGCGGCGAATTTGCGGATAGTTGTCATGTGAATGTCTTCCCTTAATATTTTCCACGCTGATTTGCATGTGTAAGGGATACGTACCCGTGGCCGAGCTCAGATTTACCCATCACGCCATCGTGAGAAATCGACCTTCGACGCACTGATTTGCGCCAATAATCTGCGTATTCTGTAACATTCTGTGGAAACGTTACAGAATCTTTCACTGAAAAACGGGTGATATCCAGCTGCAGCGTACCGGCACATACGGCGAGAAGCAGTCCAGATTCTTAGTAAGATATGGATATCCCTAATTTGAGCCGGCTGTTTCCTGCGCGTCGGACAAACTACCGCAACGGGTCGGTTTCCGACGATATGGCGAGTTTGCTAAGGGTCAGCTTTCCCTGCTGAGCGGCCACTCAAATGGCCGCCGGGTGCCGCCACGCAGCGAAGGTCTGGATTGTCCGCAACTGAGACCTTCGTTGTGACTGCAGCGAAAGTCAGCTGCTGGTGATACCCGACATTCAGAACCAAAACTTCGAATTTTCAGTCGTGAACGGCTGCTAAACGCGACACAGCAGATACTCACCAAAATTCGGCGAGTGTCTATTCCGAGCCCGAAGCCGTCTTCGAAAAATTTTGCTAGTTTGGTCATTGGCAGGTTTCGTGGTAGCTTTCGAAGGTGCAGATTTGGGAGATCGTCATTCCACAGCATCGCACGAAAGGGTTTCGGCTTCAGTCTGGCATCGTGTTGCCAGAACTTGATGTCGCCTACGAGTGTTACGGCGAACTCAATAGCGAAAAGTCGAATGCAATTCTTGTCCAGCACGGGACGACAAGCACACACCATGCCGCCAGACGAATGACGCCCGATTTAAGGGAAGGCTGGTGGGATGGCATCATCGGCCCGGGGAAGTTGTTCGACACGGATAAATACTGTGTGATTTCATCGAACATGCTCGGGTCATCCTATGGCACCACCGGGCCGGCCTCCATCAATCCGGACACGAAGCGCGCGTGGGGAGGCGATTTTCCCAAGATAACAGTTGAGGACATGGCGCGAGCGCAGAAATCGTTGATTGACGCTCTAGGCATTGATCGGCTGCTTGCGGTGGCGGGAGGATCAGTCGGCGGATTGCTTGGCTTTCAGTGGGCCGTCACTTTTCCTGACGCGATGCGAGGTATCATCGCGGCCGATTGTGGCCCCGTCAGCCGGTTCGGAACGAGTGCTGCCCTGCCTGAACTCGTGGCGGAACTGCAAGCCGATCCCAACTGGAACGATGGCCACTATGCCGAGGCAGGCGGTCTGGGAGACGTGATGACGCGCATCCGCATCAGAACATTGCTCTCCTATCAGTTCATGGAAAAATTCGAAGGGCAGATGCCAAAACGCGATGTTGAGAAGCTGCTGCACGAGACTGCAAGGGAATGGGCGAAAGAGTTCGACCCGATGAGCCTTGTCGTTCTCAATAGGGCGATCGGGGGGTTCAATGTCTCTGATCAGCTGGATCGTATATGCGCGAAGTTTTTCTACGTGCTGTGCGATACGGACGAGTTTTACCCTGCGTCGATCGGGGAAAATGTCGCCGAGGAAATGCGCAAAGCGGGAGCCTCCGTGACCTTTCATCAGGTAAGCAGTCACATGGGGCATTACTCTACGTCCGTCGAGCCGGAGAAATGGGTGCCACAGGCGCAAACCTTTCTTGGTGGTTTGCAAAATTGACGCCTGCCTCACTGGCATTTGGCTCGCGGCAACTTGCGGTTTCGGTTCCGACACGAACGGCAGAAATCGTCCGGCAACTCGGTCGTTACCCGAATTTTTGCCAACGTCCGGTGCTGGAAATAGTGGTCGTTCGGGGCGGGATTTCCAAATCGACGGAATCCAATGACTGGACACTGCGATAATGCGGTCATCAGACTAAATGACTCAGGTGTCTTCTCCGAGCCCGCAGCGACCGGATGTGGTAAGGTCGGACGAACAAAGAACTGAGCCAGAACAAGCGGAGGGTGATGTATGAATATGCGAAGAGAGGGAGGGTGTTTGTGTGGACGCATTAGATATTCAGTTCAAAGCAAACCCCTTCGACTATACATTTGCAGCTGCCGTTTCTGTCAGCGGATGACTGCCTCCGCAGGAAACGCAATGGCACCATTCTACAAAGAAGATTTTGAACTATTCTCAGGAACGCCAGATGTTTATGAACATGTCTCCGAGGGGAGCGGCAAAAGGATGTGGCTAAATTCCTGTCCTACGTGTCACACCACCATGTTCATGACTTGGGAAAACTTCTCCAAAGGAGTCGGCATATACTGCGGCTCTTTCGACGAACCGAACTGGTTTGAGCGGACACCCGAGAATACTGTCTACATTTTTGCCGAAGAGGCACCAAGTGGCACCGTATTTCCGGCAGGATTTCCTGTATACGCTTGCCATGCGCATTCCTTTGGCGGGGCCATCGAAGGCCCAAGGGTCTATCCGGTGCATACGATGCGCATGCCCAAAGCATCACAGACGAGTTGAACTCCTTTACCGAACGAGACTGCCCAGCTCGAAGCGTCCGGAACGTACGCAATGGGTGAGTTCAGCCTCGTTCAGATTTGGCACTTGCAGCGAATGACCGCAAAGCGGGTTGCAACCGCAGAATGCCAACTGGGTGCTGAGAGTCCGGTTTGGGCCGCTCACGTCGACAAAGGCGAGCCCCGCTGTGGCGAAACTCTACGCCGCCGCAAGGCCGCAAAGAGCCCTTGGCGACCACCATTCTTCTTTGAACAATTGACACGAACTGGTGATTTCTCAGAAGTTGTGAATTGAGCGCAAACGGAGATTTTCAATGGAAACTGCTGGCAACACCATCGGTATCATCGGTGGTTCAGGAATGCTCGGATCGGCGATTTCGAGTGCCCTTCTTGGTAGCGGAGCGTTTGAACAATCGAATTTCTGGGTTTCGAACAGAAGTGGCAATGCCTCTGGGGTTGAACAAAGTTCGATTATTCACTTCACGAAAGACAATCAGGAGTTGGTGGACGCCTGCGATGTCATCATTTTGTGTGTGCCGCCTGCACGATTTCCTGACATCGACATCCGCGCACCCAACAGGTTGGTCATTTCAGTTATGGCCGGTGTGACGATTGATGAAATGAAATCCAAGATAGCGGCTGTTCGTGTCGTGCGGGCCATGAGCAGTCCGGCCGCTTCCTTGTCCATGGCGTATTCACCTTGGATAGCAAGCGCTGAAACTACAGCGGCCGACAGAAATATCGTGAGAAAAATCTTTGGAGCTTGCGGGACAACGGATGAGGTTTTCGACGAGCAACAGCTCGACCACTTCACCGCAATGACTGGCCCCGTACCCGGTTTTGTCGCCTATTTTGCTAAATGCATGGTGGATCATGCCACAAGCCAAGGTATTGCGCCTGATGTCGCTGATCGGGCCATCCGTCAACTTTTCCTTGCTGGCGGAACAATGTTAGCTGCCGACAGCGCCAGCCCTGCCGATCATGTTCGTTGGATGATAGAATATGCTGGAACGACTGCTGCCGGGCTTGTCTGACGTCAGCACCCGCGGGACAGATTTGAGGGTTTGAATAAGGGAGGATTTCTGGTTCATCTTATCGATTAGGAGATCGAGATGACGAAGAAAGCCCAGACGTCCAAAGACGCTGCCGACAAGGTAGTTAAGAACATCCGCCGTAAGACCCGGCAGACATATTCAGCTGAAGAGAAGATCCGCATTGTATTGGCAGGCTTGCGCGGCGAGGAAAGCATCTCGGTGCTGTGTCGCCGCGAAGGTATCGCTGAGAGCCTTTATTACAGCTGGTCGAAGGAATTTCTCGAAGCTGGCAAGCGCCGGTTATCTGGCGACACGGCACGGCAGGCCACATCGCCTGAGGTAAAGGATTTGCGTTCTGAGTCCTTGGCCCTGAAAGAATGCGTTGCCGATCTGACCCTTGAGAACCGTCTGCTCAAAAAAAGCATGACAGGGGCTGGGGAGTTCGAGGAATGAGATACCCTGCGTCTGAGAAACTGGAGATCATCCGCACCGTTGAGGGATCGCATCTGCCAGTCAAGCAGACCCTCGACATGCTGGGCATCCCACGCACGACATTCTATCGATGGTACGATCTCTATGTCGACGGCGGCCTGGATGGACTGGCTGACAGATCTCCACGCCCAAGATCGGTCTGGAACCGCATCCCGGATGCCCGCCGTGGCGACCTGATTGAGTTTGCGCTGGAACATGAAGAGCTGACCACCCGGGAACTGGCCGTCAAATACACGGATGAGAAGCGGTATTTTATATCTGAATCGTCAGCTTATCGCATTCTCAAAGCTGCTGATCTCATCACCGCACCGGATTACGTGGTGATCAAAGCGGCCGATGAGTTCAAAGATAAGACAACGGCCATCAACGAGATGTGGCAGACCGACTTCACCTACTTCAAGATCATTGGCTGGGGTTGGTATTATCTCAGCACGATCCTGGACGATTACAGCCGCTACATCATCGCCTGGAAGCTCTGCACAAATATGCGGGCCGAAGATGTGACAGACACGATTGAACTGGCTCTGACAGCATCAGGCTGCGACCAGGCTGTTGTGCGGCACAAGCCACGTCTGCTTAGCGACAACGGCTCATGCTACATCTCAGGCGATCTGACCAAGTGGTTGGAGGATCAAAAAATGACGCATGTCCGCGGCGCGCCATTCCACCCGCAGACCCAAGGCAAGATCGAACGCTGGCACCAGACCATGAAGAACAGGGTTCTGCTGGAGAACTACTACCTACCCGGTGATCTCGAACGCCAAATCGGGGCCTTCGTCGAATACTACAACAACCAGCGTTACCACGAGAGCCTGAACAACGTCACACCCGCAGACGTCTACTTCGGTCGCGACAAAGCCATTCTCAGGGAAAGGAAGAAGATCAAGAAACAGACAATCCAACAACGTCGCTTGCAACATCAAAAACAAGCAGCATAATCAATCACACAAACGAGCCAGAGCCTCCAATGCTCAAGCCGCTCTGATGTTCCATTTTATATGAAGACGGACAGCGGACAAGCCAGCCTCTCGGCTCTAATTACCCAACTGCCGCGCTCTAAGTGTTGTTTCCACTGGCAAGATCCCCACCTTGCTTTGCTGCATAGACGATTTAGTCTGTCCAGACCCAAACTGGACGCCATTCGATTGTGTGGTATGAACGGTGAGGAGCGCGAGGTCAGCTTGGGTCTGACGCCAGGAGGTGACATCCCGCGAACAATTCCGAGAATCCGCGGTGCTCGGGATGGCAGACACACTCTGGTTTTCGGCGTACACATCGGTATTGTTTCATAGAAGCGTTTGCTGCTATGCAATGCGAAGTCGAACGTTCCTAAGACTGCGGCCCAAAAGAACATGTAAGGGGGGGCACATCGTTTGAGTTTCGTACAGGAAAATCTAGAAGTTAGCTACATCGCCCTTGTGTTAGGCGCGTTGGTAGTCGCTCCCTTTCTGCAGCGCCTGATAGGTACACTGTTACTCCGGTTTGCGATACGGACAGAGACGGTCGTCGATGACTTGATTGTAGACGCTCTGCGCCCTTTCCGGTTCATCTACGCCTTGCCTGCATTTTTGGGCTTCTACCTGTCAGAATGGGTCGCATCGTATACCTATGAAGCCCGGTTGGTTTTCGGCTTGGCCCTGATCGTTCTTGCCGTCGAGTTTGCCATAAAGATCCTTGGAGCCATTTCTGCCGTTGTCCGGCACAAAGCGGGTGTAAGAGGCGTTAGCTCCACTGGGTATATTGACCTACTCAAGATATTGACTGTGCTTGTGGGTCTGGCAGTGGCTGCCTCAATCACGCTTGATTCCGAACTGTCCAAGATTGTCGCAGGACTTGGGGCTGCTACCGCAGTTGCCGGGTTTATCTTCCGCGACACCATTCACTCATTATTTGTAGGAATCAAAATTGCCTCATTTGACTTGATCCGTGAGGGCGATTGGTTGTCCGTTCCGAGTTTCGACGCAGACGGTTCAGTAGAACATATCGGCCTCTACGATATCAAAATCCGCAACTGGGACCAAACGACGTCACTTATTCCAACGCACAAGGTGCTCGAGGTTGCCAACCGCAACTACTCCAGCATGCAGAACGAAGCACGAGCCCGTCAACTCGTCGCCAAGGTTTTGTTCGACATCGATAGCGTGCGTTTGTGCGATCAAGCTTTGCTTGAGAAGCTGAAAAAGGCGTCACTGATGCCAGATATCGTGGGACCAAAGCTTGAGGCCTTAAGCGAACAGGGCGATGCTCCAAAGGATCAGGTTATCGCCAGTGACGCCGCTACAAACTACGACTTGTTTCGAATATATGTGGACAGATACTTGAGGCAGCGATCTGATTTGCACCAGAAGAGATACTATATACTCGTCCGGACATTGGAGCCTGAAATCCATGGGCTGCCTATGCAAATTTTCGCATATGCCCGTGAGACGGGTATGATCGAATTTTCGAATATACAGTCAAGCATCCTTAGCCATTTGATAGTCGTGGCCCGGGAATTTGACCTGAAATTCTTCCAGCATACTACGAACGTACATCGATAAAAGGTATGGGGGCTATGGGTGGCGAAACAAATCGGTCAGGCAAAGAACCAGAAAATAAATCCACTTATCCGAGCCGCTCATTTGTCGGGAACCTCAGGATCCGAACAAAGCTTCTGATCGTTTTGGTGCTCGTTGCCATCGCTAGCACGGGCGTTTATGCGGTTATTGAATACATGGCCGCGAAGAAGGCGCTGCTGGAGCAGTCTTTCAGCAATCTTACCGCCGTCCGCGAGTTGAAAGCGCAACAGATTGAAGACTACTTCGATCTTATCTCCAACCAGATTGTCTCACTTTCAGAGAGCCAAACCATCGTTAAAGCGATGCAAGAGTTTCAGGACGCTACATCCCTTTTGGATACAGGGAGCGGAAGCCGAGCTTCCACACTGCTTCAGAGCTACTATGACCGCGAATTTCTGCCACGGCTTGGACAGAATAGTCTCGGTGAAGACTTGGAGAATTCATCCAGCTATATCCCGGGCGACGGGACCGCGCGTGTACTACAAGATGCCTATATCGCAAAAAATCGAAATCCGACTGGTGAAAAACACCTTTTGGACGATGCCAGTGACGGCACCCAATACAGCGCTGTTCACAAGCAATACCATTCGACCATTAGAAGCTTTCTGGAAAGATTTGGTTACTACGACATCTTCTTGGTCGACGCCGAGACGGGAAGGATCGTCTATTCGGTCTTCAAAGAAGTGGACTTCGGCACTTCGCTTCTGACCGGACCCTACGCGGACACGAACTTCGCCGAAGCCTTCCGGTCTGTGCGCGAAGCGACTTCTGCAGATATAGTCCGATTTGAGGACTTCGCGCCCTATGCTCCCTCTTACAACGCACCCGCTTCGTTTGTCGCCTCGCCGATTTTCAATGAAAACGAGATAACTGGCGTCTTGGTGTTCCAAATGCCGATCGACCGGATCAACAACATCATGACCAGCCAGCGCGCCTGGAGCGATGTCGGGCTGGGTGCCAGCGGCGAGACATATATTGTCGGTGAAGACCTTCTGATGCGCAATCAATCACGTTTCTTGATCGAGGACCGTGCAGCGTACCTTAAAGCAATCCGCGAAAGCGGCATCGACGAGAAGATCATTGAAAGGATCGATACTTTCAATACGTCGATCGGTCTTCAGCCCGTCGACACAGTGGGAACACGCTCGGCGCTGGCCGGCGAGGCCAATACTGAAATCTTCCCTGACTATAGAAGTGTCAATGTCCTGTCGGCATACCGTCCTCTGGGTCTTCCGGGATTGTCTTGGGTGATCATGAGCGAGGTCGATGAGGCAGAGGCGCTCTTGCCTGCACATCGCCTACGCAATCGAACTTTGCTTCTTATGAGCGCGCTGACCCTCGGTGTTATCTTGGCATCATTCCTGTTTGCACGAACGATGACCCGACCGATCCAGAAGTTGACGGAAAAGGCGAAGGGGATCGCGCAAGGTGATCTGGGGATCACGATCGATACGACGGGGGGTGATGAGATCGCACAGCTTGCCCGTAATTTCGATGCGATGCGCCAGGCCTTGCGCGAAATGATTGAAGGTCTCGAGACAAAAGTTGCGGAGCGAACAAAGGAATTGTCCGATAGCGAAGTTAGGGCTCGCTCAATATTGAACAACGCGGCTGACAGTGTGATCGTCATAGATGGTGACGGCATTGTCCGTGAGTTCAATCCAAGCGCGGAGGCCACATTCGGTTACAAGGCGAGTGAAGTTATTGGTGGGAAGATTGATGAACTGATGCCGGACCGGCATGCGCGTCACCACGACGGTTACCTCCAACATTACCACGACACCGGCGAGAAACGTGTTGTCGATCGAACCCGAGAGGTCGAAGGGCTTCGAAAGGACGGAACAGAGTTCCCTTTGGAGCTGCATGTCGGCGAGGCCGTGCTTGAAGACGAAAAACTGTTTGTTGGGATCATTAGGGATATTACGGAGCGTAAGCGACAAGAGAAAAAAATTGCGGACAACTTAAGCTTCGTAACGACTCTTGTGGACTCAGTGCCCAATCCCATCTTTGTCAAAGATACTTCCGGACGTTACCTAAATTTTAACACTGCCTACGAAAATGCCTTCGGTGTGAAGCGCGAGGACATCATCGGAAAATCCGTAAAGGAGTTGGATTTCTTTCCAGAGGAATACCGATACAGGCGGCATGAAGAGGATTTGCAGCTCCTCCGGGATGGCGGCAGCAGTCAACGGGAGACAAGCGTTATACTCGGTGACGGGAAAGAGCATGACATGCTCTTTTGGGCGCGGGCATTCGACCTGTCAGACGGGTCGCGGGGCGGCGTATTGGGTGTGTTCGTAGACATCACCGAGCAAAAAGAGCTAGAGCGGCAACTCGCTATTGCTAACAAGCGCATGGGCGACGAGTTGAACATCGGGCGCCAGATCCAGATGAGTATGATCCCGCTAACCTTCCCACGCTTCCCAGAGCACAAGGATCTGGATGTTTGGGCCTATATTCGTCCGGCGCGCGAGGTTGGCGGGGATTTCTACGACTTCTTCATGATCGATGATCGCTATTTCGCATTTGTAATCGCCGACGTGTCCGGTAAGGGCGTACCGGCGGCTTTGATGATGGCTGTGGCCAAGACGCTCCTCAAGTCACGATCCCAGGATACGAGGTCCACAGAAAATATCATCTCTGCTACGAACAATGAACTCAGCGAAAACAACGACGATTGCATGTTCATTACTGCGTTCTTCGCAATTATCGATACTATGACTGGCGAAATGACCTACACCAACGCTGGCCATAATCCGCCATATCTGGTCAAGACAGACGGTTCCATGCTGGCGCTGGACCAGCTTCATGGCCCAATGGTTGGTGTGATGCCCGGAGCCCCATATGGCGAGTCTCAGATCAAGCTTGATATCGATGACAAGATCGTCCTGTACACCGACGGTGTCACCGAAGCGTTCGACGTCAACAATAAGGAGTACGGTGAGAGCAGACTTGAAGATTTCATCCAGCGTTCCAAGAAGCTTGGGACAAAGTATCTCGTTGAGTCTCTTGTACGCGATGTAGACGAATTCGTTGGTGAGGAAGAGCAATCAGACGATATCACTGTTTTCTGCCTGCGCTATGTGGCGTGGGATGTCCGGGATGCTCGGGGAACTGTCGAGCTCCGGCTGGTCAACGATCTTGCGGAAATTGACCGTTGTCTTGAAGCTCTCGAAGAAACCTGCAGACGCTTTGAGCTTCCGGCTGAAATACAAAATGCGTTCTCGGTTGTTCTGGACGATCTTTTAAACAACGTTATCAACTACGCCTATAAAGAGGATGGCGAGCACGCGATTGACGTTGTCCTGTCGACTGACGGCCAACGCTTCATTGTGTCCGTTACTGATGAAGGCATTGAGTTCGATCCGTTCATGATTCAAGAGCCAGATACCGACGCGACTATCGATGAACGCCAGATTGGAGGGCTTGGGATACATCTGATCCGAAACCTTATGGATGATCATTTTTACAGGCGTGACGGCAACAAGAACGTAACAACACTGATGAAACGAATTCAGGCCTGAACCGCTGGTTGCTTGGATAAAAAACGAAAAGCTGAGGGAACAAGATGCACACAGAAGTGACACACCGCGAAACCGAGAAAGCGATAGTGGTCTATGTCGACGGGGATCTGACAACCAACACCAGCCCCGAAGTCGAGGAGGAAATTGCCGAGCTCCTTGAAGGTGGTGCGAGGCATGTTGTTATCAACGTGGAGAAGGTGAATTTCATCGCCTCGACCGGCCTGAGGGTGATTCTTGCTTTGGGCAAGAAACTCAGTGGGAAGGGTTATAAACTAACTGTTTGCTCAATGAACCAATCCACCAAGAGCGTATTCGAGATGTCAGGTTTCACAAAAATCTTTCCGACATATGCGAATGAGGAAGAAGCGCTGGAGCAACTTTGATGGATATGGGTTCCGCCCCAGCCAATCGCATCGTCCATGGCAACACGTTCACCGGGGCGAGCAGGCATCCATATCATGCGCCGAGCAGGTTTTCATCGTCTCGCGGACTTGAGCGCAGGGATAAGAACAAACAGCAGCAATTCGCAGAGAGGTGAAAAGGCATGGAAATAACGACAAATGAAGTTGCGGGAGTGTCGTTTGTGAATCTTGACGGAGAGATAAAGAGCACGACCTCAGGCGAAGTAATGGACGCCCTTGTGGGTTTGGTGCAGGGCGGTGCAAACAAGCTGCTTCTGAACATCAAAGATGTGAGCTTCATAAGCAGCGCAGGTCTTAGAAGTATCCTTGTGGCGGCCAAGCTGCTCAAGAACTCAAATGGTCAATTGAATATCTGCAACGCAAATGAGTCCGTCAAAAAAGTGCTTGAGACTTCTGGCTTTACAAGTCTCGTGAGTCTTTATCCGGATGAAGATGAAGCACTGGCGGCGTTCAACTAGATCGATGACCTTGATGAAGACACACGTGAAGTCGGCTCTTTGTCCAGTTTTTTTTGGGAAATACATACTACGCTGCGAAAATCCGGAATGACCGAATTCGAACTGGCCTGCTCCACTGAGAGTCCGCTAGTTTAGGTTAAGGGAATTGAATCAGCACTTCATGCCTCGATCAAGGAAGAGTTTTTCAACGAAATACGCCCTTCATGACGGCGCGGTACTTCAAGCGCATCCGATTTCGCAGTTGCGGCGAAAGTCGGGATTGTCCGCAATGCGGTCTTCGGTGCATTGCGCAGCAAAAGACCGCTTTCCAAACAGTGTAAAGGTTGGCGCTCCCGGCCCAAAGGAGACATGCATCGACTTTCTCAATGCTGCGGTGCAGCTTTCGCATTCCGGCCATTCGTGCATCGCGCAGCATCTCCAAAGAAGGAATGAAGGCACCGCTGACTCTGCTGTTTTCGGGCTGAACTGGTAGTTTTTGTTTCCATAAGTGCAATTCCAAACGAACGCTGAGTTTCCCGCCTGCGACTGTGCTAGTCGTAAATGGAAACAGAGCCGGCCTCCAAGGTCTACTCAAGATGCTCCGGTGTAGCGCGTCATTGCTGCCATTCGCGCAGAGCGCAGCGTTTTGTCGGCTGAAACGTCGGGCAGCGGACAAAGTCGTCACCGACCAAGGAATGCAATCATCTTCCTGGCGGGGGTTTCCCTACTAAAAGAATTTGCAGTAAACATGAGCGATGAACAGAATCCGACGACTGACTTCCGTACTTTCTGCCGATGTCGTAAATTATTCAGGCCAGATTAGGGCGGACGAGAACAGAACCCTTGAGGAGCTTCGGAAGCTGCGCCGTGCGGTGTTCGACCCGCTGGTGAGCGATCATCGTGGCAATATCGTAAAACGGATGGGTGACGGATGGCTGGTTGAATTCGGTTCAGTCTCTGAAGCTGTTCGCTGTGCGATTGACATCCAAAGCAAGGTGCCAGGACAATCTGAACTGCAGTTACGAGTAGGGGTGCATCTGGGTGATGTCGTGTTCGACGAAGATGACCTTTTCGGCGATGGCATCAATCTAGCCGTGCGACTGCAAGAGGCCTCCGATACGGGCGCAGTGCTGATTTCAGATGTTGTACACCGCAGCCTTGATGAACGTCTGGCAGAGCTATTCCGACGAGCTGGCGATCGGCAATTCAAGAATGCGCCCGACCCGGTCACTGTTTATCAGTGGTCATCCCCCGGATCCGCGCCACCACGCGTTACCCCACCAAGTCATTCGAATTCTCTGCTCATCGGCGTGTTGCCTTTCGATAACCTGTCTTCTGACCCAGATCAGGAGTTTTTTGCAGACGGTATCACCGAAGAGATCATCACTACTTTGTCAAAACTGCCCAACTTGCTCGTGGTCGCGCGTAACTCAACTTTTGTATACAAAGGTCGTTCCGTCGATGTAAAACAAGTTGGCTTGGAACAAGGCGTCGATCTTGTCCTCGAAGGCAGCGTGCGCCAAAGCGGAAACCGCGTGCGGATCACGGCACAGCTGATCAATGCGAAGACCGGTATGCACATTTGGGCCGACCGCTACGACCGCGATATGGAGGATGTCTTTGAAATTCAGGACGAAATTGCCCTTAGAATTGCGACCGAACTTCAAGTTGAATTGCTGGACGGAGAGATGGCCCGCTTTCGAGGAGCGGGGACAAAGAATCTGCAGGCATGGACGGCGCAACTACATGCTGTCGAAGCTTCGCGAAGCATTACAAAGGACGCGCAAGCCGAGGCCCGCCGTTTTACGCAACAAGCAATCGCACTCGATCCTAGTTACTCCGCACCGTTCTGTACCCTGGGCTTTGTCTACACTGTTGAGGCCCGGCACAGCTTTGCCGCAGATCGGACTGCTGCACTGACACAAGCAAGAGACTGCGCGCGACGCGCTCTTGAGATTGACAGCTACAATCCCGAAGCCCACGCAATCGCAGGATTTGCGGACGCCATCGATGGACAGCTCGGCTCAGCGATCGAGAAGTTCAGCGAAGCACTGGCGCTCAACCCGAACCACGCTGATGTCGCGGCTCGCCTGTCGTTGACCCTCGCCTTTAGTGGCCAGACCCATGAAGCCATCCGGGTTGCGCGACAGGCGATCACGCTCAACCCACATTATCCGGGTTGGTACGCGGGCGTGCTGGGTCTTGGGCTCAGACTCAGCGGCCGATATCAGGAAGCTATAGAGGCCTTCACCGAATATGGTCAAAAGGCAGAGGGGTTCGGTCACCTTGATCTCGCGATTGTCTATGCGGAGATGCGAAACCTTGAGGCTGCACGCCACGAGGCGAAACAGGTTATGCTGTACCGACCCCAGTTTTCCATATCCGAGTGGGCAAAGACGCAGCTTTTCTCCAATATCGAAATACTTGAAAGGGACAGCAATTCACTTCGTCTGGCTGGGTTACCGGAGTAGATCCAGCTCTATTTCTCCCAGGCGTATTGGGCGTAACCGCATATCTGACTGCTTTATGCTCCGAGCTGCTTTGGGACGGTGGAGAACAAAACCCGGTTTCTATGTCATCTGAATGTCAGCTCCCGCTGAAACAGCCCAGTTAGATGGCGGTCGCAGCGAATGTCGGCAATCCGCCGATGTCGTTGAAAAACTATTCCTTGATCCGTAGGCAAGTCGCTGATTCAATTCCTGTATTGAGCGGGAGGATTGGCGATGATGGGACCGAAGCAGGAAGCGCAAGGGTCGTTGTTCTATGAGTTCTCGCTGGAAGATCATGTTCCACAAGATCATCTATTGCGCTCGATTGACCGACATCTTGATCTCAGCAGTATTCGGGGGCATTTGGCAAATTTCTATAGTCACACAGGCCGCCCGTCGATCGATCCAGAGTTGCTGATCCGAATGTTACTGGCCGGTTATTGCTTCGGTATCCGGTCTGAACGCCGCCTTTGTGAAGAGGTGCACTTGAACTTGGCGTATCGCTGGTTTTGCCACCTCGATTTAAGCGATCGCATTCCTGATCATTCTACCTTTTCAAAGAACCGCCACGGCCGTTTCCGCGAGAGTGACTTGCTGCGTCATGTTTTCGAGACAACAGTTGCGCGCTGTATAGAAGAGGGCCTTGTTGGTGGCGAAGGCTTCGCCGTCGATGCCAGCTTGATCAGCGCTGATGTTCAGAAGCAGAATTCCAGCAACCCACAAGACTGGGCCGCTCGGGAGGTCACAGCAGCAGATGCGCCGCGCGCGGTGCGTGAATACCTCGACGTTCTTGACGACGCAGCCTTTGGTGGTGCCAGCGAGACAACACCCAAGTTCACCGCTCATGCCGATCCGGCCAGCCAATGGACTGCCGCGCGTAAAGGCCCCGCTTTCTTTGCGTATTCAGACAATTACCTCATCGACACAGATCACGGGATCATCATGGATGTGGACGTCAGCCGGTCGATCCGGCAGGCAGAGGTCGGTGCGATGCGCAAAATGATTGATCGCACAGAAGACCGCTTTGGCCTGAAGCCGGATTGGGTTGCGGCGGATACGGCTTACGGTTCGTCTGACAATCTCGTTTGGTTAACGCTCAAACGGAAAATTCTCCCGTTCATCCCTGTCTTTGACCATTCAAAGCGCAAGGATGGCACTTGGTCGCGGTCTGACTTCACTTGGGACGAAGACAATGACCGATACATTTGCCCGGAAGGAAAAGAGCTGCGTCATACCCGGCGAAATTACTCTGACCCCAAAAGGCACAAAGCCAAGGCTGGCCGCCGACAGTATCGCAGCCTGAAACTCGATTGCCAGACATGTCCATCAAAGCCCAAATGCTGCCCAAACACAGCAACGCGCTCCGTCAACCGAGAAGAATACGAGATCGTCAGGGACTTCGCCCGACTGTGCACAGCCTCCGACTTCAATCCAACGGCTCAGAGACGGCGCAAAAAGGTCGAGATGTTGTTTGCACATCTCAAACGCATCCTCGGCTTGGCTCGCGTCCGACTACGAGGACCATGTGGCGTCCAAGACGAATTTACCCTCGCTGCCACCGCCCAGAACCTCCGGAAACTGGCAAAACTCAAGCCAATGGTCCCCGCCACTGGCTAAGAACAGGACCAAACATCGGACCCTCAAAAAAATCAACGCACTAGCTCAGAAAGCAACGCCGAAAACAGCGGGTTTTTCAACGAAATCCGCCCTTTGTGTCGAGGGATACGAACGGCCCAGAGCTGCCTTTGGCCAGGTGGTTGAGATGCTGCGGTGCGGCCCATCAGACCAGACTTTGGCTGCGGTGCGGAAATTTGGCGACCTCAGGTGATCAGAATGCGGGCGTCCGGAGCGGGCCCGCAGGCTCAACGTGGCCTCGGAACATGGCCGTGGGCGAAAACCTGTGACATGTTACGCAGATGGAAGGACTGCACAGAACGATCAGGTTGCTCTACTCCGGTCAAAGCCAGCGCGCTCGGCGGTTCCGCTATGGACTGATCGTTTTCGATGCTTTGTCCATTATCTATTTCATTGCAACCGCGGCGCTGCCCACGACTCCAGCCATGACGGTGTTGAACACAGGGCTCGGCCTGCTCATACTTCTTGATCTCGCGGCCCGTTTTTGGATCTCGGACAACCTGCGCCGGGAACTGACGCGCATCTACACCCTTGCTGATCTGGTCGTCGTACTGTCCCTGCTGCTGGCACCGCTTCTCGCCGAGAACTTCGCGTTCCTCCGCGTGCTTCGGGGCCTGCGGCTGATCCACGCCTACCACTTGCTGCGTGACCTTCGGCGCGAGAGCTTGTTCTTCCGCAGGCACGAGGACGCGATCCTCGCTGCGGTCAACCTGTTCGTATTCATCTTCGTGACAACGTCTTTCGTCTTCGTGCTGGCTTTCGATGAAACCGATGGCATGACCGGCTATGTTGATGCGCTCTATTTCACTGTGGCAACGCTCACGACAACGGGCTTTGGCGACATCACCATGACGACCACCGGCGGAAAGCTGTTGTCGGTTTTCATCATGGTCGTGGGCGTCGCGCTTTTTGTGCAGTTGGCGCGCGCGATCTTCCAGCCTTCCAAGATCAAGCATAAATGCCCAGAATGCGGCCTGAACCGGCACGAAACGGATGCGATTCACTGCAAGCATTGCGGCGAAACGTTAAAAATCGAGACGGAGGGCGACACTGGGACATGAACGCGCCAGTGTTTTCCAATCATCCTCCATCATTGCAAACGAACCTCAAAAAACAGACGAGCAGAGAGCGTTGCCTTTCAGGCTCGCACTATTCCAACAGGTAGCTGCTGCCCGCCGGAAGGTTTGGCGATTCCGGCCCTAACCGGCCATTCACCGATCGCGTTGATGCCGCGCTGCAGCTCTCGCATTTCGACCATTCGCGCAGCAATCTTCATCCCGACAATGGCAGCGTGAATTCTACAGTCGAGCCTGATAAAAAAATGGTGATTGCCCACCCACCCAAGTCTCACATTTACGAAACCGTACATTGGCAAAGCCCCAACAACGGGCTGCATCAAATCATTTTGTGGAAATGTCGATGATTGTGTCCAATGTACCGCCAAGGGCGCGTTGAAGATGAAAAAGCATCAAAGGGTCATCCGGTAACGCCGCGACCAAGGCGGCAAAGGATTGTCTTGCCGATGTGTCACCGGAAGCCAGCTGTTCATAGGCGGCCCGATAGGCATCCATCACGTCCGAAAGGTTTTGTTCTTGGGAAAGAGGTTCGAATGCGGCCAGACTCTTCGATTTGCCCGCCAGCATCAGCAGGCCCGCCGGTCGGCCCGCGAAGCCTTCTATTTGGGCGACAACGCTTTCGCCGACGCAAATTCGGGTTCCAAGCGTCTTGTTGGCGCTTTCGAGTCGGGCAGCAGTGTTCACCGCATCACCATAGGCGGTGTAATCAAAGAACGAGTCACCGCCGAAATTGCCGATGATAGCCTCACCGGTATTGACGCCGATCCGGGTTGTACCAAGATCCACACCGCGAGCCTTCCAGCCGGATCGAAAAGCTTCTGCAAAGGCGTCGATTTCCAGCGCGCTTTTGACCGCGCGGGCGGCGTGATCTGCTTGCCGTATGGGCGCGCCAAAGGTCGCCTGAACCGCATCGCCGATAATCTTCATCACGGTGCCATCATTGGCAAAAACGATCTGGGCAACGCCTTCGATATACGCATTGAGCAACTCGACAATGATGTCGGGATCGGTGGTCTCGACGAGGTTTGTGAAGCCCGTTAGATCAGTGAAAAGGAAAGTAGCTTCGCGCCTCTCTCCGCCCGGTTTCATCGGGCCCGAATTTTGCGACATGGTTTCAACGACGCTAGGTGAAAAATAGCGAGACAACGTGGCGCGGGCCAGTTCTGCCTCGGCCTTTTCGCGCTGCAGAGTCCGGTGTTCTTCCAGATAGCCCAATGTCTTTTTGATGGTGACTTCTAAATCGTCGAACTCTATGGGCTTGGTTACAAAATCAAAGGCCCCACGGTTCATCGCTGTGCGGATGTTTTCCATGTCACCATAGGCAGATACGACAACTGTTTTCAAATCCTGATGTCGTTCCTCCAGATGCATCAACAATGTCAGCCCATCCATCCGAGGCATGTTAATGTCGGATAGCACCATCAATACATCCGTATCGGTTTCAAGCACATCCAGTGCTTCCTGCCCGTCATGAGCGAAAACAAACTCCATTTCTTTTTTGCGAATATCACGGCGGAATTTTTGCGTTATCAAGGCCTCTACATCCGGTTCATCATCTACGACGAGTATGCGAACCGGGCCGCTCATTGCGCGGACTGAGCCGACAATTCCGTCAGTTTTGCCTTGAGATATTCAAAATCGACCGGCTTGGAGACCAGTTGTACAGCCCCACGTCTTTTCGCATCGTGTTCCGTATCTGCGTCGCCATAAGCGGTAATCATGATGACCGGCAATTTCGGGGTGCGCTGCTTGACCTCGTCAAGCAACTCCAGACCGGTCATGCCCGGCATGTTAATGTCGGACAGAAGAACCAGTTCGCCAGGAAACTCTTTGCGTCCCAAAATCTCCAGCGCCTGATTCCCCGACTGGGCAAAAAGAAACTCGTATATGTGTTTGCGAATTTCACGTCGGAAATTTTGCCGAAACAGCAGTTCGGCATCGGGTTCGTCGTCCACCATAAGCACTTTGAGCATGGGTTTCCTCTATCTGTCCGAAGATGCGGCCACCGGCAAGGCTACGATAAATGTCGTGCCATTTCCCGGCCGGGTTTCAAAACTCAACTCGCCACCATGTTGTTTGATGATATCGAAACTGATCGAAAGGCCGAGCCCCGTTCCCTCGCCCGACGGTTTGGTGGTGAAAAACGGGTTGAAAATCTTGTCCTGCATTTCGCAGGGAATACCGCCGCCGTTGTCTGTAACCTTTATTAGATACCGGTTGTCATTAGTTGTCGTCGAAACATTCAACCGGGCCGCATCGCCGCCTGATGCTGCCTGTTTCGCGGCCTCGTACATACCGTTGGAGCACAGATTCAGGATAACCCGCTGCAGGTCCTGCGGTAGGCATTCAATGCCTCCTACATCGTCGGACAATTCAACCACCAGATCGACATTGAAGCCTTGGTCAGCCGCCCTCGCTCCGTGATAGGCAAGATTGACACCCTCCTTGGTCAGCGCGTTCAGATCCACGATCTGCATCTCGTTGGAACCCTCACGCGAATGCAGCAGCATGTTTTTGACAATGCTGTCTGCCCGCTTGCCGTGCTGGTCGATCTTAAGCAGGTTTTCCCGCACCGTCGCGAACAGATCCTCGGCATTCTCGCGTTCCTCTTGTTTCAGTGCGGCCATCGGATCTTCCAGAATTTCCGCCAGTTCCTCTATCATTTCGGCGGACAGCTTCGAAAAATTGTTGACGAAGTTCAGCGGATTCTTGATTTCGTGCGCGATCCCCGCGGTCAGTTGGCCCAGGCTAGCCATTTTCTCGGCCTGAACCAGACGCTGTTGCGCATTTTTCAGGTCTTCAAGTGCCGCTTCGGCAGCATCCCGTGCATTGGAAATTTCAGCTTCGCGGTTTTTCAGATCGGTAATATCGAAATACGTGAGCATTCGACCACCATCGGGAAGTGCGATACATTGATAGCTAACGATCGTTCCGTCGGTCCGCGCCACCTCGGTTGGCGCAATATTTCCAGCTTCGATCGCCTTGATCCGGTTGTCCACCCAATTATCCCAATCCTCAGGCTCCACAGCGTAGAAATTGTTTTTCTGAACGTATGATATAAGAGTCCGAATATCCGGGTTTTCTTCGATAAACTCTGGCGGTACGTTCCAGATCCGGGCGAAAGCCCGGTTTGCTATCCGTGCACGCAGATCTGGCCCCATGAACACGACGCCATATTCGATGTTGTCCAGCACCGCATTGAATTCCGCCAGCGCGGATTTGAGGGATTCTTCGGCCTGTTTGCGATCGGTAATATCGGTATAGGTTGAAACAAATCCGCCACCCTCGATAGGGTTTCCAACGACTTCGACGATTGTGCCATCGGGACGGGTGCGTTCAAACCGGTGCGGCTGAAACTTGGCAGATAGCACCAGGCGTTCGCGCACCTGTTCCTCAAAATCTCCGGGCCCGTATTCACCGCGTTCGGCGTTGTATCTGAACGCCTGTTCCATCGTGAAACCCTGATGAAATTTCTCGGGGGGGAAATCCATCAGTTGCAGAAACTTCTCGTTCAGGGCGATGGTATTGAGGTTTTTATCGACCATGGTGATGCCCTGGCCCATGTTCTCAAGAGTCAATTTCAGGACATCCGACTGCTTTTCAATCTCCAACTGGCTGCTTTTCAGCTCGGTGACATCCGTATAAATCGAAACGATCCCACCATCCTTGGTGCGGTGATCGGTTATTTGCAACCATATGCCATTGACGAACTGTTCGCGACTTTCCCCAATGGCCTTTTGCCTTTTTTCGGCAATGTTCGCGAGATAGGCGGGAATGTCCCCTCCCGCGCGTGGAAATAATCCACGTTCAAGACCAGCCGAAATGATCTCGGTGAACACCGCGCCGGGAACAACATAATCATCAAGGTCGGAGAAATACTCGCGATAGCGCGTATTGCAGGTCACCAGCCGGTCATCCGCGTCCCACAGCGCGAACCCCGAAGAGATTGCCTCGATCGCCTCTTCGAACCGCTGACTGGCCGCCTGTGCCTCGGCCTCCCGCTGTTTGAACTCAGAAATGTCTGTGTAAACCATGACACGCCCGCCATCCGGCATGCGCCGTTCGTTGAGCAGGATCCACACCCCATTCGATAGTTCAAGTTCCCACTTTGCAACCGGCTGTTCCCAGGCCTCGATGCGCGACTTGATCCAAGCGTCCACGCCATCGGGATGCGGTATGAACATACCCAGATTGTAACCGTCCCGGATCATGTCAAAGAACGATCTCCCCACCATAATTATGTCGGACATGTCCGCGCTACCTGCGGCACTTCCAAAAATCTCGACGTAACGATCATTAAAAAGCTCGACCCTGTCATCCGGGTCGATCAGCAGTATACCATCAGAAATCGTAGACAGTGATTCCATCAGGCGGGATCGGGTGAGCTCCAGTTCGCTCTGCGCCTCGCGCATTTCAGTGATGTCGCGAATAGCACCGACAAGTCTCACAGCCCGCCCCTGATGATCTCGCTCTGCAACGCCGCGGTCATGCAACCATCTGTACCCACCTGCCTTGGCGCGGACCCGGTATTCGATTTCGATCGCCTCGGCTTGTTTTTTGAAATGGGTGCGAAGGGCATCAACATATCCGGCCAGATCGTCCGGGTGTAAACGGTTGGCCCAAGTCAGGGAAGTGCCGATATTGGCGTCAAAATCCAGTATTCGGATCAGGCTGTCCGATATGAAAAGTTGATCCTCTTTAACATTCCAGTCGTAAATGCCGTCGCTTGTTGCACGCGTTACTAAAGCATAGCGTTCCTTGCTTTCCTCAAGGACACGTTGAGCGTTTCGTTCGGCAGTACAATCCTGAAACGTGAGCACCAGCCCGCTCGAAGATGTGCGGCGATAGCGGATCCTAAGGATCTGCCCATTCGCCATTTCGCGCTCTATCTCACGTTCCTGGGAGGATTCGATCTCGGCGATGCGCTCGGCCACCTGTTCATCTACTCGCCCCGGCCCAAAATCGCCCCGTTCGGCATTGAACTGAAGAAGGGACTGCAATGGCACGCGATCGCGACACAGTAATTCGGGATATTGCCTCAGATCACGGAACGCCGGATTACAGTAAGTCAGTCGTAATTCCTGATCAAAAATGCCCACCCCAACGTCAAGAAGTTCAAGTCCTTCTTCAATTTGTAGTACCGGCATTCCCATGGTTTGACCCCACTGACAAAACAAGCATATCAGATTCGCCATATCTAAGTAGAAAAATCGTCGAGTCGTTTCCTTTCAAGGGATAGATTAAGGCAACTGCCTTACAGCAGTGACACTCATGTTTCTCTTTGTCCTCACCCGAACCTCCGTCAGTTTCTGGTTCCGTTCTCAGCCAGTGGCCGAATAGATTTTGGCACGTTCTGCGCCGACAGAGTTGTGCTTCCCAGGTATGCACAAGGGCCATTGATTAAACGTGCCGGCTCTTCTCTAATTGAATGGCCGGTATGAGAAAATCTTCGGCAAGACTTTGCATCCGCGGCGAAGGTCTGGAATCCGCCCATTCTGTGGAAAAACAACGTGCTGCGAGCGCAGAAAGTGGCGATCTAAATAGAGCCCGAGTGCCTTTCTTATCAGGCTTTGCGCGTTTGCTGCGGTGCAGGAAAGATTTTAGCCAGTTTGCGGAGGTTTTGGGCGGTTGCGGCGAGCAGGAATTCGTCATTTGCGCCACATGGGCCTCGTAATCGGAGCCGTCCCAGCCCAAGGATGCGTTTGAGGTGGGCGAAGAGCATTTCGACTTTCTTTCGCAACTTCATCGAGATGTCGTACTGGCGGGTCTTGGCGATGTCGCGGGCGACTTGGCGGGCGTCTTCGTGTTCTTCGCGGGTGATCTTGCGCGCATCGGCATTGGGGCAGCATTTGACCTTGGATGGACAGACCTGACAGACCTCTTTCAGAGCACGGTATCGTGCAGTCCCTTTTCCGGTCGGCCCTCTGCTTGGGTCGGAATAATTGCGACGGAACTGCTTGAGTTCCTGCCCCTCGGGGCAAATGTATTGATCGTTCTCGGCATCCCATTCGAAGTCTGCGCGGGTCCATGTTCCGTCGTTGCGGCCAGACTTATCGAAGACAGGAATGTGCGGTGCGATTTTGCGGTCGGCCAGCCAGCCCAGCATTGGCCCCGTGCCGTATGCAGTGTCCGCGATCAGGCGTTCGGGATGCAGGTCGAACCGTTCCTTTACCCGCTTCAGCATTGTCTTGGTCGACCCGACCTCGGCTTGTCTGATTGATCGCGTGGCTTCCACATCAACAATGACGCCGTGATCAGTGTCGATCAGGTAGTTGTCGGAGTAGCTAAAGAATGCTGGACCTTTGCGTGCCGCTGTCCATTGGCTCGCCGGGTCAGAATGCGATGTGAACTTCGGCTGTACCTCGCTGGCCGCGCCGAATGCCGCCTCATCCAGCGTGTCGAGATACTCGCGGACTGCGCGGGGTGCATCTACCGGATCAATGCTCGCTGCGTCCCAGTCTTCCTTTGGCGTTGAGTTCTGTTTGTTGGCATCCGCCTCAATCAGACTCGCATCAATGGCCATGCGCTGGCCGCTGACGAGGCCTTCGGCGATGCACCGCGCGACGGTCGTCTCGAACAGGTGGCGGAGCAACTCGCTGTCGCGGAAGCGACCATGCCGGTTCTTCGAAAAGGTAGAGTAGTCAGGAACGCGGTCGCTCAGATCCAGGCGGCAAAACCACCGGTACGCAAGGTTCAGATGAACCTCTTCACAGAGCCGCCGTTCGGATCGGATGCCGAAGCAATACCCGACCAGGAGCATGCGGATCAGCAGTTCAGGATCGACTGAAGGACGGCCCGTGTGGCTGTAAAACTCCGCCAGATAGGCCCGGATGCTGCTCAGATCGACGAAGCGGTCGATGGATCGAAGCAGGTGATCCATGGGGATGTGATCCTCGAGAGAGAACTCGTAGAACAGCTCTGGCTGAGCTTCCTGCCTGGGTCCCATCATCGCCAATCCTCCCCTCAATTATAAGAATTGAATCAGCAGTTCATCTCGCGATCAAGGAAGAGTTTTTCAACAAAATACGCCCCGTTGACTAGACATGTGCCGCAACAGTCTGGTTCACCTTGCAGAATTTCATTCTGCCAACATGCCCGCCATGAGAAATAGGTGTTTTTCTCCATCCTATACCAAAAAACTCTGGCAGACCGGGGCTCAGCGCACCCCCTGACGGAGCACCACACTGAGGAAGGACCCGAGCGACCCAATGGCCCATCTGCAATAACCCAACGTGCCTTTCACCAGATAAGGCCCTGCAATCAATGTGTTTGGGGCATGTGGGGCATGTCTTCCGATTCCGCTCTTATGAGTACTTTTTGCCCATAGGCGATAAACCGGAACAGATGCCTCACACGCCCCATATTTCTTTCAATCAATGGCTTAGATAAGTTCATCGTCATCGTTATCAGATTCTTCTTTCAGACGGATTCCTTTAAAACCTCGCCCTCTTTTTCCCCGAACATTTTTCACCAACTCGAAGCCACGCTGCTTCAGTGTCTCAGGGAATGTCCGAGTCTTGCTGCCCGGGTCTTCGCCGTTGGCGTTAGCGTAACCCAGCCATGAAACCCAAAGGGCTTCGCTAGTATCCTGATAACCGGCCCCGACCTCGCAATGCTCCTCCAGCCACTGCCCGAAGGTGTCCTGTGTGTCGAAGTAGTCTTGTGTTGCCCGCCGAACCACCTCCGGGCGCACCAGTCCGTTCGCTTGCCAGTCCAACGTGCCCTGCATTGCCCATGCAAGTATGCCGCGAAACTCGCGCCGCAGCTTATCCATCAGCTTGGGGTCTTTGCGCTTGGGCGGGTGATCGAAGGGCAAGATATTGAACCGGCGCTGGATCGCTGTATCCACATCGCTCAGGCTAGGCTGATTATTCCCCACGATGACCAGCTTCATCTGAGGTACAAACTCGAAGCTGTTCTGGCGCATGAAGTTGGCTGTAACCCTGTCACCGCCGGTCAAGGATTTGATGAGGTTTTCGTCCCACTTGACTCCCTTGGTCGTCTCACTGACAGACGCCAGCCGCGCCCCGTCCAGCCGCGCTAATTCTTGTGCGTGGGCTTGGTGTGTTTTCTTGGTCAAGGTGCTGGTGGCGACGTTGATAGCATAGGCCCCCATCAGCTCAGCCATGATGTTCAGGATAGTCGTTTTGCCAGAGCCGCCGGGGCCGTAGATAAACAGCAGAGCGTCTTCACTGGTGTCCCCGGTCAGACAGTAGCCGAACCACTGCTGAAGAAACCGGATAGCCTCCGCATCGCCGCCAAGGGCCTCGTTCAAGAACGCCATCCAGCGCGGACAATGCCGCTCAGGATCGAAGGTGGCCAGCGGAACGGGCATGGCAGCCGTAGCCTTGGAGATGTGATCATTTGGGCGTCCGGGGCGCAACTTGCCGGTTCTGAGGTCAACCACGCCGCCGGGAGTGCCCAGCAGGTAAGGGTTCCGGTCCCATACTTCAGAAGTGACCGCAAAAACCCTGACGGTCCTCGCGCCGCGCTCTACGGCATCCCAGACGGCCACTTTCTTCAGGTGCTTGGCCTTGGGGTCGCGCTTGGACAGTTCGGTGGATACGGCCCGGGCGTAGTGCCTCGCGAGCAGGGTCTTTTCTTTGACCCAGACGTGGCCCACGAAACGATACCATGCGATTGCGGTGTGGTCGTAAAGAAGTTCACGTTCATGCCGGTCCGTGAAGGCCCGGATAATACCGTCTTCAGTCAGGTCATAGCCCCGGGCAAGCTGCTTAGTCTCCTCCACATCATCGTCCATCAATGCGTCAATGTCTGCCAGCGTCATTTTGCGCGGCTCGCCTTCCGGTTCATCGTCCAAGTCGGACAGGTCCACCCAATTGCCGTGGTATTTCGCTTCAGAAAGGATCGTCGCCCCGGTCGCACCGCCCTGTTCGCGGCCCAGCGAGTGCCAGACCCGTTCCGTCTCTTCAGCGTCAAAGTCAGGGTGCAGCTTTGACCAGTCTAGAACCATGTCCAGACCCTCTTCACCCCCATCCGTTTCGTGGTGAACGCCGCCCATAACCTTGATCCACGCCAAGCGGTCCACTGACTCGTCATTGGGGACGTGCATCAGCGCATCACGGAAATTCGCCAGTGACAGCCCAGTCTTTGCCCCGGTGCTTTTGCCCTGTTCCGGTTTGGTCTTGCCGCCGTGCTTATAGATCGGGGTCAGACCCTCCAAGTTGTCGATGAAGTCACCTTCAGAAAGGTAGGTCTTCACCTTGGCCCCGCCCTCCACGCCACCTGCATAGTAGGCTTGCGACAAGGTGAAGCTAGCGGGGTCCAAGCCACCACCAAGGATGCCGTTCAACTGCGCCATGAGGTGATCCCGGGCTTCGGGCGGCAATGGGTCGCTGAAGGGGCACAGGACACGCCAGCGCGGCGCATCGTCCGTATGGCTAGGGGTTGTGTAGATCAGGGCTGCCACGCCTACCTTCGCCAGTCTTGTGCGAGCCTCTTCGGGCGTCATGAGTCCCGCGTCATAGTCAGCTTCAAGGCCCGTTATGGTGAGGACGTTGACATTTGAACGAAGGCACCCCTTGACGCTCTTGATGGGGCCGAAGGTGGACAGCTTGATCCACTGCAGCTTGTCCTTACTTGCCGCCGTCTGGCGTTCGATCCAGACCGCCAATTTACGCATGGACATGCGCATGGTCTTCTTTGCTAAAGCGCGTTGGCTGGGGAATTTGGTGATCGTCACCGGATGATCCAACGCTTGCACGCTCTTCGCCTTGACTGCATTAATCTTTTGCATCTGAGTTATCCATTTTCTTTGGTGTATTGGAATATACGCCCCTTGCCGTTGATCTCGGCAGGGGGCGTTTCTTTAGCTGGTTTTAAGAATTTGCCCGACAGTTGACGGCTTTTTGTGCGATCTCAAATCCGCATAAAAGCCGCTACGAGGTAACGGTGCGACCGGCGGCCCACTCGAGCAAGCTAGGCGTGTGGTAGCGAATAGAAGCACGCCCGAAAACGGCATAGGGCGGGCCACTGGGATCGCGGTAGAAACGGTATTTCTCAAGCGATGACCGGGAAAGGCCCAACAGCTTAGCCGCCGTGGGAGTGTCTACGTAAATTGGAAGTGTATCGGTTTGCATTACTGTCTCCGTGCTTTGATTTACCCGCAAACAGAAGCACAGATTTTCAGAATTCCCGACCGAGAGCCAGCACTCAGACTCTTGGCCGATTATTCTGACTTTTCGTCGTTAAGTTTTGCTCTAATCTTTTGCGCCCAACCAAAGACCGTGCTGCGAGGCGGCGCATCACCGAATTCATCTATCAGTTCGTTCAGTATGTCCGTAGAACCTTTTCCATCACGCACTTTTTCTTCTACAAGAGGAAGAAACTGTGATCTTTGATCGTCATTGCCCCACCGTGCTTTCCCCCCTTTGGAAGCCACTTGTTTACCTGTCAATGGTCGCCGGTTCGTCTTTGCTTCGCCATACAATAAACTCGGGGGTAGATACTCGCGACACTCAGGATCATTCCGCGCCGCATCCAGCCAAGGTGGTGCGTATCCAGCAGCAACGCCTCGGACGACGAAGTCAGAAAGCGACTTTCCACGGAAGGGTCTTTTCTCTTCGAGCAAAGCCTCGATTCTTCTGATCCTGTCGGCAATGACTTCGTCGAAGAGTTCTCGATTGTATTCCCATTCAATCAACCCCGGCAGACACGCACCGACCCCGGGCAACCGAGCGCCAATGGACCTTTTGTCTAAAATTTTTTCAGGCGGAAGGACTCCGGCAATAACACAGGCAGCTTCCTTCACAGAAACCTCTCGAAGTTCAAACCAGTCTCTGAGTGCTAAGAGTTGCCGAGCCACAAGATCGGGATCACCTTCAGGAACAGAAACCCATGGATTATTCTGCTCTTCGGTCATGCTGTCTTGCCCTTCCGAACCGTGTCAATCGCCACGACTTCTGCACCTAAACCAAGTGCCGCGCCAATCTCAGCCCCGATCAGGTCCGCCGCACGCCGTTGAGGATCAGCGGCAAGGTGAGCATAGCGTTTCGTGGTACTGGTCTGAGAGTGGCCAAGTAGGCCGCCTATTTGATGAAGTGATAGCCCCGCCCCTGCGCCTATCGCTGCGTTGGAATGGCGTAGATCATGCGGGCGTGTACCCTCGATCCCGGCTGCTCGGCAAACCGCACGCCATAGGCGCTTTAAGTCCGCGCGGGGCTTCTCGTTCGGTGTCCCTGCCGAACTGGATGCAATAACATAGCGCCCGACCCGAGGAAGCCCCTCAAGCACGGATAGCGCGGTCGCCCCAAGAACGATCACTTTTGCCCCCGTCTTCGAGTCTGGCAGGCGCAAGATACCACGCGCAAAATCGACATGCTGCCATTCCAGATCGAGTATCTCACGCACCCGCGCACCGGTCAGCAAAAGCAATCTTATCGCTGCAACCGAATGAACATCGAAGCTGACCCTGCGTTTTTCAGGCGCGGGCAAATACTTTGCACCGGGACCATCCTCCTGAACTTGCCACGGCAACCCATCCGTTTCTGCGAGCCGAAGAGCGTCCCCGAGCAGTTGCATTTCACCCGATGAAAGAAACCGTTCACGACCCTTCTCTTTGAACGCCTCTACCGCAGTTGCAGGGTTTGACGTGCCCTCGGGGAGCAGCCCTAGACCAATTGCCCAAGAGAACATCGCTTTGAGAACAGCAAGCGCCCGGTTTGCTATGACCGGGCCGCCCCGTGTTTTCTGCGCCGCAGTCCGTCTCGCCCCGGGTTTCTTCGCACCGGTCTTTTTGCAGGCGATTGCACTGTGCAGCTTGGCTATGTCGTTCCGGGTCAGCGTCGCTGCTTTCCGAGTGCCAATGGCGGGAAGAATGTGCGTGTCCAGAACTGCGCGATACTGCTTGGCCGTTGCGGCCTTGCGTTTGGGTCCAACATGGCGGGAAAGCCATTCGCCTGCGATCTCAGCAACGGTATCAGCGGCTCGCGCTTCGGCTCTATCAGCTGCAGGATCAGCCCCAAGGCGAACTTTAGCCAGCATGTCTTTAGCCATATCCCGAGCCTGCTCCGGTGTGAGGGTCTCGGGATTGCCTAGCACAACACGCTTCTTGGCAGTCCCTCGTCCTCCGGACCCAGGGCGATACTCTATAATCCACGAGCGCGATCCTGAGGGCCTTACGATAAGCCCAAAACCTTTCAGGCCCTCGTCATAATAGACCACCGGCTTTTTCGGCGTCTGGATTGCCGCAACAGTGCGGCGGGCGATCTTGATAACGGGCATTGCTCTCTCCGGGGTTGCCAGTGGCTATCAGAAGGCGGAATCGCCACCGAGTCGCCACCGCTCTCTGAAACAGATAGATAGGCAATCCTGTCAAAAATACAAATATGAAAGCAGAAACAGTGTGTTACTGAAACCCCTTGAAGTTATATGAAAGCCTATGAAACCGTAACCTTATAACTGTTAATCAATTGGTCGTAGGTTCGATCCCTACCGCCGGAGCCATAAAAAGCCACTAAGCTCAATAGTTTGGTGGTTTTTTTGATATAAGGCCTGATCAAGAAATATTGCCTTGTCACCGAATTTGTCACCAAACCTTCTCAATATTAGATCAGCGGATTGCAAATCCGTGTACAGGAGTTCGATTCTCCTACTCGCCTCCATATAAAATCGCCAACATACTGATCTTAAGCATTTTTTTTGCATAAGCCCTCATTTGGATGACACATACCCACCCAAAAATATTCAACACATCGTAATGGGCATAGCAATTTACTTTGTATTTTTCGGGACTGGAAATTGGACGTGGAATTTCACGCGCTGCAAATGCAAAGCAACGGACCTGGCTGAGGATGCCCTTCCTGCTTTAGGAGCCTGCAGCCCACAACATCCAAAATTTACAAATTGTTTGTAGAGGTAGCTTTCAGTTCAAAGCCGTACGATCATCACGACCTTATTCAGGACGGTCAAACATCCTTATAGTCACAGGGCATTAATAAATAAAAACATGCTGCAACTTAGACTAGGTGCGTGCTGCTTTTTGTATGTAATTTGTCGGGAAAAAATTGTTCTCGGCAGATCAAGCACTTATTCAAAGGTATCAGCTTGGAAAACTGAGGTCTTAACCATTACACAACGCCCGCTCAGCGTGGTAAGTCGTATTTCATGCTCTTTCAGAGGTCAAGCATCTGCTGAACAAAGTGAGAGGAATTTCGATGCGTAAACCGAATGCTGTTATCATTGGCGTAGGTGACGGGCTGTCCGCTGCTTTGGCGCGGAACCTGATGGCAGATTTTTCTTTGACGCTGGCCGCACGCAGCGCGGACAAGATGCAGTCTCTTGCTGACGAGACCGGGGCACGCACAGTTCTTTTGGACGCAACGGATGAAAGCGCTATCGCCGCTCTGTTCGATAATCTGCCTGCAGCTCCGAGGGTTGCCATCTACAACCCGTCTGCACGTGTTCGCGGACCAATCACCGACCTCTCCACCGAGGACGTGCGCCGGGCTGTCGATGTTACCGCCATCGGCGCGTTCCTGACCGGCAAACACGCCGCAAAGCATATGCTAAAAGCAGAGGCCATTGACGGGAAGAAAGGGACCATTCTTTTCACAGGAGCATCAGCAGGCGTCAAAGGCTTTCCGCAATCTGCACCATTTGCCATGGGCAAGTTCGCCCAGCGCGGCTTGGCCGAAAGCATGGCACGCGAACTGCACCCACAAGGGGTCCATGTCGCTTGGGTCAACATCGACGGTGGCATACTGAACCCCGGTCGGGCAGAGCCAGACGACAAACCTGGATCCATGCTTCGGCCTGACGCCATTGCCCGCACCTACCGCCATCTGATTGAGCAGGACCGCAGTGCCTGGACCAATGAGGTCGTCGTACGCCCATGGGTCGAACGGTTTTAGCGGGTTTGCAGATACTGGACTGATATGATGCTAAGCGATGACGAACTTGACCAATTGGACGCGCTGCTGCTGTCCCATACCAATGAGGATGGCATGCTCCTCAGTGAGTTCGATGGGTTTTGCGCCGGTCTCATCGTCTGTCCAGAAATTGTCATGCCTGGGGAATGGTTATCTTGTGTCTGGGGGAGCAGCACAGAACACTTGGAAACACCCAAGGATGTGCAGAATGTCACCGACCTGCTGATGCGTCACTACAATAACGTCGCACAGTCCTTGATGCCTCCGGCAAATGACTACGGTCCCCTCTATGACGAAGACACCCAAACAGGGGAAATCCTCTGGGAATCATGGTGCTGTGGGTTCGAGCGTGCAATGCGTCTGCGGCCGGATGCGTGGGAGCAGATTGCGGAGAGCAAAGACGAGGAGGCTGCTGCATCAGTCAACATGATGCTGGCGCTTTTCAACATTGCCGAAGGTCAAAGCGATCTTCCCAAGGCGTCAATCAAAACTCTCACTGCCGGAGCGCCGGACATTATCCCAAACTTGGTGCAGACCCTTAACGCCTGGACCAAATCCGGGACGTCCGCTGCTCCGTTCCCCGCCTGGGCTGCGGCAAATCAACCCCAAGCACCGATTCATGGAAGCAAGGTCGGCAGAAACGCCCCCTGCCCCTGCGGCTCAGGCCGCAAGTACAAACAATGCTGCGGTACCAATTAATCAACCTTTGCGGCTTTGCCCTCAGCTAGGATCCGACCGATTGCTTTGAATATCGGAATAGTTAACGGCCCATTAGTGTTGAATGACGAGAACGGCCCTTTGCTGCCCTTGGCGCAATTAAGCCGCGCCGCAGTGCGGCTTTCGCATTCTGGACATTAATTCAGACCGCAGCAATTTGCGCCATTCGCGACAAGTAGGGTGGAACAAAATGGGCGTTGTGATGCAAGCCATCGCGGGTTCGTGACTCAACGGCTGACTTATCCTAAGCTTGGGCTATGGCCGAGCCAGACGTACCCAAAACCTCAAGCAACACTGAGAAAGACGCAGCGGCGGTTCGAATTTTTCCGCCCGGCGTTCCTCTTGGGACGGTTGTTGCGGGCGCGGGGCTGGAGTGGATTTGGCCGGTTGGCCTACGCTTGTTGCCCGACGGCCCGCTGCGGTATTGGTTGGGCGGCGCGATCATTCTTGGGTCAATCTATTTTTTAGGTTTTCGAGCCGTCTCGATGATGCGCAGGTCTGGGCAATCGGAAAATCCGTACAAGACGACCACCGAAATCATCGAGAAAGGACCGTATCGCCTAACGCGCAATCCTATGTATCTACAGATGGTGCTGATATGCATTGGTTTTGCCATTTTGTTGGCCAACATCTGGATTATAGTTCTGACGCCGGTTTGCTCTCTGCTCCTGCATTTCTTAGTGATTTTGCCAGAAGAGGAGTATCTCGAACGAAAGTTCGGCGGCAAGTACCTTGCCTATAAGAAGCGGGTTCGACGCTGGATATAGCCCTTCGAGGCAATGCTGGCGCTGTTCCAGTGACTCTGCGTTTCCGGCCCATTGCGGTCTCTCGACCCAACTTCGGATTCTGCGGTCGCAGCCCGTATTGCCGCCATTCGCTGCAGGTGCGTGGTCTTAGGCTGCTCGAACTCACGGTATGTGGCACAAAGCTTCCGTCAAGACAGCAACCTGAACTTGTGCTATTGTAGCGATTTTCATGGTCGGGAGTATCTAAGATGACGATTGCCCAAGGTGGATGCCTTTGTGGAGCACTGAGGTATGAAGTCCAAAAGCAACCAGCAAGAACGTCCATGTGTCATTGCAAATTCTGTCAACGAGCGACAGGTGGCGCATATCTGGTTGAGCCAGTATTCGATGACGCAGACTTCACAATAATTCGGGGCAAGCCGAAGCGTTATACGCACGTGTCAGAGGGTAGTAGGAAGGAAGTAAACATCCATTTCTGAGACACCTGCGGAACGAAGTTGTATTTGACTTTTGAGCGTTTTGAAGGTGCTGTTGGCCTCTACGGTGGAACACTCGACGACCCCAACTGATTGAAAATTACACCGCAGAACTCCAAACACATCTTCTTGGATTTCGCACTGAAAGGTACGGTAATTCCACCGCATTTTGACACCTACAATAAACACGCAACTGAAAATGATGGCTCTCCGATAGATGCGACAATCTTTGACAAGCCTCACACCATTGGGCGCAATTAGCGTAGTCACAACTCACAATCAGAGGCTCACTGACGTCATTAGATAGATCGCAGCATTTTCGCCGGTAATGTACCAACGCCTTGCAAGGACGGCCCATATATTGGAACTTGGGGCCTTCCACATCAAGGTCCAGACTATCGCGAATAGTCCCTGAGCAAACATCAACAGGTCCTTCAAATTCCGAATTGTAGCTTCCTTGATCGTCCAGTCGATTACGGCTCAGTAGGTAGGGCTCATAAACTTCCAGTAGATATACCTTGAACAGGCGCTCTTCCCACTCACGCATTGTACTGGATGGTTGGTTTATTTTTCAAATGCTGTTCTCAGTCAGAAAAGGCCCTATTTCTTGGAAGAATTCGTCAAACCCAGGGTGGCCGCGGATCATACAATGATTGGCACCGGGCAATTCCACAAATCCAGCTGCTGGTATTGTTCGCGCTATTTCCCGCCCTTCTTTAATAGGTACTGCCATGTCGCCTTTGGCATGAAGCACAAGTGTAGGAACACGAATACTGCGCGCCTCTATACGAGCGTCCACATATGCGTTCATGCCCATAATCTTCATTGCGTTTTCGGGACTGGTTGAGACGCGCTGCATTTCGTCGAAACTATCACCCTCCAACTTTGTGGCATCGGGAATATAGGCGCTCGTGAAGAAATGCCTGTAAAAAGGACTGGGCGATCCCCAGCCGGCAGAAACCATTGCCTTGGAAGCCTCGTAGAACTGGGCTGCATCGGGGTCGTCGCGCATCATCCTGCCGCGTGCGTAGCCGCCAAGAAGAATAAGAAATTTGACCCGCTTGGGATATTTCGCAGCAAATCGCATGCTGAAGGCCGCTCCCTGACTAATCCCGAAGAGACCAAAACTCTCGAGTTCAGCGGCATCCGCTACCGCCAACATATCGTCGATCATGCGGTCTTCGGAGATGTCGTCGACCTCCCAATCCGAAAGGCCGTTACCCCGCTGATCAAATCGGACAAGTCGGCACAGTTTGGAATACTCCGACAGAAAATCACCCCAAACCGGGCTGGTCCACTCGTATTCGATATGGTTGAGCCAGTTCGGAGCTTTCAAGACAGGCGTTCCTGCTCCGGTAGATGCCCAAGCAAGGTGAGTGCCGTCTGCGGACTGGCAATAATTCACACGTTGATTCAGAGAGATTTCCGGGGCTTTCCGGGTCGGCGGCTCGTACGGTGCCCACTGCCACACCCTGATAGGTCGCGAAATATTCTTGACCCGTTGCGCGCCCATGTCACGGAAAGGGGCATCAATGCGATCCGACACCGATTGATGCACGATATCGGAGACGGAGATGCCTCCGGGTTCAGCCAAGCCTTCGAGACGCGCCGCGACGTTTACGCCGTCGCCAAATATGTCATCCTCGTCAAAGATGATATCCCCGAGATTGATACCAACTCTGAAACGGATCTTCTTCTCCTCACAGATCTCATCTTCAAAGCTAACCATTTGCTCTTGGATCGTGATCGCGCAAGCTACAGCATCCCGAACAGACTCGAAGGTGACCAACATGCCGTCGCCAGTCGTTTTAACAATATCGCCACGACTTCGGGTAATTTCTGGATCGATTAATTCTTGACGATATTTCTTGAGGCGCGCCAGAACCCCCAATTCATCGATTTCCATAAGACGCGAATAGCCGACCATGTCTGTGGCCATAACAACTGCAAGGCGGTGGTCCATGTTCGCTAAGTCCCCAATTACAGATCCTGTCTACCATGTTCGGCTGATCGAGCGGAAACATTTCTTAGGGTGTTTGGATGAAGACGGTTTGATCGGATATTCCTTCGTACATTGTGCAGCGTTCAGTAGTCTGGACTGATTGTGTTGAAAAACTGTTGCTTGATCGAAGGGGTAATCGCTGATTCAATTCCTTTATTGATTGGGGGACTTGGCGATGATGGGACCAAAGCAGGTGGCGCAAGCGGCGTTGTTTTACGAGTTCTCCTCGGAGGATCATGTCCCACAAGATCATCTTCTGCGGTCAATAGATCGGTTCGTTGATCTGAGCAGTATCCGTGCGCATCTTTCAGACTTCTACAGCCACACCGGTCGCCCCTCCATCGACCCTGAGTTGCTGATCCGGATGTTGCTGGTGGGCTATTGCTTTGGCATCCGCTCTGAGCGTCGGCTTTGCGAAGAGGTGCATCTGAACCTTGCTTACCGTTGGTTTTGTCGCCTTGATTTGACTGATCGGATTCCTGACCACTCCAGCTTTTCAAAGAACCGTCATGGTAGGTTCCGCGAGAGCGATCTTCTGCGCCACGTATTTGAGACGACCGTTGCGCGATGCATGCAAGAAGGCCTTGTAGGCGGTCAGGGATTTGCCGTGGATGCCAGCTTGATCAGTGCTGATGTCCAGAAACAGAACTCCAGCAATCTTGAAGACTGGGTCGCCCGTATGGCTGACGCCAATGATGCACCGCGTGCGGTGCGAGAATATCTCGAAACGCTGGACGACGAGGCTTTTGGTGCGGCCACGACGACCAAGCCCAAGTTCACGGCTCATGCGGACCCAGCTAGCCAGTGGACAGCAGCCCGCAAAGGCCCCGCTTTCTTTGCTTATTCTACCAATTATCTGATCGATACAGATCACAGCATCATCATGGACGTCGACGCCAGCCGCTCGAATAGAACCGCCGAGGTAGGAGCCATGCGCAAGATGATCGACCGCACCGAAGAGCGCTTTGGTGTGAAGCCTGATTGGATTGCCGCTGATACCGCGTATGGTGCTGCCGACAATCTGGTTTGGTTGACACTGAAGCGGAAAATCCTGCCGTTCATCCCAGTCTTTGACAAAGGTGAACGCAAAGACGGCACCTTCTCGCGGTCCGACTTCACTTGGGATGACGAGAACGACCGCTACATCTGCCCAGGTGGCAAGGAGATGTTGCACACGAGGCGAAACTATTCCGATCCGGCCCGAAATGCGCCAGTTTGGAAAGCCAGAAATTATCGAGCACTGATGTCAGACTGCACAGGATGTGAATTAAAGGCAAAGTGCTGCCCTAACGCTGAAAGGCGTTCGGTTCATCGAGAGAAATATGAAGTTGTCAGAGACTTTGCCCGAGCATGCACAGCCTCGGAGTTCAATCCGAAGGCTCAGGCCCGACGCAAGAAAGTCGAAATGCTCTTCGCACATCTCAAACGCATCCTCGGATTGGGCAGGCTCCGATTACGTGGCCCATGTGGCGTCCAGGACGAATTTACCCTCGCTGCTACCGCCCAAAACCTTCGCAAACTAGCAAAACTCAAGCCAATGGTGCCCGCCACCGGATAAAAGGTGGTCGACCTAGGGACGCTCCAAATAAATCAACGCGATAGCCGACTTCGACAGGTCGAAAACAAAGAGTTTTTCAACACAATCGACTCACTGCCGACCTTCGCTGCGTATGCACCCCAAAAAGTGCTCGGGCGCGGCCCCGAGCGTCCGCTTTCTTCGGATTGCCCATTCTACTTTGCGAGCGCGACGAATGGCGGCTCTCCGCCTTTCGTGAAGGCGGGCGCTTCGAGCCCTCTTCGACTGATGCTGCAAGCTGCCCGGATGTCCGCTGTTCTATGCATCCAAGTTAATCCGACCGTCCTCATTACACCGAGAGCGCGACGCTATATCCTAAAGTCTATATTCCCTTGACCGCAATCATTTCGATAGGTGAGATGCGCCCCGCAGCCAAATTTGCCACCATATTTGGGATTTTTTCTGCGGTCGCCTGCTGCATGAGAACGTGCAAACCCAATGGGGGCGGTCCTCCAGCGGCTCCGCTGGAGGCCTTCATTTTCTTAAAGAAATCCATAGCAAATTCGCGGCGGTTATTTTCCTCGACGACTACAAAACCATTAGCTTCGAATGCCATTCTATAGTCTTTGGGGTCAGAAACCCAGCTTGTTTCAGAGGTTGTTGCCCAGGGCACAGGATAAATAAGCTCTTCTTCGTTGCCCTTCATGATATCGTAGATACCAAACTTCGCACCGGATTTCAGAACACGGGACACCTCAGCGATCAGCGCATGCTTATCTTCTATGTTCATGCCGACATGCATCATGAATGCGCCGTCAAAACTCGCATCTTCAAAAGGAAGCGACAGTGCACTACCTTGCTGCAATCTGATGCTATCGGACAAGCCGACCCAACCGCAAAGTTGCTGCCCAACCTCTACGTATTCAGAAGTCAGATCAATTCCAGCCATCTTTGCTCCGTAAGTCTTTGCAGCGAAACGCGCCGAACCTCCCAAGCCGCAACCGATATCGAGTATGCTTTGGGACGGCGATATCTTTAACTGGTCCAGAAAATGAATGCTCGCTGCCCGCCCACCAATGTGAAATTCATCCACTGGGCCAAGATCTTCAACACTGGCATTTTCAGGTTTAATGCCCTGTTTTTCAAGGCCAGCCTGAATCGCGGTTAGCAGATCGCCGTGGCGATAGTGGATGGAAATTTTCTCATCGGTATTCATGACAATCAACTTTTTCCAGTTTGTGAATTTCTACCCTACCACGTTTTACTTAATCGCCTAAGCGGCCATTGGCACAGCCGCAGCGAAGGTTGGAAAAGTCCGCACAGCAGACTTTCCTGCTCGGAGAAATATCGTTAGTTATCATCTTCCGGCGTCACGTCTACTGGATCCAAATCGGGATACCCAAAACCACCAAATACATGACTGTGATTGTGCTGGCCCTGCACTTTCTGAACAGGAGATATCCCATCAACACCTGCCACCCACTTGCTAGCGTCAAGCATTACGCGTTCGTTTGTCGAGGCCACCGAAAGGTGATTGATGCGCATGTAGGCGGCCTGTGAGGCGTTTTCCCGCACATCCTTTGCTCGCTGGTTGAACAGCTTCAACACGTGGGCTTTGCGCATATTCCTCACGGCTGTGTCACGGGTGATATTGGCGCGTTCAGCGGCAACATGTACTGGTAGGCCCTCGGTAGCCATGAGCTCAACGCATTGGCGCATCTCGTCGCTAATGCGAACACGGGTTTTCTTCTTGGGGGTGGCTGGGACTTTATCGGTCATGAGAAAGCTGCAGTGCTGTTGGCGCATCGTGTTTGTAGTGAGATTTGGCTTCGCACAAGGGCTGCGCTACCCGTGTTTCGATGGCGCGGGCCGTAGCCGCGGGGATTGATGAGGGCGCTAGGGTAATCGCGAGGCCAAGGGTTTCGGCCCATAGCTGCATTGTGGAAAATTGTGCAGTGCGGGCGAATGATTCTAGCTTGTTTAGGTGCGCCTCCGCCATCCCGGCGGCGGCGTTGATATCCTCTTGCGACATACCGAGCGCGCGGCGCTTGCGCACCAGTTGCGCCACGAGGGCTTTATACTGATTATAGGCTGGCGCGCCGTATTGTCCCACGTGGGGCAGATCATACGTCGCGGGCGTTGGCCCCAGGTTATCTATGGGAAGGGAAAGCACACCCGGACAGCCTTGTTTTGCGCATTGCATTCGTATTGTGCGATCCTTGGCGGATGTGACACGCCAACCGGCGGACTGCGCCTCTTTGATCCATTTCGCTGCTGTTACTCGGAGGTTGCATCCACGACGCATGAACGTCTAGCCAGCAGACCGCGAACTGGGTTGTAATTTGGCATAGGAGAATTGCTTCTAATGAATAGCCCCTAGTTCCCTAGACACCTTCTTGGTTCACATTTTGCTGTCTGTTTTCGAAGTCGACGGGCGACAGCATCCCGTTTCTGGTATGTTTGCGTTTCGGGTTATAGAACATTTCGATGTAGTCGAAGATGTCGCGTCTAGCATCCTCACGAGTTTTGTAGGTCCGACGGCGAACGCGCTCACGTTTGAGTAGGTTGAAGAAGCTTTCGGCGACAGCGTTGTCATGGCAATTGCCGCGCCTGCTCATGGAATGCTCAATGTTGTGGGCCCTTAGAAACGCCGCCCAATCTCGGCTGGTGTATTGCGAACCTTGGTCTGTGTGGATCAGGATCGGTTGCTTGGGCTTGCGTCGCCAAACGGCCATGAGCAGGGCTTGCAACACGAGGTCTGTGGGCTGCCGTGATTGTGTCGCCCAACCGATGACACGTCGTGAGTATAAGTCGATGACGACGGCTAGATACAAGAACCCTTCGCAGGTCTTAATGTAGGTAATATCTGACACCCATGCGGTATCTGGTGCTGCCACATCAAACTGCCGGTCTAGCGTATTATCGACGACGACAGATGGTTTGCCGCCATACGTCCCAGGCCTGCGCTTGTAGCCGATCTGAGCTTGGACACCTGCCAAACGGGCCAGTCTGGCAATACGATTTGGGCAACTGGTCTCGCCTTGTTCAACGAGATCATCATGAAGCTTGCGATACCCATAAACCTTGCCACTGTCCTTCCACGCATCTTTGAGCAGCTTGGTTTGGCGGGCATCCTCATGCGCACGGTGGCTTAATGGATTCTTAATCCATGCATAGAACCCGCTGGGATGGATGTTGAGGCAGCGACACATCCTGCGCACCGAATACTGAGGGCGATGCTCGGCCACGAACGCGTACTTCATCTTGCATCCTTGGCGAAGTACGCGGCTGCCTTTTTTAGGATATCGCGCTCCTCCGTCATCCGCGCCAGCTCACGCTTGAGCCTGCGGTTCTCAGCTTCATGGTCAACAGATGATGCCTGTGACGCAGCTTTTGCGTAGAGCTTCATCCATTTGTAGAGCGAATATGTACTGACGCCCAACCGCTCCGAAACCTCGCGAACGGCATACCCCCGCGCTGTTATCTGATGGACTGCATCGCGCTTGAAATCTTCACTGAAATCTGGCTTCCCCATAACGGCCTCCTTGCCTCAAAGTTAGGGAAGAAAGCGCCTACAAATCCAGGGGCTATTCAGAGGTTTTCTTATCCAGCAGATCGACATTCGACCTCACTTGCGCCCCGGCCAAGCAAAATTTGCGTTCATCTTTCCATTAACCAGCGAAATGCGTCTCGGGATTGAGGGCCATCCAGTTTGTATATGAATGGAAAGATCTGACTATTATGCGAGTGACAGATTTTGCCCGAATTACAGACTGTCAAGATAGACAGCCGCAAGCGCGGTATCGCCATTGGACAGCAGCGGAACAAAACGAGACGGATAAGTGTGCCTGCGATCAACCGGAAATTCGTGGAAGTACCATTTGGCACATTGTCAACTTCAACCTAGAGTGACCTTTTTCGGGAACGCAACACCTTTTAGCGGCGCATTTTCAATACCTTATTAAATGTGCTTTGTTGTCTTGTAATTGCCAAACTCGGTAGAATTATGATAATCTCTAGAAAATCAAAAAACAGCCGTTGATGCAGCGATCATGCTTGGTGGTTCCATGAGGTAATTTTGCCGAAACAGGAACCTGCTCGGGCCTCAGGAAAGTGAGGTTGAGATGCATGTTCGAATTAAATGCGTTTTTATTGTTTATTCTTTTTTTCTCTTTTTGAATGTTCCGGCAGCCTATGCCGAAATTGGAAAAGTTTTGGAAGTCAATCCTGGTGCGACACTTACCACAGGTGGCCGCAACCTTAAGCTGCGCGTTGGAATGCCTGTGGAATCCGGAGACGTGATCCGAACCAACAGCACCGGAATTGTCCAGTTAATCTTTATTGATCAGACCAAAATTGCCGTCGGACCCAATGCAAGCATGGTGCTGGACGTGTCGATGATGCGCGGTGGCAATCGAGCGAATAGTTTCACAGTCAAGGCATTAGGTGGCAGTTTCAGGTTCATTTCCGGAAACAGTAAAAAGTCCGCCTATAAGATTACTACCCCGACAGCAACCATGGGGATCAGAGGCACCACATTCGATTTTTGGGTGCTGAATCAGCGTCAGACATCGCTCGCGCTCCTGAATGGATCCGTACGAATGTGCGGGCGTGGTGGATGTCGGAATGTCAAAGGCAGATGCGAGCTTGTCGCTACATCACCGCGAGGTCAGGTCGCCGCACCACGCGATATTGAGGAATCGGAACGCACTATTGTCAACGGATTCCCCTTCATCATTTCGCAACGCTCGCTTCGCGAACCCTTGCGCGCAAATGTCGGGACTTGCGGCCAGCATTTTATGCCGCCATCGCGGGGAGCCAATATCGCGTCTCCAACAAAGGCGATCGAACGAACCGAGCCTGAACCTGAGCCTGAACCTCAGCCTGAACCTGAAACTGAGCCTGAAACTGAAACTGAACCTGAGCCTGAACCTGAGCCACAAGCCCCTGACCCGCCGGAACCGCCATCGGCTCCAGAAGAGAATTCTGAGGGATTTTGAGGGCCCAGCGAAAATTCCAGCCCCAGTCAGGGCACAGGCAACTCGGGCAGCGCCGGGCAAAATGGTGCTGGCACCGATGATGGCTAAGGGACCAAGAATTGTGGTGGCAACAATGATTTTGGCAACGCCGGGGGGAGGCGAAATTATTCTCATGAAAAACCTGGGCGCGGTTTGATGGCGGGTAATTCACTCCGGATCAATCGTAAATGGATTGTTCGAGGGCTGGGTTTTGCTCTTGTACTAATGGGGTGCATATTGCGCGTGTCAGATCCCTATCCGGTTGAAATATCACGCCTGATATATTTTGACTTCCTGCAAAGGCTGGCACCCAGAACCTTTGATGCCGACCTGCCTGTCCGTGTGGTGGACATCGACGAGGCCTCTTTGTCGCAATTGGGCCAGTGGCCTTGGCCCAGATCAAAAGTCGCCAGACTGGTCGAAAAGCTGGAAGGCTATGGTGCAGCGTCGATTGCATTCGACATACTCTTTGCTGAGCCTGACAGGTATTCACCGCACCGCCTTGCGGAAGATCCGATTTTTGCAGGTTATTTACGGGACGCAATCGACCTCAATAAATTGGACAATGATCAGAGGTTTTCCAATGCGATTACAGGAAGGCCAGTCGCCTTGGGAGTCGCAGCAAGGCCAGATCTGAAGACGAAGCAAATAGTGCCGCGGGCGGGTATTATAGAAATAGGGGACCAGCCAGGGCTTCTTCTGCCCCGGGCTTTGTCTTGGACGCCATTGGCGGTGCCTTTGAATGAAACGGCTGTTGGAATAGGCGGGATCAATGTGTCCCCGGCTGGGCAAATCTCGGTCGTGCGTACGGTTCCGCTTTTGTGGCAAGGCCCAACCGGAATCATACCAGGTCTCGGTATCGAAGCCCTGCGTCTCGCGATCGCAGAACAGAACATTTTTGTCGAAGGTGCCGAGAACGAAAGGGGTATAGTTCTCTCTGTATCGCTCGGTGCATTTCATATCCCAACAGACGAAATCGGCCAGGTTTGGATGCATTACCGTCCAGACAATCCAGGCCTCTATTTATCGGCCGCAGACGTTTTGGATGAAAAAGATAATGAACAGCTGCGTTCTGAGATTGAAGGCCGGATAATATTGGTCGGAACTTCGGCCGCGGGTCTGGTTGATATTCGCGAAACATCTCTGGGTCAGTCTGTTCCAGGTGTTTCAATCCACGCACAGTTGATCGAGCAAATCCTTGAAAACAAAGTGTTGCAGCGATCCGACACCATAGCGGCACTCGAACTGGTTGCTTTCATCGCTTTGGGGGTGATTGTTGTCAGTGTCATGTCAATTTCTGGCGCGGTGCCATCATTTATTGCCGGCGGCGTGGCGGCATCGAGTGTCCTGGCGTTGAGTTGGGTCGCATTTACACAAAACTCTGTTTTGTTTGACGCCACCTTTCCACTGATTGGCGGCATGGTGAATTTTGGCATTCTGGCAGGGTTTTTGTTTTTTGCGACTGAAAGGGAGAAGAACACGATCCGGCGATCATTTTCTCAATACGTCGCACCAGAAATTCTCGAACGGCTTGAGGAAAGCGGGCAGGACTTGCAGCTTGGTGGCGAAAACCAGGAAATCACAGTAATGTTTGCGGACATTCGCGGGTTTACTCCTTTGAGCGAAACAATGCCCGCAACCGATCTCGTGGCGATGCTCAATGAATTGTTTACGGCATTGGGACAGGACATTCTTGCCCACAGTGGTACGATCGACAAATTTATTGGCGACTCGGTCATGGCATTTTGGAACGCGCCCGTCCGTGTCGAAAACCACCCACTACATTGCGCAAATGCTGCTTTGGCGATGCGTACTTCTTTGAGGCATTTCAACACGGTGAGGAGCGAGGGGCATCAAGTTCCCATCGGTATTGCGATCGGGTGCGCGACCGGAGAGGCTTGTGTTGGCAACATTGGGTCTCAAAACCGGTTCAACTATACGGCCATCGGCGAAGTTGTGAATGTCGCGTCACGGATTGAAACAGCCTGTCGGCACTTGGCCTATGACGTTGTTATTTCCGAGACTATGGCGCTAGCGTCGCGCGATCAACTGGCCCTTTTGCAAGGCGGGTCCGTGGCATTGAAAGGCGTGAACAAGCGCGAACTTCTTTTTCTAGTTGTTGGAGGTCGTGACACCCGCCAATCGGAGATCTTCCAGAGGTTGCAAAGCCACCATTCTGATTTGCTTGCTGCAATGAAGGGACATCGCGGGGCTATATGGTCCACACAAGCCGTTGAGCGATGCAGGTCAATCGCCCTTGAAATCGAGCCGGGGCTGGCGGGTTTTTACGATAGGATATCAGATCGCCTTGGGGACTTTCAGGTCGATGCAATTGAGTAGGTTCGGGCTTGAAATGCGCGAATTTCTGGCCCGTAGGAGCATTTTCGTTAGCCGAAAATATTCGCGTGAACCCGGTCATAGTCCCTGTCGAGTTTGCTGCGGATTGCACCAACGGCCACTTTTCTTTCTGCGGCGCAACTAATGGTTTCGTTCAACTGAGTTGCTGCATCTGCGAGTATAGATGCCGGACCATGTCTGCTTTGGGCCCATGAACCGCCGTTCGCTGCTCCGCCCACGAAGGTCGGCTTGGGGCCGAAGTTCCGCGTGCCTTTTTTATCTGCTTTCACAAAGTCACCAGACGCATTAGGCATCCCTAATCTTCGCAATTCTGGGAAAACCATGGCAGAAAAAGCCACCATTTATAAAGTTGAACTGTCCGTTTCCGATATGGATAGTCACTATTATGAGACCCATAAACTGACCGTTGCCAAACACCCTTCGGAGACGGATGAACGATTAATGGTGCGTATTCTCGCTTTTGCACTGAATGCCCACGAGCAATTGGAACTGACTAAGGGCCTTTCAACTGATGACGAGCCAGACATTTGGCAAAAAAGCCTGAGCGGCGAGCTTGATTTATGGGTGGCGTTGGGACTTCCCAGCGAGAAGAGTGTCCGCCAGTCCTGCGGTAAAGCCAACAAGGTGATTGTCTATTGTTACGGCGGCAGGACGGCTGAGGTGTGGTGGGAGAAAATCAAAAATAGCACCACCCGGTTTGATAACCTTCGGGTTATAAATTTTTCGGTGAAGGACACCAACGAACTGAGCAAACTGGCAAGTCGCTCGATGAAGCTGCAAGTTAATATTCAGGACGGCGATGTGATGGTTAGTGTTGATGATGGCATCGTTTACGTTACCCCGGTCAAATGGAAAAATGCTGCGTAGTTTGCAGATGCCCGCTATGCGGAGGCTGCAACGCAGCACGAGACTATCCGACCAAGGTCGGCAATGGGCCGGGCTCCCCCTTCTAAGGTGCGGTGATGGGCGGTGGTTTTCTTCGCTTGCCTGACAGCGCATTGCCCGCAATCGCCGCTAGCAGAACAGCACCTCCGATTAGGGTATTTACGGTCGCTGTTTCCCCCAGAAACAGCCAGACCCAGAGCGGGCCGAGTAGCACTTCGGCTAAGGACAACAGGGCGAGCTCTGCTGCGGGAAGGCTGCGCGACCCCAGCGTGTAGAGGATCAGGCCGGCCCCAACCTGGAACACCCCCATGCCCATAGCGATGCCGCCGTCATTGGGGCTGAGCACCAGCGAGAGACCGAGGGCAAGGCAGATCGCCAAGGTGATGACGATCGCGAAGAGGCCCGACAGGAACACCGCTGGCAGCATTTCCCCTGTGCGGCCCCATCGCAGCGCCACGGTGAAGACAGCAAAACCAAATGCAGATCCAAGCGCGGCAAGGCTACCCTTCAGGGCGACGCCTCCGGACTTATCTGCGACCATAATCGCGATCCCGCCGATTGCGATGGTGATTGCTATCCAGGTTGCAGCACGAACGGGTTCTCGCAACACGATCCATCCGAGCATCGCAGCCATAAACGGTGCGGTCGCAAACAAGAGCATGGCATTCGCAACCGAAGTGTTCTGGATCGCATAGATGCCGCCCGAATAGGCTGCGACCAGTGAAAGTCCAGCGATGATGGCAGGGGCACCGATGCGGCGGATCTGAACAAAGGGACTTTCGCCCGACCGCACTCGGATAAGCACGTAGAGAAACAGCGACATGCTGATCGACCGATAGAGCAGGATCTGCCACACGACAGCATCTTCGATCAGGCGAATGCCAAGGCCGACCGTTGACCACAGTATACCCGCCGCAAACACGAAGAGCACGCCGTACTTGTGGGCATGCGCGTTGGGAGATGTTGGCGCTAGGGTCTGGACCCATTAATCGACTTGAGGCTGTTCTGGCCGCATGATTCAAGCTCCCAAACTTAAGGGGGTATGATGAGCAATCTTTTCTGGCTGAACGACGAGCAAATGGCGCGGCTTCGGCCATACTTTCCGAAGAGCCATGGTGTGCCCCGCGTTGATGACCGGCGCGTGCTCAGTGGCATTATCTTCATCAATCGCAATGGGTTGTGATGGAGTGATGCGCCTGCCGATTACGGACCGGCGAAGACCCTGTACAACCGATGGAAGCGGTGGAGCGACATGGGGGTATTCGCGCGGATCATGACGGGGCTGGCTGCCGAGGCACCTGACAATAAGACGATCTCAATCGACGCAACCTACCTCAAAGCGCACCGCACGGCCTCGAGCCTGCGGTTAAAAAAGGGGGCCGTGGACGTCTGATCACTGCCCGGCAGTCGCTGTTTATAGCGATGAGAGGGGGGGCGAACGAAAGGCGGTATGAACACAAAGCTGCATGCCGTCACCGATGCAAGTGGGCGGCCGATCCGGTTCTTCATGACCGCCGGCCCCCCTCTCATCGAAACGTCGTTTCGACTGTCGGGCAGTGGGTCAGCGACTATACCGGGGCCAGGGCTTTGGTAAATAGCCTACCCGCCGCCGACTGGCTCTTGGGTGACCGAGGATATGATGCGGATTGGTTCCGTGAGGCCCTTGTAGTCAAGGGAATAACGCCCTGCATCCCGGGGCGGAAGTCACGCGACAAGCCCATCAAATACGACAAGCGTCGCTACAAACGGCGCAACCGGATCGAGATCATGTTCGGACGCTTGAAAGACTGGAGACGCATGGCCACGCGTTACGACAGAAGCCCCAAAGTGTTCCTGTCCGCCATCGCGCTCGCAGCCACCGTCTTGTTCTGGCTTTAAATCAATGAGTCTGGAGCCTAGGACCGGTTCGATGTACAGAAACCAGAAGTTGAAAACGAAGAATGGGACTGACCCAGCCAAACCGAACACAAGGAAAGTCATTGAAGAAAAACGGGCGGTCAAAATAATTGTGCCCGTCAACACCGCCTGCGCTCCAAAGCAGCCCATGATGAACCGAGCCTGCTCCGAGGCGAAAGCAAGCTCCGGGCGGAATGTTACTTCAACGACCATGCTCGGGAAGAACAAGCACCACGAACCCAATAGGAGAAAAATGAGTGAAAGGCATTTCTGTAGTATTCGAGCAGTCATTTTCGTGCCCCTGTTTGAAGGTGAAATGGCGCGTGCAGCGTTGCCCATCGCTACGCATGGAGAACACGGTATTCCTGAAACAGGTACCCACCACCATAGTCTCGTGTTTCCGTATGCTCTAAGCTGAACGGTTCCCTAGTGTCTCCGAATAGCGCAACACCGCCACCGAGGATGATTGGTGCACGCTTGAGGCGCAGAACATCAATCTTTCCCATGGCAAGAAGCGATCCGGCGAGCGCACCTCCCCCACAGAGGTATATCGGCCCGCTAGATCGGGTTCTTATGGCGTCGATTGCCTCGGCGTCGCTGGATCTCTGCACTGCGACATCGGTGCCATCCGGCAGGTCAAGCGACTTCGAAAGGATGATGGTTTCCATGTGCGCATAGGGGTTCTGGCCCGGCTGCATGCCGAAACGATAGCCGAACTCGTAGGTTGCCCGACCCATGATCGCGGTCGCGTATGTTTCAAGGCGGGCTGAATAGTCTTCGACCACCGCACCTTCCTGGGCAAACTGCGAAATATCGCCGCCAGGCCCGGAAATGTATCCGTCGATTGAGACGGCGACGTCGTAAATGAGCTGTTGCATTTTTTCACCTTTACTTGCGATGTTTTTGGGCGGATATCCCAGTCGGTCAACGCTCCTGAAACGCCAGCCTGATGCAAAGCCCGCAGTAGATGCTGCCCACGACTTTCGACTGCCAGCGCTGGATATCCGGATTTTGCCGGAGAAACCGACCGGTATGGCCAGCCGCGATTGCCAATACCAGGGTCGCCAGCGTGCCCATAAGCACGAAGAGCAATCCGAAAATCGTCAGTTGAAGTGCGATCTGGCCGAGGCGCGGATCAACCAATTGCGGTAGGAAAGCCGAAAAGAACATCGCGGATTTGGGGTTCAGAATTTCGGCGAGACACGCTTGTCTGAATGCCTGACCTGTCGAAATCGGCGGCGCGGCTCCAGAGGTCTTGCGAAAGCGGCCCTCTAATAGGGAGCGCAGGCCGATATAGATCAGGTATCCTGCTCCGAGCAGCTTGATCAGCGTAAATGCCTGCGCCGAGGCCAGCAGGATCGCAGAAATTCCGACAACCGCCATAACCGTATGGACGAGGTCACCGAGTCCGATGCCAAGACTTGTTGCGACACCAACGCGTATTCCCGAGGTTGATGACCGGGTGAGCATGAGTAAGATCGACGGGCCAGGAAAGAAGACGAATCCTGTCAAAACGGCAACATATGTCAACAAGACTGGCAAGTCGGGCATGGTGTGTCTCCTTTAATTGCGGCATTCGGACTTGATCATTTAGGGGCTCGGCTGCTGGTCCAGCATCTGTACCAGAGACTGCGGAAAATCTCGAACGGCTCGGTCAGACCCGCTTCGGAAAAGAGCACGCGGGTGCGCGTCCCTGATATGATCGGCAAGTTGGGAATCGCATTTAGTTCCAAACGCGTTGCGTCGACTGACACGCCGAAGATATCCGCGTGCGCCAAATAAATTGGGGCCAGTCGGTCGAAGTCCTCGATTTCATCGAAGCAAACATCGGCGTGGACAAGGCGACCACCGGGGGCGAGCCTGTCCAGAAGGCCTTTCAGATAGGCAAGTTTTGCGCCGTCGTCCCGAAGATGGTGCATAACCAGAAGCGACGTGACGATCTTGAACCTCTCCCTTTGGGGGATATCGTCCACCGTGCCGACCAAAAACCGGACATCCAGAGATGATCCATGATCGCTGGCGACATCCCGTGCCAAATCGAGATTGGGCACCGACGGATCAAGCGCCGTGATCTGGCCATCGAACCGCCCCTTGGCAAGCTCTTCAAGCTCGCGGCCTCCGCCAGCTCCGACGATCAGAACCCCGGACGTCTTGTCGTCGCAGCCCGCAATGAGAGCGTGAACAAGCCGGTACATGCCGTCGAGCCCCGGCATAGTGCGTTGCAACTCGCGGTACATGGCGCGCCGGTCGGCACATTTGTCTTTTGAAATGGGCATTACAACAATCCTTCCCAGCCCATTGCCTGCTGAACAGAGGGGCGCATCCTGATTTTCTCGGAATGCCTGTGCAGAGACGACCAATCCGCAAGCGTCATGTCCTGGTCCGTTAACCAGCGGCAAAGGACGAACAGGTAGACATCCGCCAGAGAGAAATCGCCTCCCATCAGGTATTCGTGTTGGCAAAGATGGTCCTCGACGATCGAAAGCCGTCGACACAGGTGCAACCTGCCTGGCACACAGAAAGACGTCGGGGTTTCGGGCCGGAAAAGCGGACTGAAACTCTTGTGGATCTCGGTTGCAATGAAATTCAACCATTCCAGCGACCGCAGACGTTTCAGGCCGGAGGCCGGCAACAGGGCGGCCTCCGGCATCTTGCTGTCCACGAATTGAAAGATCACCGGCACCTCGGTAAGACCTCGCCATTGTCCAGAACCAGCGCGGGGACATAACCCTTGAGACTGATCTTGTAGAAGTCGCCGCCGCCTGCCGTTTTTCGCGTCCGGTAGTCTACCGCGACAAGGCTGAATGGCAGACCCGCCTCCAGAAGGTCGATGTGCGGCGCCGAAGAGCAAGCGCCTGGCATGAAATAGAGTTTCATTCTGCCGCCCCGTTGGCTGGCAGGTTGCGAAGCGCCAGCACACACAGCCCTGAATACACAATGGTTCCTGTCGCCATCGATATCCAGATGCCGATCACACCCATGTCGAAGACAATCGTTGAAATACCGATCAGGGGTGCCGCCACCCCCCAGTTTCCGATCAGAGAGTATATCATGACAGGGCGTGTCACTTTCCTCGCACGCAGCAATCCGGCGGCTCCCGCTCCAGCCGGGCCAAAGAACTCCGCCATGGCGAGCGCTCCGATGACCGCAATTGCGACACTGACGGCGGCAGGTGTCGAACTCTGTAGCATATAATGCGCAACCGGTGACGCCACTGTCAGAAGGGTCACGCAAAGCGACACACCGATTGCAACGCCAAGCAGCATCGCCGTGTTCTTCACTTCATTCGCGCGATCTGACATGGGATCGACTCTTGCAAGCCGGGTCATCGCCGCCTGTTGCAGGCCGAAGTAAAAGGTGTAGCCGATCCCTGCCAAGCGGATCGCCACGGAATGGGCCGCGGCGTCTGTCACGGAAAGTGATGCGGCATAGATCGTGGCACCCAGATAGATGCCAACCTCTGCCAACGTGGCGACCGCGATCGGTACACCGATGCGGAATATCTCGACAACGTCGCCCCGGTCCGCCCAACGCGCTCCACTGTCGCCGGCGCGGCGGGTTTCCCACGACAAGGCCGCGAGGGTCAGTAAGCCAACCAGCAGCGAGGACACGCCCGCACCTGTCACGCCAAACTCTGGCAGACCCAGAGCGCCATACATGAACAGGTAGTTGAAGAAACCGTTCAGCGGCACCGCGCAGAGCGTAATTCGCAACATGACGCCTGGGCGTTCAATCGCGGTCAGCCGGGTGCGCAAGACGCCAACGGCCAGCATCGGAACCAAGGTCAGCGCCATCGCACGGACGTAGCCCGTCCCCGCCTCGACAAGACCGGGTTCGATGCCGAGCAGGCTGAGAAACAACGGCGTCTGCCACAACAGGAAGCAAATCGGAATGGCAAGAACAATCCAGACAATAGCGCCCGCTGTCCTGAGCCGCGCCAGCCGGCCCGTATCACCCGCAGCGTGGGCCGCCGCGTATAGAGGGCCAAGACCGCCGATGCAGCCGATGGCGAGATAGAAGAAGATCGAATAGAAATCGCTCGCAACGGCGACCGCCGCAAGGGCCTCCATCCCGAAGGCGGCCGTCATCATCGTGTCGGTCACACTCATCGCCATGTTGACAAGAGCGAGGCCGGTCAGCGGCGCGGCAAGGCGCAGGATTGCTCCGGCTTCCGATTTGTTCACATGGCGACCTAAGCGCTTCCTAGCGTGGCGCGTTGGGCGCGTGATATCAAAAGAGGTCATGAATCTTATCCTGGGTATGGCCCGACCAATCGTGTCGGGACTTCTTGGCAACCGCAGGGCCGTCAGCTTTCGGCAGCCTCGGGCACCACGTTGCGTTGGTCGAATGAAGATGAACTTTGAGCTGGACGTTGCAGGTCAGAGGCAATGCCGTTTCCAATGCGTTTTGCTGCAATCCGCGCGGCTTCGAAGTAACCTGTGAACTGGGGTTTGTAGCCAGTGAACCAAAGCCCCGGGTGCTTCGGGTCACGTTCTCCCGCAGGGCGGACAGGGTTGCCTCCGGGGCCGAGAACGCCGAGATGCCCCACCAGCGGTTCGAGACTTGTACGGTATCCCGTGGCGCAGATCACGACATCGGGTTCAAAGCTTCTTCCGCCTTCAAAGATGACTTGAGAGCCATGGAATTCACTGACCGCCGGAACGACTTTGAAACGACCGCTCTTGATCGCTGCGACAAACCCATCGTCGATGGCAAACGCCGTGCCGTCCTGCGCCAGACGGGTGCCACCGCCAAGCGGATGGGTGGTCATGCCATGGCGACCCAGATCGCCAAAGAATAGCCGCTGGGTCAGTGAGAATGCGCGGTCGACGAGCGTTATCGGCAAGGCCTCGAACAATCGCGCCGCGCGGTGCAATGGAAACCCGACAACGCGATTGGGCACTATCGCGGGGCCGTATCGGACGGAAATCATAACGTCCGTCGGCTGATGGCGCGCGAGGTGGTTCAGCACGTCGCTGCCGGAATTGCCCGCGCCCACCACAAGGACCCGCTTACCATCGAAACGGCCCACATCACCAAGGTCAGCGGCATGCAAAACCAGACCTTCGAAACCCCGCAATCCCGGCCAGTCGGGGACATGCGGAACGCTGTCGCGTCCCGTGGCGAAAATGACATGCGCGGCACCTAACACCCCTGCCGAGGTGCGAACGAGCCATCCACAGCCGTCGCGTTCAATCGCCTCCACGTTCACACCGAAGCGGATAGGAACCCCGATCTGGCGCGCATAGCACTCTAGGTAGCTGACAACGCTGTCACGCCGCAGATAGGTGCCATCGGCGCGTGGCGGGCGCATCCCCGGCAGCCGGGCGAAATGGCGATGGATGTTAAGCCGCAATGCGGGATGGCGTCTGCGCCAGGGTTCGGCAACGCGATCCTGCGCCTCGAGGATGGTGACCGCGATGCCGCGGTGCCGGAGTGTCTCTGCAGCGGCCAGACCGGACAGGCCCGCACCGACGATCAGGACGTTATTTGGAATGTTGGTTTCCATGGTTGGTCTTTCTGTTCGGTGGTCGCCACTGGGCGACTGAGACGTTTAAGGATGAAGTGGTCGGGTTCGCGATGGGCCGTTAAGGGGCACCGCGAACAGACCCGCGTGAGCGACGGAATGGATTGGGGATCAGCATGGGTACGTCACGCTGGTAGGCCGCGTATGCCGCGCCGAATTCCCGTAGCAGCGCACGTTCCTCAAAGCGCAGACCGATGGCGATATAGAGGGCCATCGCCAGAACGAAAATCAGATGGCCCAGTGTCATGACAGGGGTTGCGACCATTATGATCAGAAGACCGAACTGCAGCGGGTGGCGCACGATACGGTAGAGCATCGGGGTCCGGAATGTCGCCGGCGGCGTCGGGGTGCCCCTTAGGTTGTGCCATGCTTGTGACAGGCCGACGAACTCGAAGTGACCCAGCAGAAACGTCGCGACTAGTATGATCACCGCCCCAAGCGCTGAAGCTGCGAAAAAGATCCAGACCGCCGGCCCTTCCACCTGCCAGATGACCGCCGGGATCGGCTGCCACTGCCAGATGATCAAGCCCAGCAGCAAAGAGGATTGCAGCACGTAGGTCGCGCGTTCGGCCGCGGGCGGGATGATGCGGGTCCAGACCCTCTTGAAAGCGGGCCGTGCCATCACGCTGTGAACTACGCCGAATAGCAGGATCAGCGCCAGATTGATGAGGGCGGCATCCACTGCGGGACGTGACGCCGGACCGCGCAGATCCCCGACATTGTGCAGAAAGGCGGCAATCCAGACAAAGACAACTCCAAACAGGGCGTAGGTGATGAGCGCGTAGGCAAAAATAAGGTATTTCATGGTGTAACTTTCGTATTGATGCGTGTGAGAATTTTCGGGGGGCCGCTTCGGCAAGCCAGGGCCGCTGTGGTATTGGGCTAATGCTGTGTATTGTCTCCCCGGCCGACGCAGCGCGGCTCCGGCAGGTCTTCCGCTTCTCCCGGCAATGCCTTTGCGCCTGCCAAGGAATGGCTGTCTCTTAAGCACGCGTCGTCACGACCGGGTTGCGGCGTCAGGCCGGACGGCACGGCTGTCGGCACAAGGTATGAGCGATCAATCGCCGTCGGGTCGGTCAGCGTTTCCAAAAACGCAAGAATGCGCGACACCTCTTCATCCGACAGATCCACCGGCGCGAGTGTGTTGGCGCGGGCAATCCTGCCCCGCAGCGGTTTCGAACTGTGAATCCAGCTGTCGCGCATGTCGTAGGCGCCGCGCTGCATCGGGCTTAGGGCTTGGTAGCTGACGCCGGCTCTGCTGCGCACCGGCTGGATCACTGTATCAAGCGGCGGAAGCTCTGCCGGGGTGTAGCGCGCCAGCGATGCCACCGCATGGAGATGGTGACGCACCATATCCTCAAGGGAGGCAAAGGCGCCGTCATGTCCCCACGGTCCGGTCAGCGCGACATTCCTCAACGACGGAGTGCGAAAAGCGAACAGGTCGGCATCATCACCGGTCACGTTGAAACGGCCCTGATCCTCGACCCGATGCGGATAGCCGGAATGGACAGCATAGCTGCCGTCTGATCCCTGATCTTTGCCCGGTCCGATCTGTGGAACCGCGATTGCGTGAAATGCGTGATCCGTCAGCAACGGGCCACTGTGACACGAACTGCACCCCGCCTTGCCATAGAACAGCTCTAACCCGGCTTCCTCGGTCATGGTCATCGGCCAGCCAGCAAGACGCGCATCGAAACGGCTCCAGTCAGACCGGAAGGCCGCTGTTTCAAAGGCGGCAATTGCCGTGGCGGCGTGGTCAAACCGGATATCGCCCGCGACCTCGATATCGTCGAAGGCCGTCATGAACTGCTGGGCATAGGCAGGGTTTGCGGCCAGCCGAACAGCCAAGTAGCGCCAAGCCTGTTTGAAGTCACGTTCCGCGACGGCGTCGGCGACAGGGTTTTCGCCGGGCTGGCCCGCCATTTCTATCGCTGAAAGGACCGGGAACATCGCTTGCGCGGTCAGGGCGTTGTCGAGCCCCTCGGGCAATTGCTCTTTGGCCGGACTTCTGAGACGACTTGGAAATCCACCCATGTGGTCAAGCTCAAGTCGCCCGTCATGAAACATCGACGTATAGGCGCGCGCACCGATGTTATAGAGCGGTTGCGCATTGCGGGGCACCCGCCCGATCACACCATCCTGCGTGACGCGTTCGGGGCCAAAGCCGCTGCCTCCTTCGCCGATAGACAAAGAGACGCCATCGCCTGTCCCGAGCGCCGGATCGTGGCAGGTCGCACAGGCGATGTTCTTATTGCCGGAAAGAACGGGATCAAAGAAGAGGCTTCGCCCCAGCTCGTAAAGCTCCGGGCTGGGGGCTCCGTCCCATAGAAAATCCCTGTCCTCCAGCGGATCGGGCAGATCGGCAGCATATGCACCGATACAGGTGGTCAGAAGCAAGGCGATGGTTAGCGGGGATCTCATGATCACGTCCTCGGTTGGTGCTTTCGCCGCGCCAGGGCGGCGAAAGCGAACTTCTTTGTCGCTTGACGTCCTCAGTCCTCGTGAAATTCGAACTGGTCGACAGAGAGGCTGGCATGCTCTTCAGGCTTGACGTCGATCAGCAGGCGCACGCCGTAGCCGTCAGACATGCCGAGGAGAACCTGCGTCATCTCCCCCGACATTCCTGCAAAAGCGCCAGTACCGCCGGTGATGACACGCGGGGCCTTGACATTGATGTCTACCAGTTCGGCACCCTGGTTGATCAGGATATCCCCGTTGTCGAATTCAAAAACCTGCCGGGTGATGACCACCGCACCGGTTTGCGTGCGCATCCCGTCACCGACGAAATACCCGTCACAGGTCCAGCGGCCGATCACCTTGTCTGGGAAGGCGGGGCTGCCGTCGGGCAGCGTGCCTTCGACCCCGCTGTCAAGCGTGCCGTCCTCGTAGATGTAGCCCTGCGTGATGAACGCATTGCCATAGGCAGGCATGCCGTCATCGAAGACAGGGGCCGAAGCAAAAACGAAGCGGCTCATGTCTTCGGCCACGTCGAAGGACATCGGCGTATCGCTCGCGACGGCATGGGTGGTCGCCATCGCCATCAAGGCAATTGCACAGAGAGTTGGTTTTAACATGGTATTTCCTTTTCTGGGTTGATTTGAAAAACAAAGTTCACAGTCGAAGCGCGAAGTGCGTGCCTCAAGCTGTTCGGTTGGTGGTCGGTGATCCCGACTAAAAGAAACGGTGATGGATGATGGGATCGGGCGGCTCCGCGTACTGCTCGAGGCCCATGTCCCGAAGGAGGTGCCGGGGCAGCCGAGGCAGCTCTCTCATCTCCTTGCGGATGCGCCGCCGCTTCGCGGCTTCTGCCATCAGGTTGAGCAGCGACGTGGCAATGCGCGAAAGGTGTCGGCGCGGAGCGCTGGCGTGGATGGAAATCATGGTCATGTTGTTCGTCCTTGTTGATAAGCGCTCAGGCGCGAGTGATAATTTTTGCATTCGGGCGCCCACACCCAGATCAGAACGGTCGATCGAGATCCGTTCCGTGTGAACATTGACGCGACGAGGATTTCAGGCAGCGGTCGAGGGAAGCATGGCGTTTGCCATGCAACCGACATGCCGGTGATCCGTGCCGCAGCACCCGCCGACGACTTTCAGCGCCGGGAACTTTTGGGACAGAGCGGCATGGAGGGTGCCAAACTCTTCAGGGTCGCCATCGTCCAGGGTTTCTGCCGCGTCGAGTTCCGCGTGGCTCAGCCGCGATGCGTTCGCGCGGACACCGCGGATGCGGCGGCACCAGGCTTGGTTGTTGAGAACGTCGCGAAAGTGCTCAGGATGTGCGCAGTTGATCATGTAGTAGAGCGGTGCTTGCTCGGTTGCTGCATCCGCCTCGAGCACGGCACGTTCGAGCGGCGTTCCGTCCGGCAGGCGTCCGTCCGTCTCAACCGTGTAGGAGATCACGACGGGCACCCCTGCCTTGACACCCGCACGGGTGAACCCGATCGCTTCGGACAGGCTGCCGAAGGTCAGGGCGCTGACCAGATCAACCCCGCATGAGCCAAGCAACGCGATCTGCGGCGCGTGGATAGCCTCGGCGGTGGCCGCATCAAGGGTGAGCGAACCGTCATAGGCGTCACCGGCAGGTCCGATCACGCCATTCACTAGGATCGGCGATACGCGATCTTGCCACCGTGCCCGGATCGCCATGGCAAACCTGACGGCCTCGCGGGTGAGGTCCTGCATTTGGTCGGGCGACCGGCCGACTGCTTCGGCCCAATGCGTCCCCGAGCGCCAGGTGTTGGTATCGAGAACAAACCCGGTTCCCGCCGTCTCGGCCATCGCGAGATAGCGGTCGAAATACCGGTCCATCGCCGCACAGGCGGCCTCGTCTTCGAGCAGGACGCAAGCGGCGAAGGCCGGCAGGTCGAACCCTTCGAGGAACAGCATGGAAGTTTCGAAACCGCCATCGGTCAGGTAAATGCGCGGGTCGGCGAGGTAGCCACGGATCGCGTCGGTGTGAAATGCCGGGCTTTGGTTTTGAATAGTCATCTTGGTCCCTTTTTTGCTTTTGGTTGGCCCACACGGCCGTTTCCTGGGCTGTCATATGGACGCAGCCTGCGAGTCGCGTTAGAAGAGGAAAAGACCAAAACGGTTCTTATCGGACCAATTCAGTGATCAGGAGGAACAAATGAGCATAAATACTGCTGTTATCGGATCGCGCCTTGCCGGATCCTCTGTGGTGTTCTCGATCCTCGACGTGCTGGCCTCGGTCGGGCGTGACTGGGCCATGCTGCATGGCATCCCGGCGGCGGAACCGATTTTCGAGGTCAGTCTGCGGACCCTGGACGGGGCACCATACTGGGACGTCAACGGGCGCAAGATCACGCCGGACGCGAAGTTGGACGAAGCGCCCGTGCCTGACCTGATCATCGTGCCCGATCTTTTGTTTGCCCCGGAAACCGGGCTGCCCGAAGACTTCGCCTCGATCGCCGACTCGATCGCCGATGCTTATGCGCGCGGTGCCATCGTCGCCTCGGTCTGCTCTGGCGCGGTGCTCCTTGGCATGGCTGGCGTGCTCGACGGGAAGGAGGCGACGACCCATTGGGGCTATGCCGACATGCTGGGCCGGGATTTCCCCACGGTAAACGTCTGTCGCGAACGCATCCTCGTGCCCGCAGGCGAGGGTCACCGCGTCATCACCGCCGGCGGCATGTCGGCGTGGGAAGACCTCATGCTCTATCTGATCGGGCGTTTCGCGGGGGCCGAGGAAGCGCGCAGGATCGCGAAGATTTATCTGATCGATCCGCACCTTGACGGGCAATTGATGTATGCTTCGCTGACCACCTCGCGCCAGCACCAGGACCAGTTGATCGCCGGGGCACAGGTCTGGGCGGCGCAGCACTACGACACGTCAAGCCCGGTTGCAGCCATGGCCGAACGAAGTGGCATGACCGAACGCGGCTTCCATCGCCGGTTCAAAAGGGCGACCGGTCAAGCACCTGTCGAGTACATCCAGACATTGCGGGTCGAGGAAGCCAAGCAGCTTCTGGAAACCACCGGTGCGCCGATCGACGAGATCGCCGCAGAGGTCGGCTATTCCGAACCGTCGAGCTTCCGCTCGGCATTCCGAAAGCGCGTCGGTATCTCCGCCTCGGCCTACCGAAAGAAATGGCAGGCTCTCTCACCAGTAACTCAGTGATCGTTGAAAATCTGACATTCCGGGAGTTCCTACAAGAACGCATTTCTGAGTGAGATCACTACATTCTTATTGTGGCTTCGCTGTCGTGGGGTGGTTTGTCCGTCTTCATATAAAATGGAACATCAGAGCGGCTTGAGCATTGGAGGCTCTGGCTCGTTTGTGTGATTGATTATGCTGCTTGTTTTTGATGTTGCAAGCGACGTTGTTGGATTGTCTGTTTCTTGATCTTCTTCCTTTCCCTGAGAATGGCTTTGTCGCGACCGAAGTAGACGTCTGCGGGTGTGACGTTGTTCAGGCTCTCGTGGTAACGCTGGTTGTTGTAGTATTCGACGAAGGCCCCGATTTGGCGTTCGAGATCACCGGGTAGGTAGTAGTTCTCCAGCAGAACCCTGTTCTTCATGGTCTGGTGCCAGCGTTCGATCTTGCCTTGGGTCTGCGGGTGGAATGGCGCGCCGCGGACATGCGTCATTTTTTGATCCTCCAACCACTTGGTCAGATCGCCTGAGATGTAGCATGAGCCGTTGTCGCTAAGCAGACGTGGCTTGTGCCGCACAACAGCCTGGTCGCAGCCTGATGCTGTCAGAGCCAGTTCAATCGTGTCTGTCACATCTTCGGCCCGCATATTTGTGCAGAGCTTCCAGGCGATGATGTAGCGGCTGTAATCGTCCAGGATCGTGCTGAGATAATACCAACCCCAGCCAATGATCTTGAAGTAGGTGAAGTCGGTCTGCCACATCTCGTTGATGGCCGTTGTCTTATCTTTGAACTCATCGGCCGCTTTGATCACCACGTAATCCGGTGCGGTGATGAGATCAGCAGCTTTGAGAATGCGATAAGCTGACGATTCAGATATAAAATACCGCTTCTCATCCGTGTATTTGACGGCCAGTTCCCGGGTGGTCAGCTCTTCATGTTCCAGCGCAAACTCAATCAGGTCGCCACGGCGGGCATCCGGGATGCGGTTCCAGACCGATCTTGGGCGTGGAGATCTGTCAGCCAGTCCATCCAGGCCGCCGTCGACATAGAGATCGTACCATCGATAGAATGTCGTGCGTGGGATGCCCAGCATGTCGAGGGTCTGCTTGACTGGCAGATGCGATCCCTCAACGGTGCGGATGATCTCCAGTTTCTCAGACGCAGGGTATCTCATTCCTCGAACTCCCCAGCCCCTGTCATGCTTTTTTGAGCAGACGGTTCTCAAGGGTCAGATCGGCAACGCATTCTTTCAGGGCCAAGGACTCAGAACGCAAATCCTTTACCTCAGGCGATGTGGCCTGCCGTGCCGTGTCGCCAGATAACCGGCGCTTGCCAGCTTCGAGAAATTCCTTCGACCAGCTGTAATAAAGGCTCTCAGCGATACCTTCGCGGCGACACAGCACCGAGATGCTTTCCTCGCCGCGCAAGCCTGCCAATACAATGCGGATCTTCTCTTCAGCTGAATATGTCTGCCGGGTCTTACGGCGGATGTTCTTAACTACCTTGTCGGCAGCGTCTTTGGACGTCTGGGCTTTCTTCGTCATCTCGATCTCCTAATCGATAAGATGAACCAGAAATCCTCCCTTATTCAAACCCTCAAATCTGTCCCGCGGGTGCTGACGTCAGACACTGAAAAAGGATATCAATTGAAACATTTGTTGCTAACGGGCGTTTTGGCACTTTCGGCCTGTGCCTCTTCAGACAGGGCCCAAATGAGCCAGACAAACGCTTCGCAACGTTTCGGTACCGACCCAAAACTGCAGTAGTTGCCCCTCCACTTCGATCCGTCAAGGAACGAGATGCGCCCTTGCGGCCACATCTCTCCTTTTGGAAACTGTAAGCACTACATGTGATCGGCACCAAAAAACTGAACCACTACCGGCTGGCACCGGTAGGATCGGTGATGTGCTACTCCAGATACTGAAGTACGATGTCTTCCGTGACGGCACCGTTGGTGGTTGAAAAATACCCACGACCCCAAAAGCGTCGTCCCCAATATCTGCGCTTCAATTGCGGGAATTCCCGCTGCACCTTGTGGGATGACCGCCCCTTCATCAGCCGCACCAGATCCGAGATCGCGAGCTTGACAATTTCATACCCCGTTGCCGTGCTAGGCTTACAATGATGCGCCGCATAGTCCCCAAGAAACTTATCGCACAGGAAGGTCATTGCAGGGGCCTGTAGGTGCCTTTTGCGCTCCTCAGACGGGTTACCCCCCTTTGGCAACCTCACCAAGCAGCTTACGAGCCTCTTTGCGGGCCTCATCAGCGGTCAGTACGCCAAGTTGTCCAATCGCCCGCCGCCGGGTGCGTCCTTGGGCGCGATACTGGACCAAGTACGTTTTGCGACCAGACGGAAAAACACGAATGCCAAAGCCGGACACCTCATCATCCCAAAGGAGTTAAACCATTTTTTCGACCTCTAAACCTTCGATCAGCCGTTTTGTCAGCTTCGCCATATCACGCCCTTTTTCGTTTCACCGATCAGGTCCCGAAGCACTTCCAATTTGCGGAAGCATGGTGCCCCGCACCACAGCATGTAAACCACGGCCAAATCCTGAATTGATGGGGGTTAATTCGGCTGAACTGGCATTTCATCGCTCAAATCAAAATACTTTCCTATCAACGCAAAGTTCGGCGCAGATTGTCGTCAGCCTGATCAACAAATACATGTAGATAGACATTGTAACCGATGTTCAAATGGGGCCCAGATGGATCTGAAATTTCACCATGTCGCAATTATTGTAAGTGATTACGAGACGTCCAAACGGTTTTACACTGAGACACTCGGTCTGCCAGTCATCCTTGAGACCTATCGGGAGGAGCGGCGCTCATGGAAACTTGACCTGCAGCTCAGCGATGGCGGACAACTGGAGGTTTTCAGTTTTCCCAGCACGCCCGAGAGACCGACACAACCAGAGGCCTGTGGCTTACGGCATCTTGCCTTTCGGGTCTTGGACCTTGACGCTTCCATGCGGTTGCTATCGTCGAAAGACGTCGCAATGGAACACGTCAGAATCGATGAAAACACCGGGGCGAGATTCACTTTCTTTGCCGATCCGGATGGGCTGCCCATCGAACTTTACGAAATGAGTTAAGGAATAATCTTACTAATTTCATGACGTTACAGCGTTAAATTTTTTTCCTTGCGAAAATTGGAACGTTCCAGTAACAATTTATGGAACGTTCCAGCCCCTACATGCAGGGATTGGACACTCGGGGGGCTACAATGAGTAAGATCGTTCCAGTCAGTGAGGCTGTCGGCCGTATTCCGGACGCCGCGATCTTGTCTGTTTCGTCGTCCTCGACCCTTGGATGCCCGGATGCTGTTCTAAAGGCAATCGGTGATCGGTTTGCGCACGAGGGACATCCGCGCGGCATTACATCTTTGCATCCAATTGCGGCGGGCGACGTCTATGGCGTCAAAGGGATGGATCATATTGCAAAAGATGGCTTGCTGACCCGTGTTCTTGCCGGTTCGTATCCATCCGGCCCCTCAAGCGTTGAAATGCCGGAAATCTGGAAGATGATCGTCGATAACCGTGTCGCGGCATACAACGTTCCCTCGGGCATCATGTTTGATATGCACCGAGAGGCCGCAGCGCACCGTCCCGGCGTTCTGACCAAGGTCGGCCTGGACACCTTCGTAGATCCCAAAAGGCAAGGCTGCGCGATGAACGATCTGGGTGCTGCGGCACCGATCGTGTCCCGCACCGATTTCGCCGGTGAAACCTGGCTGCATTTTCCCAATGTCGTGCCGAACGTCGCGATTATCCGGGCCACCACAGCGGATGAACGGGGCAACCTGACCTATGAACATGAAGGCGCATATCTGGGCGGGCTGGAACAGGCGATCTGCGTGCGAAACAATGGCGGACTGGTCATCGCGCAGGTCAAACGGGTGACCGCAGCAGGCAGCCTGCGCCCCCATGACGTGCGTGTGCCCGGACATCTGGTCGATTGCATTGTGGTCGATCCCGATCAAAAGCAGACCACGGAAACACAATATGACCCGGCAATATCTGGCGAAGTCATGCGCCCATGGGACAGTTTCGGTCTGCCAGAGCATGGGGTGGAAAAAGTCATCGCGCGCCGTGCCGCGCAAGAGTTGCGTCGCGGCATGACCGCCAATCTGGGCTTTGGCATCAGCGCAATGATCCCCCGCGTTCTATTGGAAGAAGGGCATCAAGACGCGGTGACATGGGCGATTGAACAGGGTGCCGTCGGCGGCATACCCCTGACCGGCTTTGCGTTTGGCTGTGCGTCAAACGCCGACGCTTTCATGCCGTCCCCACAGCAGTTCATCTATTTCCAAGGCGCGGGATTCGACATCTCGTTCCTGTCATTCCTAGAGGTCGATACCCTTGGGAACGTCAACGTCTCAAAGCTTGGCAAAAAACCTTATCTGACCGCTGGTTGTGGCGGGTTCGTGGACATTACTGCGCGCGCAAAAAACATCGTCTTCTCCGGCTGGTTCGAGGCCGGGGCCAAGATCAACCTGACGGGGAACGGCATCGACATCGCCGCTCCCGGCAAATTCACCAAAATGGTGGATGAGGTTGAGCATGTCACATTCTCGGGCCCTCGCGCAGTTGAGCAGGGGCAAAACGTGATCTACGTCACCGAGCGCTGCGTGATCCGATTGACGGAAAACGGCTTGGTGGCCACCGAAATCATGCCGGGCATTGATCCGCAAAAACATATCGTGGGTCCATCCAAGGGCCGTGTCCAGGTGGCGGAAAACGCCACCACCATGCCCAAATCTCTCTTGGCCGAAGCGCCAATGGGCCTGACGCTGTGAGCACGGTGACCTGCACATACGACGACGGCGCTGCTGTCCTGACGCTGTGCAACCCGGCAAAGTTGAACGCGCTGACCACGGATATGCTGCACCAGCTTGAGGCGCATTTGACCGATCTTGACTGCAACAGCGACGTGCGCGCCGTCATCGTGACCGGTGAAGGGCCAAGGGCATTCTGTTGCGGTGCCGATATTGCCGAATGGGGGCCCCTCGCCCCGGCGGAGTTCGCCCGCAACTGGGTCCGCGACGGGCACCGGGTCTTTGATCGACTGGCCCGCTTGTCCAAGCCAACAATTGGCGCGCTGAACGGGCATGCCTTTGGCGGTGGACTGGAACTTGCCGCCTGTTGCGATATCCGCGTAATGGCCCCCCGCGCCACGCTTGCATTGCCAGAGGCAAAAGTCGGCATTGTGCCGGGCTGGTCCGGCACCCAACGGGTGGCGCGCTTGCTGCCGGAAGCTGTGGTCAAGGAAATGGCGCTCTTTGGTCGCCGCATCTCTGCTGAAAGGGCCTTTGCACTGGGGTTTGCCGCTGAGGTGGTTGAGGATCCCATGATCTGGGCCCAGGACATTGTCGCAACGCTCACCGACATATCCCCACGCGCCAATGAAATTGCCAAAGCCATGATCCATGGTGCGGTGGGCGAAGATCGCGCCGCCGCGATTGAAATGCTGGGCAGTGCTGCTGCCGCCGCAAGCGCTGACCGCGACGAAGGCGTTCAAGCCTTCATCGAAAAGCGTTCCCCTAAATTCAACGGACAGTGACCCATGAAAGACCTCACAATCAACGACGCGATTGATTTCGATCTTCCCTCGCCTTTCATCGGCAGGCACTTGATTGCCGGTGAATGGGTTGAAAGCGCGGAGACGTTTGAGCGCGTGTCGCCTTCCCACGGCACCGTGGTCAGCGTCTGCGCACAAGGCGATGAGGCGGTGACCGAGAAAGCGATCAATGCGGCGCGCGGTGCGTTTGCGGCCGGCACCTGGAGCCGTATTTCTGGCAAGGACCGCGCCGCGGTCTTATTGAAAGTTGCGGACCTGATCGAGGCAAATATCGACCGCATTGCGCTGCTTGAAACATTGGAAAGCGGCAAACCGATTTCCCAATCGCGCGGTGAAGTTGGCGGTGCGGCGGACCTGTGGCGCTTTGCTGCGTCTCTGGCGCGCACGGCTCATGGTGACAGCCACAACACACTGGGCGCGGACATGTTGGGCGTTGTGATCAAAGATCCGATTGGCGTTGTGTCGATCATCACGCCATGGAATTTCCCATTCTGGATCTTGTCCCAAAAGCTGCCCTTCGCACTTGCCGCAGGCTGCACCGTCGTTGTGAAACCGTCCGAAATGACACCGTCATCCACGGTGATGATGGGCGAATTGCTGCTGGAGGCCGGATTGCCCGCAGGTGTCTGCAACATCGTCCTGGGCCATGGCCAGCCCGTGGGCAGCATGATGTCATCCCACAAGGATGTAGACATGGTGACATTCACCGGATCAACAGCGGTCGGCAAGCTGATCACGCAGGCCGCGTCCGGCACGCTGAAAAAGGTGGCGCTGGAACTGGGTGGCAAGAACCCGCAGGTGATCTGCCCCGATGCCGATCTGGAAAGTGCCGCTGATGCCGTCACGTTTGGCGTCTATTTCAACGTTGGGCAGTGCTGCAATTCCTCAAGCCGGATCATCGTGCATGAAGATATCGCAGAGGATTTCGTGGCCCGCGTTGTGGCCCTGTCGCGCAAGGTGAAATTCGGTGATCCGCTTGATCCCGACACGCAGGTCGGTGCCATCGTGACGGCCGAACACAATGCCAAGATTGACACTTACGTTCAGGCCGCGATTGCAGAGGGTGCAACACTGGAACTGGGCGGTGGTGTGCTGCCTGTTGGTGGTCTTGGCGAACAGTTTTACCAACCCACGGTTGTCAGTGGCGTCTTGCCCAGCATGGCAATTGCGCGCGAAGAGGTCTTTGGCCCGGTTCTGGTTGTGCTGACCTACCGCACCCTCGACGAGGCCATCGCGCTGACAAATGACAGCGACTACGGGCTTTCGGCTGGGATCTGGAGCGAGAATATTCATACCTGTCTTGAATTTGCGCGGCGCGCTCAGGCGGGCACGGTCTGGACGAACACCTGGATGGACGGCTATCCTGAACTTGCGTTTGGCGGTGTCAAACAATCAGGTCAAGGCCGCGAGATCGGCCACTACGGATTTGAAGAATTTCTCGAGGTAAAATCGCTGGTTATGCGCGTCGGGCGCAGCCGGACACCTTGGGTAAAACAAGACGCTTAAGACAGGCGTCAAAACACGAAACGCAATTATGGGAGGATACCATGCGTTCATTCTTGAAAACGAAAACAGCGATTGCGCTCGCTTTGTCCGTCACCGCGGGCACTGCGGTTGCTGATAGCCACAGTGGTGTTGAAGTTCTGCACTGGTGGACATCCGGTGGTGAAGCGGCAGCACTCAATGTGTTGAAAGACGACCTCGAAAGCCAGGGCATCGGCTGGACCGATATGCCCGTCGCCGGTGGCGGTGGTGAGCAGGCCATGACGGTTCTGCGCGCGCGCGTCACAGCGGGCAACGCGCCAACCGCCGTTCAAGGTCTCGGCTTTGACATCCTCGACTGGGCGAAACAGGGGTCGTTGGCGAACCTCAATGATGTGGCAGCGGCTGAAGGTTGGGACGATGTCGTGCCCGCAGCCTTGCAGCAATTTGCCAAAGTTGACGGCGCATGGGTTTCTGCACCTGTAAACGTTCACTCTACCAACTGGGTCTGGGCCAACAAGGCGGTTCTGGATGCCAATGGCATCGCGATGCCCGAAACATGGGAAGATTTCGTCGCGGCAATGGAGACTTTGTCCGCAGCGGGCATCACCCCGATTGCCCATGGCGGTCAGGCCTGGCAGGAAGCCACCGTTTTTGATGCGGTTGCCATGTCTGTACTTGGGCCAGACGGCTACAAGGCGGCGTTCATCGACCTTGATCCAGCGGTTCTGGGCGGTGACGGCATGAAAGAAGCCTTTGACCGCATGGCCGTGATCCGCGCCAATGTGGACGATAACTTTTCGGGCCGCGACTGGAACCTTGCAACAGCCATGGTCATCAATGGCGAAGCTGGTTTCCAGATGATGGGCGACTGGGCGAAGGGTGAATTCATCAACGCAGGCAAAGTCCCCGGCGAGGATTTCCTGTGTTTCCGCTTCCCCGGCACATCTGAACAGGTCACATTCAATGCCGACCAGTTCATGATGTTCGACCAAGGCGGTGACGTGTCCGCCGAGCAGGCCGCATTGGCAACAGCGATCCTGTCGCCGTCGTTCCAATCAGCCTTCAATGTGGTCAAAGGCTCCGTTCCTGCACGCACCGATGTGTCTAACGAGGCATTCGATGCCTGCGGTCAGAAAGGCATGGCGGACTTGGCTGCTGCTGCGGCAAGCAACAACCTTTTTGGGTCCATGGCACATGGGCACGCCAATGAGGCATCCGTCAAGAACGCGATGTATGACGTGATCACCGCGCATTTTAACGGCGAGTACGACAGCGAAACGGCTGTCCAGGAACTCGTCGATGCGGTCGAAATCGCCAAGTAACCACCACGCGGGCGGGGCAGCAAAAATTGTTGCCCCGTCCCTACCCTGCCCCGTCACATGAGCACAAGGAGGCTACTTTATGCCCCTGTCCGCCAACGCAGACTTTAAAACACGGTTTCAGCATTGGTTGCCAAAGCTGGTACTGTCGCCATCCTTGGCGATGGTGTTGGTGTTCGTCTACGGGTTCATTCTGTTCTCGGTGTATCTGTCCTTTACCGACAGCCGGTTGCTGCCGTCATTCGGTTGGGTGGGCTGGGAAAATTACTCAAAGCTTTGGCGTCTGAGCCACTGGGAAACATCGATCACCAATATGGGCATTTTCGCCGCCCTCTATATCGGGATCTGCACAGTTCTGGGTCTTGGCCTCGCCATCTTCCTTGATCAGAAAATTCGCGGCGAAGGCATGATCCGCACAATCTATCTCTATCCGATGGCGCTCAGTTTCATCGTGACAGGCACCGCCTGGAAGTGGTTCCTTGATCCCGGGATCGGTCTTGAAAATGTCATGCAAAGCTGGGGTTGGACCAGTTTCGAATTCGACTGGATCAAGAACCGCGACTTTGCGATCTATACCGTTGTCCTGGCGGCGGTCTGGCAGACCAGCGGGTTTGTCATGGCAATGTTCCTGGCCGGGCTGCGCGGCATCGACAACGAAATCCTCAAGGCCGCCCAGATGGACGGCGCGTCCAACTGGAACCTGTATCGACGGATCATCATTCCGCAATTGCGCCCTGCATTTCTGTCGGCTTTCGTGATCCTGAGCCATCTGGCGATCAAGACCTTCGATCTGGTCATCGCGCTGACCGGAGGGGGACCGGGCCGGGCCACGGAACTGCCTGCGACGTTCATGTATTCCTACACGTTCTCGCGCAACCAGATGGGCATTGGCGCGGCGTCGGCCACGATCATGTTGATGACGATTGCGGCGATCATGATCCCCTACCTTTATGCTGAACTGCGGGAGAAGAACTGATGTCAGTCGCGTCTCAAGATACCGCCATCCGCACGGGCCGCGTCATGCGCACATTGATCTATCTTGTGCTGCTGCTGTTCGCCCTGTTCTACATGCTGCCGCTCTACGTCATGGTCATCAATTCGGTCAAACCACTGGACGAGATCACTGGCGGCGGCATGATGAACCTGCCGCAGGTCTTTACGCTTGAACCTTGGGCCAAGGCCTGGTCCTCGGCCCAGATTGGTGTTCAGCCAACGGGCCTGTCGCCCTACTTCTGGAATTCGATCAAGATGGTCGTGCCCGCCGTGGCCATTTCGACCGTGCTTGGTGCGCTCAACGGGTATGTGCTGACCAAATGGCGGTTCAAATACGACACCATCCTGTTCGGGCTGATATTGTTTGCCTGCTTTATCCCGTTTCAGATCGTTCTCATCCCCATGGCAAAGATGCTGGGGTTGATGGGGCTTGCCGGAACAACCTGGGGTCTGGTGCTTGTGCATGTGGTCTACGGGATCGGCTTCACGACGCTTTATTTCCGCAACTACTATGCCGTCTTCCCGACAGAGCTGATCCGCGCGGCGCAAATTGATGGTGCCGGTTTCTTTCAGATATTCTGGCGCATCCTGCTACCGTCCTCTGGGCCGATCGCCGTTGTTTCGGTCATCTGGCAGTTCACCAACATCTGGAACGACTTCCTGTTCGGTGCCTCTTTTGCGGGTGCCGACAGCCAGCCCATGACGGTTGCGCTCAATAATCTGGTGCAGGCCAGCCACGGCGTGAAGGAATACAATGTCCATTTCGCCGGTGCCATCCTTGCCGCACTTCCAACACTTCTCGTCTACATCGTCGCGGGCCGCTATTTCGTGCGCGGTCTGATGGCGGGTTCAGTCAAAGGATAAGACCGATGGGCTTTCTTGATATCGACAACACAACCAAAGCTTACGGATCAGTCGAGGTTCTGCACAACGTCGACATATCGGTGCAGGAAGGTGAATTCCTTGTGCTTGTTGGCCCGTCCGGATGTGGCAAATCCACCCTGTTGAACATGATTGCGGGCCTTGAGGAAATCACCAGCGGTGAGATACGCATCAAGGACAATCTGATGAACGGGGTGCATCCGTCCAAGCGCAATATCGCGATGGTGTTCCAGTCCTACGCGCTCTACCCCAACATGACCGTGGGCCAGAACATTACCTTTGGGCTTGAAATGCATGGTGTGCCCAAGGCGGAACGGGAAAAGGCCATGAAAGAAGCGGCCAGCCTGTTACAAATCGAGGCCTTGCTGGACCGTAAACCCGGTGCCTTATCGGGCGGACAGCGTCAGCGGGTGGCGATGGGCCGCGCCCTGGTGCGCAACCCGGATGTGTTTTTGTTTGACGAACCGCTGTCGAACCTCGACGCCAAGCTGCGCGTGGATATGCGCACCGAGATCAAGAAACTGCACCAGAAACTGGGCACCACCATCGTCTATGTCACCCATGACCAGATCGAAGCCATGACCCTGTCAACGCGCATTGCCGTGATGAACGGCGGCTATGTCCAGCAGCTTGGAACCCCCCAGGAAATTTACGACACACCCGCGAATATTTTTGTCGCAACCTTCATGGGATCGCCCGCGATGAATGTGGTGCAAGCCAAAGTCGCGATGGAAAACGGCCGCCCGGTGGCGCAGGTGGCCCTTCATGACGGGGCGCTGGTGGCGCTGCCCTTCAGTCAGGATAATATGGCGGATTGGGCGGGCAAGGACATCTTGCTCGGCGTCCGCCCCGAGACGATCACCGATGAAGACGCCGCAGACCGCAAGTCGTCCAACATCGCCCGGATGACCAACCGGATTGTGGTCACCGAACCGGCGGGTTCAGATACTTTCGTGACGATGACACTTGGCGGCAAGGACGTGATCGCGCGCATGCGTTCTGACGCGGATGTGCGTCCGGGCGCGGACTTTGATTTTGCTGTGAACATGGAAAAGGCTGTTGCCTTTGATCCCAAGACCGAGAACCGGATCGCGCCCTGATGCAGCCCGATCTCGTCATCATCGGCTCTGGCATGGGCGGGGCGACCTTGGCGGCGGCACTGGCCCCCACAGGGCGGCGGATCCTGATTCTTGAACGCGGAGAGCACCTGCGCCCGTCGCCGCAAGATCGCGACGCGGCTGCGATTTTTGGCGAAGGTACCTTCCGCAGTGATGAGGATTGGCTTGACGGCACGAACACGCCTTTCAATCCGGGGAACTTTTACAACGTAGGTGGCAATTCGAAATTTTACGGCGCGGCGCTGATCCGGTACCGCGAAACCGACTTTGCCCCGGTGCACCATAGGGGGGGGCAAACGCCGGGCTGGCCAATCTCTTATGATGATCTTGAACGCGATTATCAGGCGGCAGAGCAGCTTTATGCCGTACGCGGAACCCAAAGCGAAGACCCGACCGAGCCCCCGCATTCCGGCGGTTATCCCCATGCTCCTATTCCCGACGAAGCTGACATCGTGGACTTGCGCGCGCGATTGAAGGCCGCGGGCCTGCACCCCTCTTCCATTCCTCTGGGCGTCGATCTGGCAGAATGGCTCGCTGCGGGGCAGACAACCTGGGATGGCTATCCCAACACGTGCGGTGCCAAGATGGATGCAGAAACCTGCGGGTTGAAAGCCGCATTGGCCCATCCGAATGTTGAACTGCGCACGGGATGTCGTGTGACAGCGCTTCAAACCGGGACCGATGATCAGATTGCGAGCATTGTCGTAGAGTGCGGCGGCAGTTCAGAGACGATCAAAACCCCGATCGTCGTCGTCGCCGCTGGCGCGGTGCAAACCGCAGCACTTTTGCTGGCCTCTGCCAACGACAATTGGCACACCGGGCTGGCCAACCGCTCTGATCAGGTCGGGCGCAACTTCATGAACCATAATTGCTCGGCCCTGTTGGCCTTGCATCCCCTGCGCCGCAATCGTGCAGTGTATCAAAAGACCCTGATGCTGAACGATTTTTACCTCGCCTCTGATGGTGCACCCCCTTTGGGCAATGTGCAGATGCTGGGCAAGATCACCGGACCAATCCTTGCCGCCAATTCAAAGCTTCCCGCATGGCTGGCGGGCTGGATCGCCGCACGCAGCTTTGATTTCTACGCCATGTCCGAAGACCTGCCCAACCCGGACAGCAGAGTGGCGTTGAAGGCCGGGCAAATCAAACTCGACTGGCAGCGGTCCAATTTGGATGCGCATGAAATGCTGGTGGCCAGGCTGAAACGCGTCTTGCGCCGCGCGGGGTTCCCGGTTGTTCTGTCGCAATCGTTTGATCGGCGCACCCCGTCGCACCAATGCGGCACGGCACGGATGGGGGCAGACCCGAAATCAAGCGTTGTTGACACATTCTGCCGCAGCCACGACCACAGAAACCTGTTTATCGTTGACGCCTCTGTTCTGCCCACGTCGGCCGCCGTAAACCCGGCCCTCACGATCGCTGCTCTCGCACTTCGCGCCGGTCGCCACATCGCGGAAACGGAGTTTGCCGCATGACCGTCGAGGGCTACGATTTCATCGTCATCGGTGGCGGGTCCGCAGGCTCGGTCATTGCGGCGCGCCTGTCAGAAAGCGCACAGGCGCGCGTTCTGCTGCTCGAGGCCGGCGGCAGCGACTGGCACCCGTTTTTTCATCTGCCCGCTGGCTTTGCCAAAATGACCAAGGGCATCGGCGCATGGGGTTGGTCAACCGTCCCGCAAAGGTCAATGCAAGACAAGGTGTTCAACTACACCCAAGCCAAGGTGATCGGCGGCGGCTCTGCCATCAATGCGCAGATATACACGAGGGGTGCCGCGCAGGATTATGACGAATGGCGGCAAATGGGGTGTGAAGGCTGGGCATACGACGACGTCCTGCCCTATTTCAGGAAATCCGAAGACAACGATACCTACAGCGGCGAATATCATGGCAAAGGCGGCCCCATGGGCGTGTCAATGCCAGCGGCCCCCTTGCCGATCTGCGATGCGTTCATCGATGCCGCAGGACAGATCGGCATTCCAAAGACAACGGATGTAAACGGCCCAAGGCAGGACGGTGCGGGATACTACCAGCTTACCCAACGCAATGCGCGCAGATCGTCCGCGGCGATGGCTTTTCTGGCACCCGCAAAATCCCGCCCGAACCTGACCGTCAAGACAAACGCGCAAGTGCGCCGGATCACGGTTGAAAATGGTCGCGCGACAGGCATTGAGATGGCCGACGGCACCCGCATTACGGCTGACCAGGAGGTGATCTTGTCCTCCGGTGCCATCGGTTCACCGCGTCTGCTGCAACTTTCCGGCATCGGGCCAGCGGATCATTTGTCATCGCTTGGCATCGATGTGGTTTTTGACCAACCGGGCGTGGGGTCGAACCTTCAGGATCACCTCGACCTCTATGCAATCTGTGAAGTCACCGGTCCGCACACCTATGACCGCTTCGCCAAATTGCATCTGTCTGCGTATGCCGGGTTGCAGTATCTTTTCACCCGCAAGGGTCCGGTCGCATCCAGTTTGTTTGAAACCGGCGGGTTCTGGTATGCCGATGAAAACGCCCGTTCCCCCGATATCCAGATGCATCTGGGCCTTGGCACCGGGATCGAGGCCGGAGTCGAGGTCATGCGCAATGGCGGGGTGACGCTCAATGCCTGCCACCTGCGCCCGCGATCCCGGGGCACCGTCCGCCTGCAAAGCGACAACCCGGCTGATATGCCGCTGATTGATCCCAACTATCTCTCAGACCCCTATGATCGCGAGATGTCGATCCGTGGCCTGAAGCTGGTGCAGCAAATTTTGGCCCAGGATGCGCTCAAACCCTACATCATGGCCGAACGCCTGCCCGGCCCGGATGTGCGCACCGATGAGGATTATTTCAACTTCATCTGCGTGCATTCCAAGACCTCGCACCACTGCGCGGGCACCTGCCGGATGGGCAGCGACGCCGATGCCGTGCTTGACCCGCGCCTGAGATTCAATGGGATCGATGGGCTGCGGGTCGCAGATGCATCAGTGATGCCGACCGTCAATTCATCCAACACCAACGCCCCTGCCATCATGATCGGTGAAAAAGCCGCCGATATGATCAAGCAAGATCAAGGAATGACACAATGATCCGCCATATCGTGCTGACCAAATTCAAGCCTGACACCACCGAGGATGAAATCGCCGGAATTTACGCGGGCCTGTCCGCCTTGGCCGAAAAACTTCCCGGTGCCCAAAACTTCACCGGCGGGCGTTCTGAAAGCCCCGAACAGATCGAACGCGGCTACATGCACGGCTTTGTCATCGACTTTGACAACTGGGCAGCGCTGCAAAACTACGCGAATGACCCGGAACACCAGGCACTGGGTGGCCAACTTGTCGCCAATGCCACAGGCGGGATCGACGGCATTCTTGTGCTTGATCTGGACGTCTGATGAGGATCACGGAAACCAATGCTTGATGCACCGACAGGACACAAAAGCAAAATGAAAGAGCGCCCCACAATCCTTGATGTTGCGAAACGCGCGGGCGTGTCGAAATCGACGGTCAGCCTTGTGCTGCAAGGATCCGCCGTCAAAGAAACGACGCGAGTGGCCGTGCGGCAGGCGATGGCGGACATCGGATATGTTTATAACCGCTCCGCCGCCACGTTGCGGTCGTCGTCCTCTGGATTGATCGGTCTTGTCATCAACGATTTGCGCAACCCGTTCTATACGGAATTTGCGGCGCTGTTCCAAATGGAACTGGCGCGCAATGGCTATGCCACCGTACTTGCGAACACAGACGAAGATCCATCGCTGCAAACCCGGATGATATCCTCGCTTGTTGAGCATGGGGTGTCAGGATTTATCATCTCGCCAAGCTATGGCGATGAACAAGAAACGTTGAACGTGTTGAATGCGTCAAACACACCGACGCTTCAGGTCTTTCGGTCGCTCAAGTCGGGAGACCCAAAGTTTCCTTTTCTGGCCCCAGATTACCTGCGTGGCGGACGCCTTGCGGCTGAACACCTGCTTGAGATGGGATGCAAGCGGATCGCATTCCTTGGCGGGCTTGATGGCCGCGCTGTCACCGAAGAACGCATGAGCGGGTATCTGTCCGTCCTATCCGAGAATGGGATGACACCCGTTGTCCTGACCGGACAGGCAACCCGGTCTTTTGGCAAGACCATGGCCGCGAAGCTGCAGGCTGAGCATCCGGAGGTCGATGGTGTGATCTGCTTTAATGATCTCGTCGCTTTGGGTGTTTTGGCGGCATGTCCAGAGCTTGGCATCAAGGTCGGTACCGATCTGCGCGTTGTGGGTTTCGACGACATCGAAGATTGCCAGGACAGCTATCCGCCGCTGAGCTCTGTCAGCTGCAATATCCCTGATTTCGCAAAATCCACTGCGGCGCAGATTTTGGGCTGGGTCAAGGACGGCAAAACGCCCGTGGTCACCGCGCGCAGCCCGGTTCAACTGATCAAACGGGCCTCAAGCGGGGCCTGACCAAACGTCGCACAACCGGGCCAAATCCCCACTTGTGCGCCGATAAATGATGGAACGTTCCAGCCTGGAACAAACGAAAGGAAGACGGACATGACTGAGGTAAAAGTTGCCGTTTTGGGTGCATCAGGTTGGATGGGCAAGGTCCACACCATGGCCTATCAGACCTTTCCGCATTTCTTCGGGGAAAGCGGCGGTACGGCGCGGGTTGTCGCACTGGTCGGCGGAAAATCATCGACGCCGCAAGACCTTGCCTTTCGCGCACCGGGTGCAAAAATTCTGACCAACTGGCAAGAGGCTGTGGCCGATCCTGATGTGGACCTGATTGATATCTGCCTGCCCGACAATCTGCACTACGACGTCGCAAAGGCGGCGTTGCTGGCCGGAAAACATGTCTTTTGCGAAAAGCCCCTGGCCGATACGGCCGCACAGGCGCAGGAACTTGCCGACATCGCCAAAGCCAAGGGGCTGATCACCCGCGTGGGCCATGCATTTCCCCGCAACCCCGTGCACGACCGCGCGAAAGAGATCATCGAGGCAGGCGAAATCGGTGAAATCAAGCTCTTCAAGGGCTGCCAGCATGTCGACATGTATGGCGACCCCCTCGCACCCTATATGTGGCGCGCGAACGGCGATCTGGCCCCGACGGGGATCGTCGGCGACACCGGCAGCCATGTCTTTAGCTTCATGGAGTTTTTGGTCGGCAAGGTCAGCGCGTTGATTGCCGACAACTTCATTATAACCGCCAAAAGGCCGGTCGTCGAAGGTGTCGGGCTGGGTGCCGAAACGGCGCTTTCAGGTGATGAAGACTGGGCAGACATCACCAATCCCGATGGATCCAACATCCTGTGCACCTTTGCCAATGGCGCACGCGGTCTGGTCGATTTCAGCCGCATCGCCACGGGTCGCAAATTCATGCAGACCTATGAAATATACGGCACCAAGGGCAGTCTGGCCTACACCTATGACGAGGTGAACCGCCTGCGGTTCTATTCGAACGACGACAAGGTCGGGCGGCGCGGCTACCGCGAAATCGACGTCGGACCAGAACATGAAACCTACAAAGCCTTCCTGCCGCTGCCCAATTTTGCGCTTGGCTATAACGAAAGCAAGATCATTGAGGCGGCCGAAGTCATTCAATCCATCGTTGCCAACAAGCCCATGTGGCCGACCTTTGAGACGGGCCACCACATCTGCCAGATTGTCGATGCCTGTATGGAATCATCGCGCCTGAGACGCTGGGTCGACATTCCGTGACCTGCTGCCCAATCAAAAAGAAGGTCGCGAGATGAGCCTGTCCGTCCCTCAACATATCCTTGATGCGCTGACCGACGTCGCGATGCCGCGCCTCGGCAACGCCCCTGACACGGGCGAACGGATGACCGTGGATGGCTTCGACGTCCCTGTGTTTCGCGCCGGAAGCCTCGTGATCGGAAGCGGTGCCGCCGGACTGCGTGCCGCCGTCGAGATGAAGCGCCGCGCCGTTGATGTAACTATCATCAGTCAAAGTGCATGGGGCGGCACGTCCGCCTGTTCGGGGTCGGACAAACAAACGCTGCACACCGCCAACACCAAGGATCAGGGTGACAACTTTCAGGATATGGCCGCCGCGATCCGGTCGGGCGGTGCCATGGACGAAGACACCGCCTATATCGAGGCCATTGGCTCAATCCGGGCGATGGCGTCGCTGCAGTATCTGGGTCTGCCGTTACCACAGGATGAACTGGGCGGCACGTTGCGATATCAGACCGACCATGATGAGGTTGGCCGCGCGACATCCTGCGGACCACGCACGTCGCGCCTGATGGTCAAGGTTCTGGCCGAGGAAGCGCTGCGTCTCGGCATTCCATTTTACAACCATACGACCGCCGTGAAGGTTTTGACCAAGCAAGAAGGTGATCAGTTGCGCGTCATCGGCGTGCTGACCATCCGGCCCAAAACAAGCACCGACGCAAATCCCTACGGTCTGGCGCTGTTCCAATGCGAGGCTCTTGTCTTTGCCGCAGGGGGCCCCGGCGAGATGTACCGCGACAGCGTATTCCCCAACGGCTGCTTTGGCACGCTTGGGCTGGCGCTGGAAACGGGGCTCGCGCTGGTGAACATCACCGAAAGCCAGTTCGGCATCGGCACCCGTCGCGAAGGGTTCCCCTGGAACCTGTCAGGCACCTATGTGCAGGTGATCCCGCATATCTATTCCCTTGATGCGGATGGCCAAGAGCATCATTTTCTGGCCGACTATTATCGCACCACCCAAGAAATGGCCTCGAACATCTTTCGCAAAGGCTATCAATGGCCATTCCATGCCAGCCGGATGCTGAACTTCGAATCCAGCCTTGTGGATCTGGCGATCTACCGCGAGGGCCAGAAAGGGCGGCGGGTCTTTCTTGACTTCAACCGCAACCTTTTGCCGGTGCCCGGTGATCAGGACTTCAGCCTGGATCGGCTCGACCCTGACGTAGGGGATTACCTCAAACGGTCGGGAGCCAATCAAGACCTGCCCATTGATCGTCTGCGCCATATGAACCCGCTCGCGATCGAACTTTATAAACGCTACAAGGTGGATATCACTGCCGATCCGCTGGAGTTTGCCGTCAACCACCAGCATATGAACGGCGGCATCGCCGTCGATACCTGGGGGCGGACCAACATCGCTGGCATCTATGCGGTGGGCGAGGCCGCAGGCACCCATGGCGCAACACGCCCCGGCGGGTCTGCATTGAATGCAGGTCAGGTCTTTGGCACACGGGTTGCCGAACACATCGCGGCCAGTGGTCGCGCAGCGGCACCCGCAAATTCGGATGCACGCCCACAAACCGGTGATGCTGTTGCAGCTATCCTCGCCGTCCTGAACGCTGACAGCCCCTATGCCGTGGCAGACGTGCGCCGCGAAATTCAGGCCCGAATGAGCGATCACGCAGGTATCCTGTGCCACGCCATAGACGTTGAACGTGCGCATCAAGACGCCCGCAAGCTTAGTCAGGCGGTTCGTGAAAACGGGCTTTCATTTACCCGCAACAACGAAGCCGCCCGCGTCGTGCAATGGCAGCAGATGGCCCTCGCGTCAGAGGCGGTGCTTGCCGCGCTTGATTTCTATATCGCCCAAGGCGGCGGCAGCCGTGGCGCACGCGCAATCTGTGACCCAGATGGCGCATCCCTGCCGAGATCGAGGACCGGACCGCTGCCAGAGGTGAGATTCCGCCCGGAACGCGCAGATGACATGCAATCGCAAATTCTTGTGCGGCTGGTTGGCAATGACATGGCCGTCACCACCCGCCCCATCCGCACTTTCGACACACAGGCCAAATCGGTATTTGAACGCGACTGGCCCGCCTGGCTGACAGGCGGAATCTTTGACCTCGCTGATGAAACCGGCACAACGTGATGGATTTCATGTCCAGCAAAGTGGTCGCAATCGGTGAGGCCATGATTGAAATGGCCGTGATCGGCGATGATACCTATCGGCGCAGCTTTGCGGGCGACACCTTCAATACGGCCTGGCATATGGCCCAAATTCTGGGCACCGGCGGACAAGTTGGCTTTGTCACAAAGGTAGGCAGGGATTCGGTTTCGGACACCTTCATCGACCAACTCACAGACGACGGCATGGATGTTTCCTGCATTGGCCGCGTCGATGACCGCACCATGGGCCTCTATATGATCGCCCTGAAGGGGGTTGAACGAGATTTCCAGTATTGGCGATCACACTCCGCCGCGCGGCTATTGGCGGACAACCCAGACTGGCTGACCAAGGCAATCGGTCAGGCGGGCCTCATTCACCTTTCAGGCATTACCCTCGCGATCCTGTCGGCTGATGCGCGCGCGCGCCTCTGGGATGTGATCGCCACGGCCCGCTCGCAAGGCGCGCGCCTGTCTTTCGACCCGAACGTGCGCCCCAGGCTGTGGTCGTCACAAGACGAGACCCGCACAACCCTGTCTGCCTTTCTTGAGATCACTGACATCGCCCTGCCCAGTTTTGACGATGAGGCGGCCTTGTGGGGCGACACATCCCCACAGGCGACACTTGAGCGGCTGCAAAAAGCCGGCGTTACAGAAATTGCGGTCAAGGACGGTGCCGGTCCGGTTCTGGGCTTGTGTGACGGTACACAAACGACGGTTGAAACCCCTTCCGTCAGCGGCATGCGTGATACCACAGGCGCAGGCGATGCCTTCAACGCAGGCTATCTGGCGGCGCGCCTATCCGGGCACCCTCAGCAGGACGCAATTGCGTTCGGCCAGGCAGTATCGTCAGAAGTTCTTCGGCATTTCGGGGCCCGAATTCCAAAGGAACATATCCCCAATCTGATCTGAAGAATGGCAAGGTTCAAGGACGCGCGACCGCGACACCTGCTGATCTGTTTGTAAGCGATGAGGCACTAAGTGTCTTAGCTGCAGGTTGCAGCACAGCAGGTCTGTGCATGGTGCCCCGCTCACCGCACGAGCCGAAGCCCCTTTTATTGCGTGGTGCATGAATGTCCGCTCCGGGCCATTCACGCCGACACAGGCAAGCCCCGCCGTGGCAAATCTCTGCGCCGCCGCATGACGGCAAAAACCCCAATGCGGTCAAGCTTAACCAAAAAAAGTGAACCTTTGATCAAATTTACTGCTTTGGTGAATAAAGCTTTCCGGGGTGGTTTGACATAATTTCACACGGCCGATTTCAAGTCGGCTTGCCTAAGGTAGCGGTTTGGTGTGTGCTGGGCGGCATAATTTATCTGACACATTTTTTTGGTTACTTCTGGTGTGCAAATGAACGAATTCCTTTTGCCTGATTTTTTAGTACTCGCGGCGGCAGGGATGTTTGTGCTCGGGTATCTCATTATCAATCAAATAATGCTTCGGGCCATGCTGCTTGTCGGAACAGCGCTTTACATTTGGTATTACGCGGTTGTGAATGATACGCCATTGTGGCCTGCTATATGGGCCAGCACCGCAACGGGAACAGCAAACCTTATTGGCTTAATGAGTTTGTTTTATCGACGTTCGGTCTGGGCTATACCCAGAAAGTACCGCGATATTTATGCGCATTTCGACATTCTGCCGCCTGGCGATTTCCGTAAATTAATGAGTGTAGCAAACCGCGTGACCAGGCCGGCAGGACATCAGCTTACCGCAGATGGTAGCCGCGTCAACACTCTCTACTACGTGATTGGCGGTAAAGTCGAAATTGAAAAATATGGCAGTCGGTTTTTTGTTCCGGACGGTGTTTTCATAGGTGAAGTGGCCTATCTGACAGGGAACCGCGCTTCCGCATCAACTTACCTAGTGAGCGATTGTGATATCCTTGAATGGGAAATCGCAGAGTTAAAACAACGCGCCACCCGCGATCCGAGGTTCCGGCTTGCAATGGATGCTATGATTTCTGTGGATTTAGCCGAGAAAGTAGCGCGCGCTGGTTCACCTAGGCTTCAGACGGACGGTATCCCTTCTGTCAGCAATATCGATCAAGCCATTTGAAATGCGGCGATTTGCACATTTGCAATAGCAATCAATATTGAAAAATGGAGTGGCGGTCAGATGTCCGCTCCGCCCAACTCTACTGCCGTTCACACCTCCAAAATGCTGCGCTATGAATGAATAGCAGGAACAGACCGTGAGCAACGCACAACTGTTCCGGTAAAACGTAAAACTTGCGTGCTTCCGCATAGCGGTTTTGAGTTCACTACCTCGAGTGTTGGCGCTTCCATAAACATCAGCCCCGGGCAAAACGCCTGTTGAGGGATCACCCGCGAAGCTGTCTAAAAACTCTGGGATCGACGCTTGCCGCGGCTAAAACTCCGCCCCAAAGCGCGCCTTGAATACCCTGACTGACCACGTCCTGCCCTGAGAGATAAAGCCCTTCGATCGGGGTCTTGGCTTTGAGCGCACGGCTTAGTGCGCGCTCAGGCGTCCCATCCAGGCCATAGAAGCGGCCCTGGTGGTGGCCGGTGATCGCCGCGGTCGCCAGCGGCGTTGAAAGCTCCCGAAAGACGACGAGGTCGGCCAAGTCCGGGAAGTACCTTTCCAACAGCGCGAACATCTTATCCTCCACCTGCTGCTTGAAGGCTTTGTACTGCGCGCCCCGCGCGCCAGATGGCATGTCCGCCCATTGCGCAACGCAGTCCCAATCGGTCCAAACGACCATGTCGCCCGCATATTTCTGCTTGGGTCCCGGATCATGGCTTGGATCTTTTAGTGAACCGAACGAGAGGAAAAAACCCGGCGGATCACCCTCTGGTGCCTCCGCCCATACTGCGTCGACTTGTCCGGTCGGATAAACCCAGTGGTTTGACCGCGTGGCACCGGCCTGTTCCACATCGCCCTCGAAGCCCAGGAAAAGATCGAAATGGGCAATAGAGGCTGGCAGCGCCTGAATTTCGCTGATCCAATCTTCGGGACCAAAGCCAGAGGGAAGCAAATTGTTGATCGTCTCGCGCGCGCCGATATCGGAAATGACGACGTCCGACCGGATGTCTTCGCCTGTCGATGTGCGAACGCCCACGACCTTGTCATCCTCGACCAGCAGCGTCTCAACCTTTACTCCGGCGCGGGCCTCTCCACCCGCATGGGTGATCGTCGGGATCAGATGGTCGGCAAAGGCCTTGCCGCCTCCCACCGGATACCATGCGCCGCTTTCCAGATAAGAACCGCAAATCTGGGCATGCATGCCAAAGCTCGCCTTGTGGGGCCGACCGCCATGGTCCCCCCATTGGGCGGTAAAGGCGGCGGCAAGTTCCGGGTTTTGGGTGATGCTGTCAACAACCTCCTGGGTGGTGCGTCTGCACCATTTGTTGATGGCGCGGTGGTTCCACCATTCCGTCATCTGGGCGGCAATCTCGGGCATGCCGCGGGTAGAACTCAGCGTGTACATCGCATCCCGCCCTTCCCGAAGGGCGGCTATCCAGGCCTCGATCGCCTCGGCCTCATCTGGGAAGCGATCTTTGAAATCGCGTTCTTGCGCCTCAAACGGGCGCGACAGCGCAAGCGGCGGCGCGTCTGCGAGGTGCAGATTGTCATAGACCGCTCCCATCGGTTCGAAGTCCATGGGCGTATGCGCCAGCCAGTCGATGAATCCGCGTTCCCGATCACCCGGCGCGACGCAGCCGAGATAGTGAATCCCAACATCCCATGAGAAGCCGTCGCGAGAGAAGCTGTGCGTCAGCCCACCCAAGGTCTCGTACTGCTCCAGCAACAATACCTTGTGGCCCATTTTCGACAGTGTTGCTGCAGATGCCATGCCACCCATGCCGGACCCGATTACAATGGCATCCCAAGTCTGTGTTTCGCCTTTGACCATAGCACCCCTCAAGAACCCGTTCGGGACTTGTCCATTTCGTTCTCGATCATTTTTTCGGTGACAGCGAACTGACCTGGAAATACGAAAACCACCAAGGCATGAATTGCCACCGCAATCCCCCATCCCAGCATTGGCCAGTGGAACCAGATGCTACCGGATGAGGTCAGTAGATTGATGACCACAAGGAATAGAATGACCGCGACATAAACGGACAGGTGAGTGTAAAATCCCATCTTGGATTCAACGCGCTTTTTGGCTGATTGATATGCTTGGGATTTCTCCATGGCCTTTCTCCACCAATTTTGCATGATCAGACTAAATTAACACACCGGAAGGCTGCCGGTATTGAGCCAGATCAATGGATATTTCCACACAGATCGTGTTTTCGGACCGGCCTGCCCCAACTGAGTATTCCAAAATGAAAGTTAGTGGATGATTGGCTTTTGGCTTATCGCCACGACAGCTTCTGGCGCAAGCGGGCGGTAATCCAGAGCACGATCTGGCCGTCTGGTGTTGTCGTGTTTCCACCAGCTTTCGATGGTGATGTGGGAATCTGATCACCTTCGGTTTCGCCGCCCATGTGATGTTCTACGGCACCCTGCCCGCGCTGGTGATCACCGCGATCAAGATCAAGCCGCAGGGAACGATCCGGACATTAGCTGTGCCCGTGGTGATGTTCATCCTCAGTTTCGCACTGGCGGCCGCTTTGCTGATGGCGGATCTGAAAACCTACGCGTCCATCCTGCGCCTCCTGACTTCAAGGATCAGGTCCAGAGCACTGGTTTAAATGAGCCCGACCGGCAAAGGTTTCTTCATAAGCGTCCTTGAGCCCCATCTTATATGCGCCACTGAAATGCCCGGCCACGCTGCGCACCTCGTCAAAACACCCGCTTGTGTCCCTGATGTGATCCGGGCAATCCTAGCGGCCATGACCAATCAACAATCCATCACCATCAGCTCCGACACCCTGTGCGCCACCATATTGCCGCAAGGGGCCGCATTGGTGGGTGTGCGTTTTGCGGGTCAGACCCGAAATCTCGTCATCGGGTTCGCAGATCCCGCGGATCATACCAAAGTGCCGATTTGCGCAGGATCGCTGGTCGGGCCGATCGCCAACAGGGTGCAAGACGGGCGGGTCACACTGGACGGCCAGACCTACCAGATGCCACAGAATGAAAACACAAATTGCCTGCATTCGGGGCCAGACGGCCTGCACACACGCCTCTGGCAAATCGAATTGCAAACCCCTGAAAGCGTGACGCTATCCTGCGCGCTCGCGGACGGTATGAATGGCCTGCCCGGCAATCGGCAGATCCTGGCGCGTTACAGCGTTGAGGCAGACACATTGACCCTCACCATCACGGCCACCACGGACCGGGCGACCCCGATGAACGTCGCCGCGCACCCCTATTGGAACCTTGATGGGACACCCGACGTCGGCGGGCATCGCATCGCCGTCAATGCCACCCAATATCTGCCGACCGACCCACAAGGGCTGCCCACAGGTGAAAGACACATAACGCGCGGTAGTGAGTTCGACTTTGAAACCGAGAAACCCGTGCCGCTCAGCCCGGCGCTCGATGTAAACTTTTGCCTCGCGTCGGCCCCTCTTGCCACGCCAACCCATGCCGCGACCCTCACGGGCAGCGACGGCACCCGGCTTGATATCGCCACCACGGCCCCCGGTTTGCAGGTCTATGCGGGGGCTTCCCTGCCTGATCTGGCAGTTGAAATGGCCGATTGCCCACCGCTGAAACCCTATTCCGGGATCGCCCTTGAACCCCAGCATTGGCCGGATGCACCGCATCACGATCATTTTCCGCAAATCACATTGGTACCGGGCCAAACCTATGCCCAAAGCACCCATTTCAGGCTGACCCCGCCCTAAGATTAACGTCCAATCACCTCAATTGCGCCCTTCCCCGGACCAAATCTGCCAGCATACTTGCTCTGGGGCAAATCCGACCGGCCTGCCTGCCGGGGGAAAGGAGCATGCTGCAATGGCCCGTTTTGATAAGAGTGACCTTGGTAAAGATGACCCCGCGCAGGAACCGCCACTGCGCCCTGAGCCTGTGCCACAACCGAAGACCGACACCTCAGATAAGACACCGCCACCACCGGAGCCTGAAATCACGGATTACGCCAGCCTCTGAGCCCCGTGACATGACCGCGCGTTCATCCTAAAACCAGCAGATGAAAACACCCGTTTCGTCGATCCGCAACCTTGGCCCCGCGTATGAGGCCAGTTGCGCCAAAGCCGGCATCAACAGCGCCGAAGAATTGCGCGCCCTTGGTGCCGATACCGCCTATGCGCAATTGCTCAAAAGCGGCATGCGCCCCCATTTCATTGGCTATTATGTATTGGTCATGGGCCTGCAGGGACGTCCATGGAATGATTGCAAAGGGGCGGAAAAAACCGCCCTGCGCGCAAAATTCGACGCCATAAAGGCCCAAAGCCACGATCCTGGCACATCAGAATTTGAACGGATGATGAATGTCATTGGGGTGCGCCATACTTAAAGACACGCCTAATGCTTCGTCAGAAGCTGTTGAAACAAAGTAATCAACACCTAACTTCAACCATATGAACCTTGATCATCACCCCCATGCCACTGATCTGGCCCGACTGCGCAAATTGGCGCAGCGCATGGACAGTGCATTTCGCGTGCCGGTCCTTGGCATTCGCGTGGGCTGGGATTCGGTGTTTGGTCTGGTGCCTGTCGTCGGCGATGCGCTGACACTGGTACCCTCGATCTTTATCTTGCGGGAATCGCTCAGTTTGGGGGCATCGAAATCCATCATGGCCCGTATGGGCCTCAATGTTGGCATCGATCTGGCCATCGGGGCGATCCCGCTGGTGGGCGATGTCTTTGACATCGGCTGGCGGTCCAACACCCGCAACGTTGACCTGCTGCACAGCCATCTGGCGCAACAGGGTCGGGTTGGTCCGCTCCCGGATCAAAGCGTGGCCGATACCCCGTAACGAAAAAGGGCCGCATCGCTGCGACCCTTTCTTGTTTGTGCTGAACTCTGGCGGCTTAACCGACCAGTTCAAGACCCGAAAAGAAATAGGCAATCTCAACCGCTGCGGTTTCCGGCGCGTCCGACCCGTGCACAGAATTCTCGCCAACACTTTCAGCAAAATCTGCACGCACTGTGCCTGCTGCGGCATCTGCTGGGTTTGTCGCCCCCATGACTTCACGGTTCTTGGCAATGGCCCCTTCGCCTTCCAGAACCTGTGCCACAATCGGTGCCGACGCCATGAATTCGCACAGCTCGTCATAGAATGGACGCTCGGCGTGCACCTTGTAAAACTCGCCCGCCTGCGCCTTGGTCAGGTGGATGCGCTTTTGTGCAACGATGCGCAGACCCGCATCTTCAAACTTCTTGTTGATCGCACCTGTCAGGTTGCGGCGTGTTGCATCGGGCTTGATGATCGAAAATGTACGTTCGAGGGCCATGTGGCGTGCTCCTATCGGTGTTGAATTTGGCCGCTCCCTAACATGGGGTCCGGCCCATGAAAAGCTGTGATTGACGCCGCGCACCCGTTGGTCCACACCGCGCCCATGTTACGCATCTCAGAAATCAACTATTCCGTCGAAGGCCGGCCCCTGTTTGAAGAGGCCAGCGCCGTCATTCCAGATGGTCACAAGGTTGGCCTTGTCGGCCGCAACGGTGCTGGCAAGACAACGTTGTTCAAAATCATCCGCGGCGAATTGGGGCTGGACGCCGGTGCCATCTCATTGCCGTCACGCGCCAAGATCGGCGGCGTCGCACAAGAGGTGCCGTCGTCCGAGGTCTCCTTGATCGACACAGTTCTGGCCGCCGACACCGAACGTGCCGCGCTGATGCTGGAATCAGAGACCGCCACCGAGCCTGCCCGCATTGCCGACATTCAGGCGCGGCTGGCCGACATCGACGCATGGTCTGCCGAAGGCCGCGCCGCCTCGATCCTCAAAGGCCTTGGCTTTGACCACGAAGAACAGCAAATGCCCTGCTCCGAATTTTCGGGCGGCTGGCGCATGCGTGTGGCCCTGGCGGGCGTGCTCTTTGCCCAACCTGACCTGCTGTTGCTGGATGAACCGACCAACTACCTCGATCTTGAGGGCGCGCTTTGGCTTGAAAGCTACCTCGCCAAATATCCGCACACCGTCATTATCATCAGCCACGACCGCGGCCTGCTGAACCGTGCCGTCAACGGGATATTGCATCTCGAAGACCGCAAACTGACCTTTTACCAAGGCCCCTACGATCAATTCGCCCGCCAGCGTGCCGAAAAACGCGCGCAACTGACGGCGATGGCCAAGAAACAACAGGCCCGCAAGGAGCATATGCAAAGCTTTGTGGACCGCTTCAAAGCCAAGGCATCCAAGGCCAAGCAAGCCCAGTCACGCCTGAAAATGATCGAAAAGATGGACATGATCACCCCGCCGGAAGAGGCAGCGCGCAAGGTGTTCACCTTTCCCGAACCCGAAGAACTGTCGCCCCCGATCATCAACATCGAAGGTGGCTCTGTCGGCTATTCCGACGACCACCCCGTTCTGACGCGGCTCAACCTGCGCATTGATCAGGACGACCGGATCGCGCTTTTGGGCAAAAACGGTCAAGGCAAATCGACACTGGCCAAACTGCTGTCTGACCGCCTGCCCCTGATGGCGGGCAAACAGGTCAATTCCAACAAACTCAGGGTGGGTTTCTTTGCCCAGCATCAGGTCGAAGAACTGATTGTTGCGGAAACCCCACTGCAACACATGCTCACCGCCCGCCCCGGCGTGATGCAATCCAAACTGCGCGCACAGCTTGCGGGATTTGGCCTTGGCCCCGATCAGGCCGAAACCGAAGTGGGCCGTCTGTCGGGCGGCCAAAAGGCGCGCCTGTCGCTGCTCTTGGCCACCCTGCACGCCCCACATCTGCTGATTTTGGATGAACCGACCAACCACCTCGACATCGAATCGCGTGAAGCACTGGTCGAGGCGCTGACCCGGTACTCCGGTGCAGTCATCCTTGTGAGCCACGACATGCACCTTTTGTCGATGGTCGCCGACCGCCTGTGGCTGGTCTCGGAGGGCACGGTCACCCCCTATGACGACGACCTTGAGGAATACCGCAAAATGCTGCTGACCCCGGTCAAACCGGTCAGCAAGAACCCCAACAAGGCCGCCAAAGAGGCCCCAAAACCCAAACGCGCCAGCCGCGACGAGGTGATCGCCCTGCGCGCAGATGCCCGTAAATCAGAGGACCGGGTGAACAAGATCAACGCCATGCGCGACAAGCTGGCCAAGAAACTCGCCGATCCCGACCTTTACGAAGACGCCAAAAAAGGCGAGCTTGAGGTCTGGAACAAAAAATATGCCGAAGTGATGCAAGCGCTCGACCGCGCCGAAGCGCTCTGGATGACCGCACTCGAAAAACTCGAAAAAGCCACCGCCTGACCTTTCTTTTCGCCTTAAATACTCGGGGGTTTGGGGGCAAAGCCCCCATTCAGAATAAACAATGACACTCGACACCGCCTATATGATCACCGCCCTTGTCACCATGTTTGTGGTGGTCGATCCGATTGCCATTGCACCGCTGTTTCTGGCGCTGACCCCCGGCATGACCGATGCAGAGCGCCGCCGCGTGGCCTGGCGTGCCTGTATCATTGCCGGTGCCGTGCTGATCATTTTTGCGGCATTTGGCGAGGCGGTGCTTGGCTTTATCGGCATCTCGATGCCCGCTTTCCGGGTCGCGGGCGGTATCTTGCTGTTCATCACCGCCCTCGACATGCTTTTTGCGCGGCGCACCAAACGCCGCGCCGACACCGCCGAGGAAGACGACCACAACGACCCATCCGCCTTTCCGCTTGGCATTCCCCTGATTGCCGGTCCCGGTGCCATCGCAACCGTGATTCTGCTCACCGGCGAAAAACCCGGCTGGGAAGGGTTATTGACTGTCAGCGGCATTACTCTTTTTGTGCTTGTGGTGATGGCCCTGACCCTACAGGCCAGTGGCTATCTGGAACGGGTGATTGGCAAATCGGTGATCAACGTCATCACCCGGTTGCTGGGCATGTTGCTGGCCGCATTGTCCGTGCAATTTGTGCTCGATGGCCTTTCCGCCTTTGGTTTTGGACCGGGCGTGGGCTGACAACCCGGCAAACCAGCCCTATATGACTTCAGACTCCATAAAGGGCATCAAATGGCCGATTTCGACACCTCACGCCTGATCTATCTCATTGTCCTTTTGGTCATGGTTGCCGGATGGTTCCTGATGCAGACCCGCGAAGGTCTGAACAAAACCCTGCAACATGCTGCGGTTTGGGCGATGATCTTTGTTGGCGGTGCCGCAGCCGTGGGGCTGTGGCAAGACATCAGCCGCCCCGCATCCCAGACCCGCATGACAGACGCCGGACAGATCATTGTTCCGCGCAGTGCGGATGGCCACTATTACCTGACGGTTCAGATCAACGGTGCCGATGTGCGCTTTGTGCTGGATACGGGCGCAACCGACATGGTGCTCACTCAGTCTGATGCACGGCGCGCCGGGCTGGACCCCGATCAACTGACCTATCTGGGGCGCGCAAACACGGCCAATGGCGAGGTACGGACCGCTTTTGTGCGCCTAGATGCAGTGCAACTGGGCGATGTGACCGACCGCGACGTCGCAGCGGTGGTCAATGGTGGCCAGATGGAGGATTCGCTGCTTGGCATGGGATATCTGCAGCGCTGGGGCCGTTTGGAAATCGCCAATGGCGAGCTGATCCTGACCCGTTAGGTTTCGGCCTTCTTCTCCCAGCGACCTGAGGCCTCGGACCAATATTGCGCCGAGCCTCCGGCATCTTTCAGCGTTTTCCATTGCCCACGTGCGCGGTCCAATGCGACCTCGTCATCGCCATCAAACAAGATACAGACCCGGTCCAGCGCTGCGACCTCATCCACACCAACATCCGCCCCCTGCACCGACATGACACACTGTGGCGCGTTGGCTGCCTCTGTCCCCAAGGTCAACAAAACAGGCTGATCGGCGTCATGCGGCCCGCCTGCAAGCCCATGCGGCAAAAATCCATCCTCCGGCCCCAGCCACAGCGCCTTGTCCAGCGCTTCAAGCCCCGCCATATCCGTTCCGCGCACCGCGACCTTCCAATCGTTTTCCAACGATTTGCCCAAGAGCATTATCAGCGTGTCCGCCAATGGCTTGCGCGAAAATTGATAGAAATAGGCGGCACCCATGACCTGATTAATCCTTCTCAAACATATCGGATATCAGACGGTTCAGTGTCGCCACGCCCCATCCGGTCGCGCCTTTAGGGGCCAGCGTTGTATCGGTCTTGACCGACGCCACGCCTGCAATGTCCAGATGGATCCATGGTACCCCGTCCTTTACGAACCGTTGCAGGAACTGCGCTGCCGAAATGGCCCCGGCCATGCGACCACCGATGTTCTTCATATCGGCAATGCGGCTTTTCAGCAGATCATCATAGGCTTTGCCCAATGGCATCCGCCAGGCCCCTTCACCTTCGGTTTTGGCGGCTTTCAAAAACGCAGTGCAGAATGCGTCATCATTTGAAAACACGCCTGCATTCTCGTGGCCAAGACTGACGATTATTGCCCCCGTCAGTGTTGCAAGATCAATCATCGCCGCAGGTTTGAACCGATCCTGCGCGTACCACATCACGTCACACAAAACCAAACGCCCTTCGGCGTCGGTGTTGATCACTTCTACCGTGTCGCCTTTCATCGAGGTGATGACATCGCCGGGGCGCGTGGCATTGCCCGAGGGCATGTTTTCGACGATGCCCACCAGCCCCACGACATTGGCCGCCGCCTTGCGCCGCGCCAGTGACCGCATCACACCCGAGACCACGCCCGCACCGCCCATGTCCATGGTCATGTCTTCCATGCCAGCGCCGGGTTTCAGGCTGATCCCGCCCGTGTCAAAAACCACGCCTTTGCCAACCAGCGCCAGCGGGGCCGCGCCTTTTTTGCCGCCGTCCCAACGCATCACCACGACATGCGATGGGCTATCTGATCCCTGACCAACAGATAAAAGCGTTCTCATTCCGAGCCTTGCAAGATCATCCTCATTCAGAACCTCAACTTTTAGTCCAATGCTCTTCATCTGCGCCAATTGATCCGCAAACGCGGTCGTGGTCAGCACATTTGCTGGTGCATTGGTCAGATCGCGTGTCATAAACGCGCCTTCGGCAATGGCCATCAACGGGGCATAGGCCTCTTGCGCGGCATCCGGCTTGCTGCACATCACACGCACGGCACCTTTGCGCGCTTCCGCGTCGCTTTTATGATCATCAAAGCGGTAATCCCGCAGTGCGACCCCATAGGCGACCTCGGCCACCCGCCGGGTTCCTGCCGCAAGGATCAACACATCCGACTGACCGCGCAATTTGGCCAAAGATGCGCCCGCGCGGCGCGCCACATGGCGGTCCGCCCCTTTTGGCAGGCACACCACATCCACCGCGTCAGCAGTCAAGCCGCCGGGATAGGCCATCGCCACCGCATCCCCCGGTTTGAGCTTGGCAAAGGGCGCACCCTCGATCAGACGCGCCAAAGCGCCACGCGTTAATTTATTCACCCGCCGCGCCCCGGCATCCAGGCGGCCATCCTTGTCAACAAGCACCGCAATCCGGCCAGCATGGCCAGCTATTTGATCAATATCTGTATCGGCAAATGAGATAGGGGTCAGGTCAGTCATGGTGCGCGCCTCGGTTAGAAATTCAAACAAGACCTATCGCGGCACAACGCCCATGACCAGAATTATGGACAGATATCAGTTTTCCCGCACCACATTATGGGTTACGATGCCGAAAAACAGCCGTCAGAGCATCTTTTTGGGGGATCGCAGTGGCCAAATTCGACCGCTATATGCTGTCGCAGCTTCTTGTGCTGTTTGGCTTTTTTGCGCTTGTGCTTGTGGCGTTGTTCTGGATCAACCGTGCGGTCGTTTTGTTTGACCGGTTGATCGGTGACGGCCAATCCGCCCTTGTTTTCCTTGAATTTACATCACTTGGCCTGCCCAAACTGATCACCACCGTTCTGCCCATCGCGGCATTTGCCGGCGCGGTCTATGTGACCAACCGGATGATGAGCGAATCTGAATTGACCGTGCTGCAATCAACCGGGACCGGCCCATGGCGGTTGGCGCGTCCGGTGCTGGCCTATGGCATCTGCGTCGCCCTCATGATGTCGATTTTGACGCATATTCTGGTGCCGCTGGCGCAGGCGCAGCTGAACCAGCGGGAAAATGAGATATCTCAGAACGTGACCGCGCGGCTCTTGACCGAAGGCACATTTTTGCATCCCACCGAAAAAGTCACCTTCTATACCCGCACTATCGACGCCGATGGGGTGCTGCGCGATGTGTTTCTGTCTGATCGCCGAACCCCGAATGAAGGTGTGATCTACACCGCTGCCGAGGCATATCTTGTGCGCAACGGCGATGGGACAACCCTGATTATGGTCGATGGTCTGGCGCAACGGCTGAGCACCGTCGACAAACGTCTGGCCACGGCAAAGTTTCGCGATTTCTCGTTCGATATTTCTGCCCTTGTGGACAAAAGCACATCCGGCAGCCAATCCATCGGCAATATCACCACACCGGATCTCATATCAGATTGGTCAAATCTCGAAAAACGCACCGGAGCCACTGCGGGCGTCATTGCCGAGGAATACCATTCACGTTTTGCCCAACCCTTGTTTTGCATCATCGCGGCGATGATCGGGTTTTCGACGCTGATGGTCGGCGGTTATTCACGGTTCGGCGTGTGGCGCGAAGTGGTGATCTCGTTTGGTCTGTTGATCACAATCGACGGCATCCGCGGGGTGTTGGTCGACCCTGTGCGCAGTGATGGATCTGCCTGGCCGCTGATGTATGTCCCGTCGGCAATTGGAATTATTCTGGTGCTGGCGATATTGTGGCAGGCATCACACCCCAATTGGCTGCGCCGTTTGCGCCGCAAAGAGGTTGCGCCATGATCCTGCACCTTTATTTCGCCCGCCGCTTTGCTGCGGTGTTCATGATGATCACCATTGTGCTCTTTGCGCTTGTGGTGCTGATTGATGGCGTTGATCAGGCGCGCAAATTCGGCAGCCTCAACATCGGCTGGAAAAACATCATGGGTCTGACCCTGCTGAACACGCCGCAAACCATTAACCTGATCCTGCCGCTGATCGTAATTCTGGCCACCGTCGCGCTGTTTATCTCACTCGCCCGGTCATCAGAAATGGTGGTCACGCGGGCAGCGGGGCGCTCTGCCATGCGGGCGCTGATTGCCCCTGTGGTTGTTGCCTTTATCATCGGTGTGATGGCAGTGGGTGTGTTGAACCCTATCGTTGCGGCCACTGGCAAACGGTATCTGCAATTGTCCGAGAGTTACCGCGCCGGTGGTGCCTCGGCCTTGTCGATCAGCGACGAAGGGTTGTGGCTGCGTCAGGGCAGCGCCCTGGGCCAGACCGTGATCCGGGCGTGGCGGTCAAACGATGATGCCTCTGTCCTTTATGACGTGACCTTCCTGTCGTATGCGCCGGATGGCGGACCAACACGCCGCATTGAGGCGGCGAGCGCGGCGCTCACCGATGTGGGATGGTCGTTGCGCGATGCAAAATCCTGGCCGCTGCAGGCAGGCACCAATGCCGAAGGCAACGCGCAATACTACAAGAACCTGACCATACCTTCGACGCTGACCCTTGAACGCATCCGCGAAAGTATTGGCAAACCCGCCGCCGTTTCGATCTATGATTTGCCTGAATTTATACTGCAACTTGAACAGGCAGGGTTCAGCCCGCGCCGCCACAAAGTGTGGCTTCAAACCGAGCTTGCGCGGCCATTTTTCCTGATCGCGATGGTTCTTGTTGCGAGCGCCTTTACCATGCGTCATACCAGATTTGGTGGTACAGGGATGGCTGTACTGGCATCTGTGCTATTGGGGTTTGGTTTGTATTTCATCCGCAGCTTTGCGCAAATCTTGGGCGAGAACGGTCAGATACCTGTGGTTTTGGCCGCTTGGGCCCCGCCGACGGCCGCCATCCTGCTGGCGTTGGGCTTGATCTTGCATGCAGAGGACGGCTGATCACATGCGCCTTGTCCTTGCACTTATTGCCCTGATCTCGCTGCCAGCAGTGCTGGCGGCACAGGACGCGCCCCCGGCGGCCGCCGTTTTGGTGGCAGATCAGGTGTTTATCACCCGCGACCGCACGTTGGTGGCACAAGGCAATGTCGAGGCATTTCAGGGCACGACCCGTATCCGCGCCCGGTCCATCCGCTACAGCCGACAAACCGGGTCCTTGGTCATTGAAGGTCCGATTGTACTAAGCGAAGGCGATGACACCATCATTCTGGCCGATGCAGCGCAGCTTGATCAGGATCTGCAAACCGGCCTTCTGACGGGTGCGCGGCTGATCCTGGATCAGCAATTGCAACTGGCAGCAGTTCAGATCAATCGGGTCGAGGGTCGCTACAGCCAGCTTTACAAAACCGCCGTGACCTCTTGCAAGGTTTGCGAGGACGGCGAAGCGCCCCTTTGGCAAATCCGCGCAAGACGCGTTGTACATGACCAGCTCGAACAGCAGCTTTTTTTCGACGATGCGCAGTTTCGCATCAAGAACATCCCGGTCTTTTACCTGCCCCGGCTGCGGCTGCCAGATCCGACATTGGACCGCGCCACTGGCTTTTTGACGCCCTCCATCCGCACCACATCGCAGTTGGGCACCGGCCTCAAGATCCCGTATTTCATCAAAATAGGCGACAGGCGCGACCTGACCGTGACACCCTATCTGTCCAGCAGTACCCGTACCCTTGAGTTGCGCTATCGGCAGGCATACAGAACCGGACGCATTGAATTCAACGGCGCAGTGTCGCGCGATGATGAACGCCCCGGCAAAACCCGCGCGTATCTTTTCGGGTTCGGACACTTTGATCTGGCGCGCGATTACAAGCTGAACTTTGCGATTGAGACAACCGGCGACCACGCCTATCTGACGGAATATGGGTATTCGGGCAAAGACAGGCTGACATCAGAACTGACCGTAAGTCGGGCGCGCCGGGACCAATATGTCCGTGCCAGCCTCTTTAATTTTGAATCCCTGCGCGACAACGAAGACAATGACACTTTGCCCACGCTGGTATTGGACGGTGAATACGAGCGGCGTTACTTCCCCGCGTCCATGGGTGGCGAGGTGCGCGTAGCATTGCAGGCGCACAGCCATCGGCGCAGTTCCGACCTGAGCATCGATGGACCGGACCCAGACCTGATCGTGGACGGACGCGATGTGGCGCGGATCAATGGCGAGGTTGACTGGCTGCGGCGTCTGACATTGCAATCAGGGGTGGTGGCAGATTTTCGTGTCGGTGCCAATTTTGGCTTTTTCGACATCACGCAGGATTCAACCTTTGCCCAGAACCATTCGGACTTTGTGCCACATGCAGCGCTGGCGGTGCGCTATCCGATGGTGCGCCGGGGCCGCAACGGTGTCGTGCAAACCTTGGAACCCGTGGCACAGCTTGGGTGGATTGGTGGCGACCGCCTTGTCATTCCCAACGAAGAAAGCACCCGCGTCGAATTCGACGAAGGCAACCTGCTGGCATTGTCACGTTTTCCACGCCCTGATCGCCGCGAACGCCATGGGATCGCCGCCGTGGGCCTGAACTGGTCCCGCATCGATCCCGCAGGCTGGGACGCGCATATCACCGTGGGTCAGGTGCTGCGCGAAAAGGCGGACCCGGCATTCACCAACACCTCCGGATTGGCCGGCACCTCGTCTGATCTGTTGCTTGCGGGCCAGATCAAGACCGCGAACGGCCTGTCACTGACGGGGCGCAGCATTTTTGACAAAGAGTTCAAGTTCTCCAAAGCCGAACTGCGCGGCGACTGGGACTTCGCGCGGGGCAGCATGGGCGGCAGTTATGTCTGGCTTGACGCTGACCCGGCCGAGGCCCGCCCCCAGGACATCTCGGAAATATCACTGGATGGCCTGTACAAAATCAGCAGCGCATGGTCTGCCAGCGCAGACTATCGCTTTGACATCGCCGATGACCGCTCCGCAACGGCGGGCTTTGGTCTGACCTATTACAATGAATGTGTCACGGTCGACCTTTCGGTCAATCGCCGCTATTCGTCCTCAACAAGTGTTGAGCCCTCTACCAATATCGGGTTTAACATCGGCCTAAGGGGTTTTGCCGCCTCAACCGGAAAAGAAAGATACGTGCGCTCATGTCGGAACTAATCAAAATGAAATTTTCCAAACTGATCCGATGCATTGCCGCCTTTGGCCTGATCGCAGTGATGGGTCAGGGTGCTGCGGCGCAGAACTTGTATGCACCGGTTGCGCAGGTCAACGATTCTGTGGTGACGGAATTTGAGGTCCAGCAGCGGCAGCGGTTCCTGCAATTGCTGAATGCGCCCGGTTCTGATCGTAAAAGCGTGGTTGACGGGCTGATCGATGACCGGTTGCGCAGCGCACTGATGCGCCAGGCGGGCGGCGAGCTTTCCCCCGAAGAGGTCCGACAGGGCCAGACCGACTTTGCCGCAAGGGCAAACCTGACCGCAGAAGAATTCATCACCGCTCTGGGCCAGTCTGGTGTGGACGAGGAAACCTTTCGCGATTTTGTGACCATATCAGTGCTGTGGCGTGATTATGTCCGCGCCCGCTATGGCAACACCGTGACCATTTCGGACGCCGAAATTGACCGCGCCCTTGGGGCGGACGGGTCAGGCTCCGGCATTCGCGTTCTGTTGTCCGAGATAATCATTCCCGCCCCTCCCCAAAACGCCGCGCGGGTTGCGGCATTGGCGGATCAGATTTCCCAAACCCAGTCCGAGGCAGAGTTCTCAAGCTATGCGCGCCGCTATTCCGCAACAGCATCGCGCGGCAACGGCGGCCGGATGCCCTGGACACCGCTTGAAAAGCTGCCGCCTTCCTTGCACCCGATCATTCTGGCTTTGGCCCCGGGTGAAGTGACCGCCCCGCTGCCAATTCCGAACGCTATCGCGCTCTTCCAGCTGCGCGGGATTGAGGAAACCGGAACCCCCTCACGCGCCTATTCCGAGATTGACTATGCAGCCTATTACATTCCCGGTGGCCGGTCAGAGGCTGGATTGGCGCAAGCGGCCAAAGTGCGCGCCAAGGTTGATGTCTGTGATGATCTTTATGGCATCGCCAAGGGACAGCCCGCCGAAGTGCTTGACCGTGGGGCCAAAAAGCCCGGCGAAATTCCGCAAGATGTCGCCATTGAACTGGCCAAGCTTGATCCCGGTGAATCCTCCATTGCGCTGACCCGCGCGGATGGCCAGACGCTGGTGTTCCTGATGCTGTGCAACCGCACCGCCGAAGCCAACGCTGAGGTTGACCGCGACAGCGTGATCGCATCCATCCGCCAGCGCAAATTGCAGGGCTACGCCGATCAATTGCTCGAACAGCTGCGTGCGGATGCCCAAATTTCGATAAATGAGTAACGGCACCGGCCCGGTCGTCATTTCCTGCGGCGAACCTGCGGGGATCGGACCGGAGGTTGCCGCGCAAGCTTGGTCGGCCATCGGCGCTGAAATCCCGATGCTCTGGCTTGGCGATCCGCGTCATCTGCCGCGCGACATACCGCACCGTATCATCCAATCCGCAGATCAGGCGATGACGATCTGCGCCGATGCCTTGCCCGTTCTGGCCTTTGATTTTGGCAGTGACGCGGTCCAAGGACACCCGCAACCGGGTCATGCGCAAGGGGTGATTGACATGATTGCAAAAGGCGTTGCGATGGTGCGTGACGGTCAGGCCGCAGCGCTGTGCACAGCGCCCATTCACAAAAAGGCGCTGAAAGACGGGGCCGGTTTCGCCTACCCCGGCCATACCGAATATCTGGCGGCCCTTGGCGGGGTGGATGATGTGGTGATGATGCTCGCCTCTGACCAATTGCGTGTGGTCCCGGCAACCATCCACATCGCCTTGGAACAGGTCCCGCATCAACTGACCCCAAAGGGGTTGCGCCGCACGATCGAGATCACCCATGCCAGCCTGAAGGGCCATTTCGGCATTGCGTCTCCACGCATCGCCGTTGCGGGTCTGAACCCGCATGCGGGTGAAGGCGGCACAATGGGCACGCAGGAACGTGACTGGATGACACCCTTGCTGGCTGAAATGCGGTCAGAAGGGTTTGATCTGACCGGTCCCCTGCCGGCCGACACGATGTTTCACGCCACCGCGCGCGCGCGCTATGACGTGGCCATCGCCATGTACCACGATCAGGCGCTGATCCCGATCAAGACACTTGATTTCGACAAAGGTGTGAATGTGACCCTCGGCTTGCCGTTCATCCGCACCTCGCCCGACCATGGCACCGCCTTTGATATTGCCGGAAAGGGCATCGCCAACCCAACCAGCATGATTGAGGCTGTTAAACTGGCGCACCACATGGCCAAGCGCAGCCGATGATGTTTCATTGTTCCAAAAATACACATATCCCGGCCCCGCCCCCCGGCGCGAGGTGCGCAAGATGAGCGCCATCGACACCCTGCCGCCCCTGCGCGACGTGATCGCCAGCCACGGCCTCTCCGCGCGCAAATCACTGGGGCAGAACTTCCTGCTGGATCTGAACCTGACGGCCAAGATTGCCCGGCAGGCCGGTGACCTGAGCGCCTGTGATGTGCTTGAAATCGGTCCCGGCCCCGGCGGGCTGACCCGTGGATTGCTGTCTGAGGGGGCGCGCCATGTGCTGTCGATTGAAAAAGACGCACGCTGCCTGCCGGCTTTGGCCGAGATCGCAGCGGCCTATCCCGGCAGGCTGACGGTCATCGAAGGGGACGCCCTTGAAATTGATCCCCTCGCCCATCTGACACCGCCGATCCGGGTTGCAGCGAACCTGCCATACAATGTCGGCACTGAACTCCTGGTGCGTTGGCTGACCCCGCCGACTTGGCCGCCGTTCTGGCAAAGCCTGACGTTGATGTTTCAGCGCGAGGTCGCAGAGCGGATCGTCGCCGCCCCCGGCTCCAAGGCCTATGGTCGTCTGGCCATACTCGCGCAATGGCGCAGCGATGCCCGCATTGTCATGCAATTGCCGCCCGGTGCCTTCACGCCGCCGCCAAAGGTATCCTCAAGCGTGGTGCATCTCACCGCCCTGCCCGCTCCGCGCTTTCCCGCTGATCCCGCCACGCTCAGCCGGATTGTCGCCACCGCTTTTAATCAGCGCCGCAAAATGCTGCGTGCAGCCCTCAAAGGGGCGGCACCAGACATCGAAGACCATCTGCGCGCCGCTGGCATCAAACCCACCGACCGCGCCGAGCAGATCCCGCTTGAAGGCTTCTGTGCGCTGGCCCGCGAAATCGAAAAGGCTGCCAAAGCATGATCAGATTACTCGCCCTGCTCTTTTCACTTGCAGTGCTGAGCGCCTGTGCCGCCGGACACGGGGAAAACGGACCGCCACGCGGATCAGAGGCTCAGATCGCCCAACTGGCCCAAAGCCTGCGCGCACTTGACCCGCAGGTGGACCCCAGCGAGGCCGCCCGCGCGGCGCGAATCTCCTATGAATATTCCCACACCCTTGCGATTGCCTATCAAATCACCGATGCGCCGCTGGTACACAACGCCAAGGTCAACCGCGGTGAAAAACCACGCGGCCTGTGCCGCCACTGGGCCGAAGATATGGAGGCACGCCTGAACCAAGAGGGCTTTAAAACGCTTGAGGTTCACCGCGCCATCGCCAACGCCAACAAACGCTTCCTGATCGAACACAGCAGCGCCGTGATTTCGGCGCGCGGCGATTCGATGGAACAAGGCATCGTGGTAGACCCCTGGCGCATGGGTGGCGTGCTGTTTTGGTCGCGCGTTCCCGAGGACCCCAAATACCCGTGGCGGCGTCGATTTGACGTGCAGCGCGAAAAAGGGCTGGTGCGCTATGCGCTGCCGGGGGAAATGCAAGGCTAAACGCACCGCTGCACTGCACCTGCCTTGGGCGATTTGACGCAGGCTTCATCTGGGGAAACTGGCTTTTGTGCCGAAACATCCGGACGTTCCCCACTGGCCTGATCAGCGTATTGAAATGACGGCTTGAGGTGTTTGGCATGACGGGAAGGCTACCCGCTCATAATTTGATCAAATTCCAGATGAGACGTAATGATGGCACCGCAACCGATTGAAACAAACGATCCAATCCTCTTACTGCGCATGGCCACAGCAGAGGATGCGGGCTTGTTGGTAGACTTCATGAAAACTTGGTGCCTACCAGGAAATGGCTGATGAGATCACTGCAACCACAGCAGAGATAGAAAGATTGCTCCGCGAAAACCTTGGCGAAGCGGTGATCGGCTACTACTCCGGCAAACCTGCCGGGTTTGTATATTCTTGCAAAAAATCATCCGCTTTCACGGGCCGCTCTGGGCTCTTTATAGATGGTTTTCTAATAGACGATGATGTGCGGCACAAAGGTCTGGGTAAGATCATGATGGCCTATATGTGCAAGTACGCAATTGAGAGGAACTGCCAAATGCTTGAGTGGGGTGCCTCGACTGGAACGCGCCGACAATCCAGTTTTACAGGCAATTATAGCGTTTTCGAACTAACTTGAGACATCTTGCATCACCTAACGCGTTGAAATCTTTGATTTCAGTCAGCGTTAGTTGATTCAGTTTTTTCGAAAACTGCTTTAGGAGCCTACAGCATCGACAACATGCGGATTTACAGATTTGGTCCGGATCAGCTGCATGCGAATGCTGCAACTTTCAAGGGATAGGAAATCTCGAGACGCTTCCGAAGCGGGGGGGGGGGCGGACGGCATGCAAGCAGGCTTGAGAAAAATAGCCAATTCATCAGACCGGCAACAATTCTTACACGATCAAAAGGACCGCTCCCTCCAAGAAAAAGGCCCCGCATCCCGCGAGGCCCTTGTCTAAATCATTCTGCCGCTTCGGGCTGATCGCCGCCGCCATCGCCGCCGTTGCCATCTGCTTTTGGCTGGTCGGGTTTGCGGCGCGGGGCACGCTTTGGCTTGGGTTTGCTTTCAGGCGTCTCAACCAGACCATTGTCGGGTTCTGCCGCTTCGCCTTGCGTCACAAAATCAGGCAGCTGTGACACGGTTTCAGGTTTGCGCCGTGATCTCGGCTTGGGCTTGGGCTGTTGCTGTGGCTGGTCACCGCTGCGATCGGCATCGCGACGCGAACCGCCCTCGTTTTGTTGATTGTCATTCTGCTGCGCGTGCGGCTGTTGGCCCTCGCCCTGATGCTGCGGGGCGTTGTCTTGCTGATTGGCATCCTGAGGGTTGCCTTCGCGCTCCTGGCGGTCCTGGCGTTCCTGGCGCTCGCGGTCGCGCTCAATCTGGCGTTCGCGGTTCTGGCGCTCCTGCTCTTCCCGCTTTGCATCTATTTCACGCTGTGCCTCAGCCAGCAGCCGCAGGTAATGCTCTGCGTGTTGCTGGAAATTCTCCATCGCAACGCGGTCATTGCTAAGCTGGGCGTCACGGGCCAATTGATTGTATTTCTCAATCACCTGGCTTGGCGTGCCACGCACTTTGCCTTCCGGGCCTGAGCTGTCGAATACCCGATTGACGACATTGCCGCCTTGATTGTTCTGCGAACGGTTGCGGTTGCTCTTCGACCGGCCCCGAGATCTGGTTGATTTCATGTAAACTTTTCAGCCTTCAATGCTGTTATTCGTAAAACCCGGGTGGCGTAGCAGCACCAATGAATATCCCGGATGTGCGAGTTGTTGGGCATAATGCCGCGCGGGACCGCCCGTAAGCATCCACCGCTGCAACATCTTTGAATAAGCATGCCAAATCGCCCACGGCAAGTGTAAAGTGTAATATTAATCCGATGATAGGTTGTTTTTCGCCGTTTTAGGCGGGTCTGTCGGCACAAACGACACGCGCGCGGCCATCAAGATCATGTGCAAGCGTAACCCGCCCCCATCCTGCGGCGCTGAAGATATCGCTGACCTCGCTGCCCTGTTGCCAGCCGATTTCCACCATCACACGCCCCTTTGCCGTCAGATACCCATGCGCCTGCTCGGCAATTATGCGGTAGGCCGACAAGCCATCAGCGCCATCCGTCAGCGCAATGGCAGGCTCATGCAAGGCAAGTTCAGGCGCAATATCGGCCATTTCACCCAGCCCCAGATACGGCGGGTTCGACACGATCAGATCAAAGCGCCCTTCGACGGCCTCAAACCAATCGGACTGACCGATCTCTGCGCGGTCCTGAACCCCATGCGCCACCGCGTTTGCGCTGGCCTGAAGGCATGCAGCCTCCGACACGTCCACGCCAAGGCCGCGCGCGTCCTGCTGCTCGGCCAGCAGCGTCACCAGAATGCACCCCGATCCGGTGCCAAGGTCCAGAACCCGCTCAAACGGTTCCATCAACGCCAATTCAATCAACGTCTCCGTCTCAGGGCGCGGGTCCAGCACATCGCGGCTGATTTTGAAATCACGTCCATAAAATGCACGACTGCCGATCAGATGCGACACCGGGACCCGCACCACCCTGAGCGCGATCAGATGCTCGAACCGTTCGGCAATTTCGGGCGCGATTTCTTCAGGCGCTATCAGGGTCACGCGGGCGGCATCAACCGATGCCGCATGGGCCAGCAATATTCGCGCATCCCGCGCCGGGTCTGGCACCCCAGCCGCACGGAGCCGCGATGCGGCCGCCGCCATCGCCTGGGCTGCAGTCGGCGCGCTCATCCGTTCATCTCGGCCAGCATCCGTGCCTGGGCATCGGCGGTCAGCGCATCGACAATCTCGTCCAGATCGCCCTGCATCACCGCATCCAATCGATAAAGCGTCAGGTTGATCCGGTGGTCCGTCATCCGCCCTTGCGGGAAATTATAGGTTCTGATCCGCTCTGACCGATCACCCGATCCCACCTGTGCCGCCCGGTCCGCCGAACGTTCGCTGTCCATCCGGGACCGCTCCAGATCATAGAGCCGCGCCTTGAGCACCTGCATGGCTTTTTCACGGTTGCGGTGCTGGGATTTCTCCGATGATGTGACCACAATGCCGGTCGGCAAATGGGTGATGCGCACAGCCGAATCAGTTGTGTTTACGTGCTGGCCGCCTGCCCCGGAGGACCGCATCGTATCAATGCGCAGATCGTTCTGGTTGATCTCGATGTCGACGTCTTCGGCCTCCGGCAGCACCGCCACAGTGGCCGCAGAGGTATGGATGCGCCCACCGCTCTCTGTCGTCGGAACCCGCTGCACCCGGTGCACGCCGCTTTCAAACTTCAACCGTGCAAACACGTTTTGCCCGGTAATATGCGCCACCACTTCCTTGACACCGCCAAGTTCGGTCATCTGTTCTTCGATCAACTCGAAGCCCCAACCGCGCGCTTCGGCATATCGTTGATACATCCGCAACAAATCAGCAGCAAAAAGCGCGGCCTCGTCGCCACCCGTACCCGGTCTGATCTCAAGCATTGCGGGCTTGGCATCCGCCGCATCGCGCGGCAAAAGCGCCAGTTGCAACGCCGCCTCTGCACGTGGCAGCGCCGCCCTGAGCGTCGGCATTTCTTCTTGCGCCAATTCCGCCATTTCAGGGTCCGCCAGCATCGCCTTGGCCTCAGCCATGTCGCTCAGCAATTGCTTATAGGCATCAATCTGTTCAACCACCGGGCGCAGATCGGCATATTCCTTGGCCAAAGCCGCAAAATCCGCCCCGTCCGAGCCAGCCGCCATAGACGCTTCCAAATACTGAAAACGCTGCGAAATTTGTTCAAGGCGGTCCATCGGGATCATATTGTCGTGTCGCTGATGAAACGGCTTTGGTCAAGAGCCTCCGCTGTGCTATATAAGGCACATGATACGCTACGCCATGATCCTCTCGCTCCTGCCTTTCAGCGCTTTGGCCGATGTCGCGGCACCGGGCGGCAAGACCAATGATTGCTATTGCACCGACCGCAACCACAACCGCGTTGAGCTGGGCGAAACGATCTGTCTGCAGGTCGATGGGCGCATGTTCATGGCGCAATGCCAGATGTCGCTGAATGTGCCGATGTGGCGCGAAGTGCAACAAGGGTGTCTGAGCAGCCAACTGTCTCCGCAAATATCGAAAATACCTGAGGCCGGTTAAACCTATTTCAGGTCTGCGCGGTCTGCCCAATACTTCATACGCGCTTCATTCACCCCAAAATCCGCCTTCCCAAACCGAAGCCGTCCGAAAAGCTGCAGCGTGGACTTGCCGGTGCCTGGCAGCGGCGTCAGCGTTACGGTGGAAAAATCGGGAAATCCGATTACCTTTGAGCGGGTCATATAGGTGATCTTCCCCGCGTCAGGGCTGCCCGCAATCACCTGCGTGTGCGGCGTGGCCAGTGCCACCGCATGCAGTCGAGCCAGGGCGTCGCGCCCATCACCCTCCTGCACATACTGACCGACAAAACGCCCCACGCCGGGATATTCACCCGGCCCCATCACCGGCAATTGCGGATTATGCCATTTGTCGACATCCACAGGGGCAAGACGGACATAGGCCAAAACCCCCGCAATCAAGATCAGCACGATCCATCCAACCATGCGCAGCCGCCCCCGCTTCTTTTCGCCAAAAATACTCAATCCCGCCCGCTCAACGATACGCAACGCCGGGCAGGACACACAACATCTCATAGAGGATATTCGCTCCGGTCAGCGCGGTATTGCCAGAGGTGTCATAGGGGGGCGATACCTCAACCAGATCGCCGCCAACAATGTTCAACCCTTTCAGCGCGCGGATCAGCTCCAGCGCCTGCGGCGTGGTCAGCCCGCCAATTTCCGGTGTGCCGGTCCCGGGCGCATAAGCCGGATCAAGGCTATCGATGTCATAGGTTACATAGACAGGCACATCGCCAATATCGCGCCTGATCTCAGCGCCTAGGGACGCAAGCGACCGTCCCCATAATTCGTGGGCCGGAAATTGCTGAAATCCCCAACCGGCGGCCTCACTGAAATCTTCCGCCGAATATCCAGTGCCGCGCAACCCGATTTGATATGTTTTCTTAGGGTTTATCAGCCCTTCTTCATGCGCGCGGCGAAACACCGTGCCATGGGTTTCGCGTTCACCAAACATATCCTCATTCACGTCTGCATGGGCATCGACATGGACCAATGCCAGGGGGCCATGACGCTTCGCCATCGCGCGCAAAATCGGCAGAGTGATGGAATGGTCGCCGCCAATCGCCAATGGCATCGCGTCATACTTGAGGATCGCATCATAACTTTCTGAAATAATGCGCAAACTATCGCTCAGTGAAAACGTATTGATCGCCAGATCACCAATGTCCGCCACCTGCAAACTGTCAAAGGGTGCCGCCCCGGTCGCCAGATTATAGGGCCGCAGCATCGCGCTTTCGCTGCGCACCTGTTTGGGCCCAAACCGGGTGCCAGACCGCCACGAGGTGCCGATATCCATCGGAATGCCCAGCACCGCCACATCAAGGCCCTTCAGGTCATTGACCGACGGCAGGCGCATAAATGTGTTCGGCCCGGAAAACCGGGCCAGATCATTGCCGCTGATCGGTTGGTTCTTGGTACTCATGTGGTCCTCATCCGATGTCCCAAAAGGCACAAAATCTCGGTCGCAATATGCGCGCCCGCAATGGCCGTGGCCCCCGTGGTGTCAAAGGGCGGCGACACTTCGACAACATCACCGCCCATGATGTTGATCCCCGCCAGATCACGCAGCATGATGGCGCATTGTGCCGACGTCAGACCACCCCAGACCGGCGTCCCGGTGCCGGGGGCAAAGGCCGGGTCGAGCGCATCAATATCAAAGGTCAGATAGGTTGGGGTATCTCCCAGAACCTCTTTGATCCGCGCAACCGTGGCCACCGGCCCTTTTTCATGCACCTCGCGGGCGTCAATGACGGTAACCCCCAATGTGTCCTCATTGGTGGTCCTGATCCCCACCTGCACGGATGTTTTCGGGTTCACGATCCCCGACTTGACCGCTTTGTAAAACATCGTGCCATGGTCAATCCGGTCCATGTCATCATCGGGCCAGGTGTCGGAATGGGCATCAAATTGCAGCAGGCTGATCGGCCCATATTTCTCTGCATAGGCCTTGAGTACCGGAAAGGTGATATAGTGATCGCCGCCCAAGACCACGCTGGCCGCTCCTGCATCCAATATCCCCTTGATATGCGCCTTGAGCGCACCAGGAAACTGGCTGACATGGCCATAATCAAACGCCAGATCGCCATAATCCGCTATGGCAAATTCGCTGAGCACATCAAAATCCCAGCCATAGGGCGGATCAAAAGGTTGCAACGTGCTGGCCTCACGGATCGCGCGGGGGCCAAGCCGGGTGCCGGTGCGGTTGGTCACGGCCTGATCGAACGGAATACCCGTCACCGCGATGTCCACACCGCGCAGGTCCTTGGTATAGCGCCGCCGCAAAAACGACGTGGCCCCACCAAAGGCATTCTCGAAACTCGGCCCCTTGAGGTCCTCACGGGTAAACGCCTGATCTACTTGGGTTTTTGCATCCTCTAATGCCATTATTTCCCTCCCAACGGCTGGGCCTGTTCCACAATCTGCGCAAAGAACGAGGCACCAACCGGGGCCACCTCATCGTTGAAGTTATACTCGGGATGATGCAGTCCCGGCCCCTCACCCTGACCCAGAAAAAGGTAAGCACCGGGGCGTTTTTCCAGCATGTAACTGAAATCTTCGGCGCCCATTTCGCGGCTGTATTCCGCGATCACATGATCCGCGCCCGCCACGTCCTGTGCCACCTGCGTTGCAAATCTGGCCTTTTCGGCATCGTTTACAGTCGCAGGGTATCCAATCTCATAGATCAACTCTGCGTCAACGCCGTAACTTGCGGCCTGTCCCGCAGCGATCTCTTTCAGCCGCCGCATCACCATGTCCTGCACGTCCTTGTCAAAAGTCCGCACGGTGCCGTTGATATAGGCGGTATCGGGGATCACATTGTCAGCAGACCCGGTATGGATTTGCGTGACGGACACAACCAGTTCCTTCGTGGCCAAATGATTGCGGCTGACAATCGACTGGACGGCCTGTGCAATGCCGCAGGCCGCAATCACCGGATCACAGGTCTCATGCGGCATCGCGCCATGTCCGCCCTTGCCCTTGATGTGAATGTGAAAGGTATCAACCGCCGCCATGATGGCCCCGGTTGTGGTATAAAACCCGCCCTGTTCAAACCCCGGCGCATTGTGCAGCGCATAGACCTCGGCGATGTCGAACCGGTCCATCATGCCCTCGTTGACCATCACCTCGGCCCCGCCGCCGGTTTCCTCTGCCGGTTGAAAGATCAGCGCAACGCGGCCCGCAAAATTGCGGGTCTCGGCCAGATACTTTGCCGCACCAAGCAGCATGGTCGTATGCCCATCATGCCCGCAGGCGTGCATTTTGCCTGGGTGGGTGCTGGCATAATCCACCCCCGTCGCCTCGATAATCGGCAGACCGTCCATATCGGCGCGCAACCCGATGGTCGGCCCGTCACCCTGGCCATTGATGATTGCCACAATCCCCGTCGTCGCCAACCCTTCGTGCAGTTCATCCACGCCAAATTCGCGCAGCCGTTCTGCCACAAAGGCTGCTGTCTTGTGACATTCCATGCCCAGTTCAGGGATGGTGTGCAGATATTGCCGCCATTCTTTCATCACAGGCGCAAAGGCGGCAATACGGTTCACCACTGGCATGGGCTGGACTCCTTGAGTGCATTCTTGTTGAGGTATCTGACACCAGACAGGACCCAGCCGCAATGCCAGATACACCAAACAATGACGCCCTGATCCACGATACGAGTGCCGGCATTGAGCGCCTGTTGGAAATCATGCGCCGCCTGCGCGATCCCGCGTCGGGATGTCCGTGGGATATCGAACAGGATTTTGACAGCATCGCCCCCTACACCATTGAAGAGGCTTACGAAGTCGCCGACGCCATCGCACGCCGTGATTGGCCGGAACTTGAGGGCGAATTGGGCGACCTGCTGCTGCAATCGGTCTATCACACGGCCATGGGCGAAGAGGCCGGGCATTTCAGCTTTCAATCCGTGGTCCGCAACATCTCGGACAAGATGGTCGCGCGGCATCCACATGTTTTTGGCACCGAGAGCCGGGATAAATCTGCTGAACAACAGACCGCCGATTGGGAAGCGATCAAGGCGCAAGAACGCGCTGGCAAAGCACAAGGCGGCGCATTGGAAGGTGTGGCTATTGGCCTGCCTGCCCTGCTGCGCGCGCTCAAGCTGCAAAAACGCGCGGCAAGGGTTGGCTTTGATTGGCCCTCAACCACGCAGGTCATTGCCAAGATCACCGAAGAGGCAACCGAACTGGTCGAGGCCCGCGAATCGCTAAGCCCCGCAGAGGTCGAAGAGGAGTTTGGCGATCTGATGTTTGTCATGGCCAATCTGGGTCGTCATCTGGGCCTTGATCCAGAGGCAGCTTTGCGTGCGGCCAATGCCAAGTTTACCAGACGCTTTGAGGCGGTCGAGGCGCGCCTGGCGGCCCTTGGCAAGACACCTGCAGAAAGCGATCTGGCCGAAATGGACGCGCTTTGGGATGCGGTTAAGGCGGACGAGCGCGCAGGCAAAACAACGCCGACGTAATACCGACACGATACCGACGCGGTGCCGACGCCCTTTTACTCAGCCGGTACTTGCCCTATCTCTACGCCGAAAAAGGACGCCTTATGCCCGCACGCAAGATCATTATCGACACCGACCCCGGCCAGGATGACGCAGTGGCGATCCTGCTGGCGCTTGCCTGCCCGGATGAGCTGGAGGTGCTGGGTCTGACATGTGTCGCGGGCAATGTGCCGCTGGAACTGACCGCAAAAAACGCACGCATTGTCTGCGAATTGGCCGGGCGCACAGATATGAAAGTGTTCGCAGGCTGTGACCGGCCCTTGGGACGCGATCTGGTCACGGCGGAACATGTGCACGGCAAAACCGGCCTTGATGGCCCAAACCTGCCCGATCCGACCATGCCTTTGGCAGACGGTCATGCCGTCGATTTCATCATTGACCAACTGCGCGAATATGCCCCCGGTACCATCACATTGTGTCCGCTCGGCCCGCTCACCAACATCGCAACAGCCCTGCAAAAAGCCCCTGACATTGCCAAACGGGTGGCCAAGATCGTATTGATGGGCGGCGGCTATTTCGAGGGGGGCAACATCACCCCCACGGCTGAATTTAACATTTACGTCGATCCGCAGGCCGCTGATATTGTTTTTAAATCTGGCATTCCGATCGTGGTGATGCCACTGGATGTCACGCACAAGGCCTTAGTCACGAAACCACGCAATGATGCGTTTCGCGCGCTGAACACACCTGTTGGCACTGCCGTGGCCCAGATGACCGATTTCTTTGAACGTTTTGACAAGGAAAAATATGGATCAGCCGGTGCGCCGCTTCATGACCCCTGCGTCACCGCCTATCTGTTGAAGCCTGACCTCTTTTCCGGCCGCCACATCAACGTCGAGATTGAAACCCAATCGGAACTCACCATGGGCATGACCGTCGCCGACTGGTGGGGCGTCACCGACCGCGCGCCCAACGCCACGTTCATGGGCGACATTGATGCGGATGGCTTTTTTGCCCTGCTGACGGAACGGCTGGCCCGTTTATGAGCGCCGCCCTGACCCTCGCCAAACCCGAACATCTGAACAGTTTGACGGCACTTGTTGCTGCGTTTCATGCCGAAGAAAACATCACGATGTCAGATGAGGCGCTGACGGCGGGCATCTCGCCCCTGCTGGATGGCATTCCGCACGGGGCGGCCTATCTGATCGGACCGCCGCGCGCACCCATCGGCTATGTCGTGATCACGTTCGGCTGGTCGGTGGAATTTGGCGGTCTCGATGCCATCATTGACGAACTTTACATCCGCCCCGGCGTGCGCGGGCGCGGCATTGCGTCAGAGGCATTGATTGCCCTGCCCCGCGCCCTGGCAGGCGGCGGATTGCGGGCCATTCATCTGGAGGTGGACCGCGACAATGCAGCAGCGGTCAAGCTTTACCGCCGCGCCGGATTTCGCGAGCGTGATCGCTATATGTTCATGTCAAAGACCCTTTGAATGCTGATCCCTTTCGACAACAGCTATGCTACTTTGCCAGACGGGTTTTTCACCCGGCTGAACCCAACACCGGTGAAAACGCCACAGGTTTTGGCCTTTAACGACGGGTTGGCGCAGGTGCTGGGCATTGAGGTGGGCGATCTGGCCGAGGTGGCGCAGGTGTTTTCTGGCAATCAAATCGCTGACGGCGCGGCCCCCTTGGCGCAGCTTTATGCGGGCCATCAATTCGGCAACTTCAATCCGCAATTGGGCGACGGCCGCGCCATTCTGTTGGGCGAAGTGATCGATAAAAGCGGCACCCGCCGCGATATCCAGCTGAAAGGGTCTGGCCCTACCCCCTATTCGCGCAGTGGCGATGGCCGCGCCTGGGTTGGCCCTGTGTTGCGCGAATACGTGGTCAGCGAAGCGATGCATGCACTTGGCATCCCCACCACCCGCGCGCTGGCCGCCATCAGCACAGGCGAGCCGATTTTCCGCGAACAGGGCGCGCTGCCCGGTGCGATATTGACCCGCGTGGCGCAAAGCCACCTGCGGGTCGGTACGTTTCAGGTCTTTGCCCATCGCGGCCAGACCGAAAACCTCAAAACCCTCACTCATTACGCGATAAAGCGCCATTACCCGGATTCAAAAGATGCGATGGACCTGCTGCGCGCCGTTTGTGCGGCCCAGGCTGAACTGGTCGCTTCATGGATGTCCGTGGGGTTTATTCACGGCGTGATGAACACCGATAACTGCAGCATTGCGGGCGAAACCATCGACTATGGCCCCTGCGCTTTTATGGATGCATTTCACAGTGGCCGGGTGTTCAGCTCTATCGATCAGCAGGGCCGCTATGCCTTTGGCAATCAACCCAATATCGTGATCTGGAACATGGCGCAGCTTGCCACCAGCCTGCTGCAACAGATGGATGACAAAGACGCAGCAGTCGCGCAGGCAACCGAGATTGTGCACGCCATGCCTGCACAGGTTGAGGCCGCCTGGCTGCGCCGTTTTGCACCCAAGATCGGCATTTCAGACCCGCAGCCAGATGATGTTGCGCTGATCGAAAACCTGCTCAACCTGATGCAGACAGACGGCGCTGATTTCACCAATGCCTTCCGCGCCTTGGCCACGGCCACGGCGCAAGATCAGTTCACCAACCGCGACGCGTTTCAGGGCTGGACCGAAATCTGGCAACAGCGCATCGCCAAAGAACCGGACCCGACGGGTTTGATGAATGCCACAAACCCTGCGGTCATCCCGCGCAATCATCGCATGGAACAGATGATCGAAGCCGCGGTTGCGGGCGACATGGCCCCGTTTGAGCGGTTGATGAAGGCGCTATCGACACCCTTCAGCGATACCGATACCGATCTGCACCGCCCACCGACACAAAGCGAAATTGTGCCCGCGACATTCTGCGGCACCTGAGATCAGGCCGTAGGTTTGGGCCTGCGGTTGATCAGGTAAATGCCGCTGGCCACCAGCACCAGCGCGCCCCAAACCGACGGCGCTACATCCTCTGACAACAACAACCAGCCCAAAAGCACGGAAAACACCGGGGATAAAAAGCTGAACGAGGCGACCGAGGACGCTGGATAGATCGACATCAGCCAAAACCACACCAAAAAGCCAAGGCTTGCCACCGCGATGATTTGAAACAACATTCCTGCCAGATGGATCGGTTGCAGATCACGGATCAGGGGGCCAAGAAGCGGTGCAAACAGCAACATGATCGGGGCCGACACAGCCACCTGAAACATCAATTGCTGCGCGGGCGGCACCCGGGACAGCGGGGTGATCCGCACACACAGAACAATCCCGGCCCAGCAAAACGCCGATGTCAGCGCCAGCAAATCTCCGGTCCAACTCACCTCACCACCGCTTCGATTGCTCAGCGCCAGCGCAACGCCCGCCATGGCCAGCAACAGCCCCACCCCTTTGAGACGGGTCAGGCTTTCGCCCGGCAACAGATAATGCGCGATCAGGGCCAGCCACACCGGCATGGAATAAAAAATCACCGAGGCCCGGCTGACGGTGGTGATATCAAGCGCTACAAACAAACAGGTAAATTCAAGCGCAAAAAGCAGCCCGGCAACCAGTCCCGCCGTCCAGGCGTCGCGCGGCACATGCAAGCTGACCCCGCGCAACCGCATCCAGATTAGCAAGACCACAACAGCCCCCGCCGACCGCAAGCCGGCAGCAAATACCGGGTTGAACCCACCCGCAGTGACCTTGATGACGACCTGATTAAAAGCGAGATTGAAGGCAAAGGCGATCAGCGCAGCAGCGCCAAAAAGATCAATGTGTGCTTTGCGCTCCATCCCCCCAAAAGCAGTTCCAGGGGGTGCGATGTCAATGCGCAATTGCTTGCCGCTGAGGCCGGTTCACGTTTTTTCCCCTCAACCGCGCATAAAAACATGCCACAGTAAGGCAATGTGATTCATTTCCGGGGGAAAACAATGAGTTTGATGAAAACACTGGCCAAAGTGGCCATCGGTGTCGCCGTGGCCAAAGGCGCGAACGCCATGATCAAAAAGGGCGGCGGTGGCAGCACCAGCCGCGCGGGTCAATCCGGCGGTTTGGGCGGCCTGCTGGGCGGTCTGATGAATCAGGCGGGCGGCAATCCTGGCGGGTCACGCCCGCATGGTGGCGCGCACAGTCCCGGTGCCGGCGGTGGTCTTGAGGACATGTTGGGCGGCCTGCTGGGCGGTGCCGGCGGATCAACTCAACGCGGTGCCGGGGGTGGCATGCCCGGCGGGCTTGGCGGCCTATTGGAACAATTGGGCGGCGGGTCCAAAGGCGGCGCAGGCGGCCTTGGCGGATTGCTGGGCGGCCTTGCAAGTGCCGCCGGTGCCGGAGGCCTTTTGGCGGGCACCGATGAAACCCTGCGTCGCCGTCCCCAACGCGAAAGCGGCAGCTTTGGTGAAGTGCTCAATTCACAGTTTGACGCAACACCCGAGCCCGCAATCGAACCCTCGCAAGATCAGGAAGCCGCGGCCGCGCTGATGCTGGCCGCAATGATTCAGGCCGCAAAATCTGATGGCACTTTTGATGCCGCAGAGCGGGACAAACTGCTGGGCAGGCTTGGCGATGTCGATCCTGAGGAAGCCGCGTTTGTGAACGCCCAGATGAAAGCGCCCGTTGACGTCGATGCATTGGCCAAACAGACACCCAAGGGCATGGGACCGCAGATTTACGCGATGTCGCTGCTGGGCATTGATCTCGATACCCAGGACGAGGCGAAGTATCTGCATAAGCTGGCCAAGGCATATGGGATGAAACCCGCAGAGGTGAATGACGTTCACGCGCAAATGGGCGTCCCATCTCTTTACACCTGACCACAGCGACCACCGATAAATAAAAAAGGCGGCGTTCTAATGTGGACCGCCGCCTTTTTTCTTAATCTTGTGGCGCGGCCCTGTGCAGCCGGAAAATCACCCAGATCAGGACGATGGCCAGCACCAACGGTGGCATCCAGATCATCGCAAGCTCGCCCTTGAACCAATCTGACATGGTCACGGTACGGCATGCGGCCCCGGTCGGGTTCATGCACATGCCGGACAAGAGTGCGGCAAATATCGGCGGCACAGAAACCAGCAGCGCCACCGCGACATAAAGCAGACCAAGGGCAAATTTGCGCATCGGTTACGCGGCCTTTTGCCCACCGGGCTTGCCACCACCACCGCCACCCCGACGGCGGTTACGCCCCCCGTTCGGCTTGCCAGCAGCGCCACCGCCGCCGCCGCCATTCGGACGACCGCCGCCGCCGCCCGGACGACCACCGCGCCCGCGACCACGGCCCGTGGGCTTGTCGGGGATTTCCATCGCCTCCCACGCGCGGCCAGAGGCCACGGGGATCGCAGTGCCCATTGTCTTTTGGATCGCTTTCAATTCGCCCATTTCATCGGGCGCACAAAATGCAATTGCTGCCCCATCCTTGCCCGCCCGCGCAGTGCGGCCAATGCGGTGGACGTAATTATCAGGCACATTCGGCAGGTCGTAGTTATAAACGTGTTTCACATCCGGGATATCGAGCCCCCTTGCCGCCACATCCGTGGCCACCAGAATCGTCACATTCCCGGATTTGAACCCGGCAATCGCGCGGTCCCGCTGACCCTGGCTTTTGTTGCCGTGGATAGACGCCGCATCAAAGCCCGCCTTGACCAGCGTTTTCATCAGTTTTTCACAGCCGTGTTTGGTACGGCCAAACACCAGCGCCCGTTCGCCGCGGTGCTTGCCCAACAGCTCCTTAAGCAGTTCGGTCTTTTCCGCCTTGGCGATAAAGTGCACCTCTTGCGTCACCTTGTCCGCCGCCTTGCCCGGAGGCGAGACTTCAATGCGGATCGGGCTATTCAGATAGGTGTTGGCAATCTCGTTCATCAACTTGGGCATTGTCGCCGAGAACAGCATGGTCTGGCGGTTCTTGGGGATGACAGACGCGATCTTGCGCAGGTCATGGATGAAACCCATGTCGAGCATCTGATCGGCCTCGTCGAGAACCAGAAATGTCGCTTCGTCCAGACGCACGGCGCGGCGGTCCATCAGGTCCAGCAATCGGCCCGGTGTTGCGACCAAAAGGTCAACACCGCCGCCCAACCGCTTGATCTGCGTATTGATCGACTGTCCACCAACGACCATCGCAACCTGCAGGGATGATCCCTTGGCATAGTCGCGCAGGTTCACGGAAATCTGGGTGGCCAGTTCGCGGGTTGGGGCCAGAACCAATCCACGCACACAGCGCGGGTTCGGGCGGCCTTCCATGGCCATCATCTGGGCCACCAGAGGCACACCAAAGGCGGCCGTCTTACCGGTACCGGTTTGGGCCAGACCCATCACATCTCGGCCATTCATACCGTGCGGGATCGCCTGTTTCTGGATCGGTGTCGGGTCTTTGAGACCCATATCATGCAGCCGTTGCACCAGTTTTCTGGGCAGGCCCATCATGTCAAAATCGCTCATATTCATTCTTTCTGGACGCACACAAAAAGCGACGCCCTGTCGGTGCGCAGCACCCCGCCCTCAAAGGGGTCGGATGTGCCACGTGGGTCACGCAAAACAGATCGCAGGCAACGGCCAAATGCCGGAAACCTGTCTGATCGCGTTTTGGCCCCACGCGTGATTTTGGGAACATCGGCGCGCCTTAAAACCCGGAAAATACGTGGATCATTGATCCAGAACCGGCACTGCTCACGCGGCAGAAGGCATCGCTTGACCCCCACATGGCCCTCTCGCCGCGATAAGTCAACCTTTGCGGCAAAAGCATGTGGCAGCGCGGCGCAAATGCCGCTACACCATGGGCCGATTACCCCAAAGGCCCAACGCCATGTCAAAACCCATCATCAAACGCTGCGAGGCCATGGGCCTGCGCATGACCGGTCAACGCCGGATCATCGCACAGGTCATCGAGGATGCCGATGATCACCCCGACGTAGAAGAGCTGTTCACCCGCGCCTCGGCTCTGGATGCGGCGATTTCGATTGCGACGGTCTATCGCACGGTAAAGCTGTTTGAAGAGGCGGGCATCCTCGACAAGCTTGAGTTTGGCGACGGCCGGGCGCGCTATGAAGACGCAGAGCGCGATCACCACGATCATCTGATCGACATGCATTCGGGCGAAGTGATCGAATTTGTCGACGCCGATATTGAGGCGTTGCAGGAGCGTATCGCGCAAAAACTGGGCTATGAGCTGCGCGGTCATCGGCTTGAGCTCTACGGCGTGCCGATCAGGAAGTGAGCCACCGCGCTGCTTTGAGAAACACAGATACCGAAGGAATACGTGATGCCTGACCGTGACCGCCCATTGCTTGCCGTGCTGATCGACGCCGACAATGTACGCGCACGAGATGCGGCCAAAATCATGCGCGAAATCGCCGCTATTGGCGAACCTGCGCTGCGGCGTGTCTATGGTGATTGGTCCAGCGAACATCTGAAAGGCTGGCGGGAGCCGATACATGCTCTTGGTCTCGTTGCCCATCAGGAAACTGCCAATTCGAGAGGCAAGAACGCAACTGACATCGGCCTTGTTATTCATGCGATGGACATCCTGCACTCAGGCAAATTTGACGCTTTTGTCATCGTGTCGTCCGACAGCGATTTCACAGCACTTGTGAACCGATTGCGTGAGGACGGACTAACTGTCATTGGCATTGGCGAGGAAAAGACCAACCCGGCCCTGCGAAACGTCTATAACCGTTTCATTCTGGTCGAAAACCTCAAAGACGAAGAGGACAGCAACGATACCGCTGCCAAGCCCAAACCGAAAGCTGACATGAATCATGCGTATCAGTTGATCCGGACTGCAATTGAGCGTTGTGATACAGAAGACGACTGGGTAGCGCTTGGTCCGCTAGGTGTAAACTTGATGGCAGCACACCCCGACTTTGACACCCGCAGCTATGGATTTGCCAAGCTCAGCAGTCTGATCAAAGCGATGCCAAAGCTGGAGTTTGCCAACAAAGACAACCGCCCGATGGTTCGGCCAAAGACCTAGCGCCGCCCCAGCATCCACGGCAACAGCACGCTGAGCACCAGCAACCGGGCAATGTGACAGGCCGCGACAAATCCCGGGATGACCCCTAAAACAGCGCCCATCGCGATCATCGTCTCTAATCCGCCGGGGGCGAAAGCAACCAAAACATGCGCAAGTGGCATGTTCAGGGCCCAGGCAACCGGCAAGGCCCCCAACCCCGCCAGCCCCACAGCAACCAGCGTGATTGCGACACCCGCACCCAGGCCACCAGCAAAACGCGCCGGCGTGACCCCGCTGAACCGGGTCCCGATCAAGGATCCCAAAACCAGATAGGCAGGCAGGATGATCCACTGGGGCATGACCCCCGGCGCAAGGTCGCTCAGATGCCCGATGGCAGACACAACCATCGCGCCCAAAAGCAGCGGTGCCGGCACCGACACGCGCTGAAACAGCAGCCCGACCACGATGGCCAGCACAATCATGATCACCAATTGAACGAGCGCGACAGGCTCGCCCTGAGGGGCAATGTTGCCTGACAACTCCACCCCCATCGCGACGGCCACAAAGGGCACGACCAGCGTCAGAGCCAGCAACCTGACCGATTGGGTGATCGAAATGCGCGCCACGTCCGATCCGGTGCTGCTGGCCATCGCAATCACAAAGCTCAGATGCCCGGGCGCAGACGCCAGAAGCGCCGACCGCGCATCAAACCCAAAGAACCGCACCAGCATCGCACGGCAAATGGCCATGATCAGCCAAATGATCACTGCCATGAACACAAACGCGAGTGGCCAGCGCAGCATGGCACCCAGAGCATCGGTGTCAAAACCGGCCCCGACCGCAAGCCCGATCACCACAAAGCACGCATCGCGCAGCCGCAGGTCAATGGCGGTGCGCAGGCCGGCGAGGCTGGAAAGACTGACCGCAACAACCGGCCCCAACAACATGTAAACCGGCACCGACAACGCCCAAGCCAGTGCGGCCCCCACAGCCCCAACGCAGATTGTCAGCAAAGTTTCGCGGAGCGACAGGGATAGGTTCGGCGATCTCATACGCCGTTGCTATCACTCGATTAGATGCTCTGCCAGCGCCCCTTGCCCTTGCCGTGCAAAACCGTCATGGCCGTCATATTCATTTCTCAAGAGCGCAGGATCATGGACAATATACGCGGCGCTGTTTTGATGGTTTTGGCGATGGCCGGTTTCGCGCTTGAGGACATGTTCATCAAATTACTGGCTGATGCCGTGTCGGTCGGGCAGATCCTGACCATGCTGGGCATCGGCGGTTCGCTGGCCTTTGGCGCAATTGTCGTGGCCAGAGGCGAGGCATTGTTCGCCCGCACCATGTTGTCCTATCCGATTGTGTTGCGCGGATTGGGTGACCTGATTGGCGCATTGGCATTTGTTTCGGCCATTGTGCTGACCCCCCTTTCCAGCGCCTCTGCGATTCTGCAGGCAACGCCGCTGGCCGTCACCCTGGGGGCCGCGGTATTTCTGGGCGAACCTGTTGGCTGGCGCCGGTGGAGCGCGATTTTCGTGGGCCTGATCGGCGTCTTGCTGATCATCCGCCCCGGTCTGGACAGCTTTGAGGTTCTGTCGCTTTTGGCGCTGCTTGCGGTCTTTGCCCTCGCCCTGCGCGATCTGGCCACACGCAGGACGCCCGCGTCAATTACCACCATGCAGCTCAGCTTTCTGGGGTTCGTGGTGATTATTCCTGCGGGCATCTTGTTGATGATTTTCACCGGCTCACAGGTTGTGGCATTGAACGCCACCGAATGGATTTACATCAGCGCTGCCTTGGGCATCGGGCTTTTTGCCTATTACGCCATTGTTGCCGCAATGCGGGTGGGCGATGTGGGGTTTGTCACACCGTTTCGCTATATTCGACTGGTGTTCGCCCTGGTGATCGGGGTGACGGTGTTTGGAGAATCCCCCGATGCACTGACACTGATCGGGGCCGCGATCATTGTCGCATCGGGCATTTACACAATTCTGCGCGAACGCAAGGTCCGGACCAGCACCTGACCCGCCTTTTCAACCTGCCCCGTCCACGCTAAAAGCGCAGAAATCATTCAGCCCAAAGGACAGCCCTCATGAGCACAATCATCGACATTCACGCCCGCGAAATCCTTGACAGCCGGGGCAATCCGACGGTCGAGGTTGACGTGATCCTCGAAGACGGCACCATGGGCCGGGCCGCCGTGCCATCAGGGGCCTCAACCGGCGCATATGAAGCGGTCGAGCGTCGCGACGGGGACAAAGCACGCTACATGGGCAAAGGCGTGCTTGAGGCCTGTGCATCTGTGAACGGTGAGATCGCCGAGGCACTGGTCGGCATCGACGCCACGGAACAGGTCGAAATCGACGAGATCATGATCGAACTTGACGGCACTGACAACAAATCACGCCTTGGGGCCAACGCCATTCTGGGCGTATCGCTTGCTGCGGCCAAAGCGGCGGCAGATTACTGCACCCAGCCCCTTTATCGCTATGTCGGCGGCACGTCTGCACGGGTTTTGCCGGTGCCAATGATGAACATCATCAATGGCGGTGAACATGCCGACAACCCGATCGACATTCAGGAATTCATGATCATGCCCGTGGCTGCGGAAAACATCCGCGAAGCCGTGCGCATGGGGGCCGAAGTCTTTCACACGTTGAAAAAGGAACTCTCTGCAGCGGGTCTGTCCACGGGCATCGGCGATGAGGGTGGCTTTGCCCCCAATATCTCATCCACCCGCGATGCCTTGGATTTTGTGCTGAAATCCATTGAAAAAGCAGGCTACAAACCCGGGGAAGATATGTATCTGGCGATGGATTGTGCCGCGACAGAATACTACAAGAACGGCCGCTATGAGCTTGCTGGCGAAGGAAAATCCCTGAGCAGCGAAGAAAATGTCGACTATCTGGCCGCACTGGTCGCCGATTACCCGATCATCTCAATCGAAGACGGGATGTCCGAGGATGACTGGGACGGCTGGAAGGCGTTGACGGACAAACTGGGTGGTAAAATCCAACTGGTCGGCGATGATCTGTTTGTCACCAACCCTGAACGCCTTGCCATGGGCATTGAACGCGGTAGCGCCAATTCGATGCTGGTAAAAGTCAATCAAATCGGCAGCTTGACGGAGACACTTAAAGCGGTGGACATGGCGCATCGAGCGGGCTTTACCAATGTAATGTCGCACCGTTCGGGTGAAACCGAGGATGCCACGATTGCCGATCTGGCGGTCGCAACAAACTGCGGGCAGATCAAGACCGGATCGCTTGCGCGGTCGGACCGGCTGGCAAAATACAATCAGTTGATCCGGATCGAGGAAATGCTCGGTGAAACTGCCGAATACGCCGGCCGTTCGATCCTGCGTGGCTGAACAAGTTACCATTCGCCCCGCGACCACCGCTGCCGATCTGGCAGCGGTGCGTAGCCTGTGCTGGGACTACCGGAACTATTTGTTGTCCATGCAGGGCGTAAGCGAAGAAGTTACCGATGCCTTTCGCCCTGCCTCAAAATACGAGGCGTTGATGGAAAACCTGCCGATCCTGCACGCCCGCCCCAAGGGTATCATCATGCTTGCGACCGACCCTACAGGTACGCCAGTAGCATGCGGCATGAGCCACCCACTGGATGGACAAACATCTGAAATAAAACGTGTTTTTGTGGCTGATGCAGCCCGTGGACAAAATGTTGCGCACCAGCTTTGCACTTCATTGATTGCCCAAGCACATAAGGACGGGTTTTCCCGCGTCGTATTGGACACCCATAGATTACTTCACGCCGCGCAACGCTTGTATGAAAAGCTGGGGTTCAGTCGCCGAGGCCCTTACCAGCCGATGCCAGACAATGTCCTGCCTGAATTGGTGTTTTTTGAAAAACATCTTGCGCCTGCCATGGCACCGAAATGACCCCAGACCAAATCATCGCCCACCTCAACCTCGCGCCGCACCCCGAAGGCGGCCATTTTCGCCAGACCTGGGTGGCCGAAAACGCGGGCCGCCCGACCGGCACCTGCATCTATTTCCTGCTTAAAGCGGGCGAGCACAGCCATTGGCACCGCGTCGATGCCACCGAGATATGGCTCTATCACGCGGGCGCACCGCTGGTCTTGTCACTGGCTGAAACCGATGCGGGCCCTGCTGCCGATCACCTGCTGACGCCCGATCTGTCGCAAGGTGCACCCCAGATCATCGTGCCGGAAAACCACTGGCAGGCCGCGCGCAGCACCGGTGATTACACGCTGGTCAGCTGCACCGTATCACCCGGCTTTACCTTTGACGGCTTCACCCTCGCGCCCGCTGAAATGGACATACCCAGATGAAAAACCGCATGATCCTTTATGTCGGCATTGCCCTGATCGTTGGGCTTTATACCTATGATCGCAATTCCAGAACCGATATCTTGCTGCCCGCTACGGTCGTGAACATCGACAGTCAGATTGCGGAAAAAGGCGGCGACACCTGGCACCTGACCGTGGCGATTGATGCCGCAGAGGTCGTGCTGGAACCGCGCCTGTCGCGCCCCGATGTGTCCGAAGGCGACCGCATCTGCGTCACCGAAGTTGTCCGTGAGGGCCAGCCTCCGGAATATCTCTGGGCACCAAATGCCACCTGTTAAGGGTCCGGTTTAACGGCCTGACGGCACGCTGACGGTCCCGCCGCCAACAGCCGCCCGCACCCCAGTGGTGCCGGGGCACGATGTCGGCAATCCACGCGCCACGCGCACCGCAAGATAGGCAAAGGCCTGTGCCTCCAACATATCGCCATTGAGCCCGATGTCCTCGACCGGGACCACCGGACAATCAAGGCTCACGGTCAGCATCTGCATCAACACCGGGTTCATCCGCCCGCCACCTGTGACCAACACGCGCGTCGGCGGGCGTGGGCAATGCTGCATCGCCTCGGCCACCCCGGCGGCGCACATGGCGGTCAGCGTTGCCGCCGCATCGGCATCTGACAATTCGCCCACAAGCGCCACCATTTCGGCAAAATCATTACGGTCCAGTGACTTGGGCGGGACACGGGCAAAGTAAGGCTCTGCCAGAAACAGCTCAAGAGCGCCCTGTTCAACCTGCCCTTTGGCAGCCAGTCTGCCCCCTTCGTCAAAAGGCTTCCCACGCCGCACCTGCATCAGATCATTCAGCGGCGCGTTCGCAGGCCCCGTGTCAAAAGCCAAAAGCGCGCCCGTATCCTCGGGACGCGCGCAAGACGGGTCCACCCAGGTCAGATTGCCAACCCCGCCGAGGTTCAGAAAAACCACCGGATCTGTCAGCCCGGCAAACCGCGCACAGGCATGGTGGAAAAACGGCGCAAGCGGTGCCCCTTCCCCGCCAAATTCAACATCCGCACTGCGAAAATCCCAGACCACCGGCACACCCAGAACATCGGCCAAGGCCGCACCATCACCAACCTGCAGTGTGCCTTGCGCCCGCGGGGCATGGGCCAGCGTCTGACCATGAAAACCAATCAGGTCCACATCTTTGAATTCAGACAGAACCTCGATATGAGCGGCTTCAACGATCCCGGCGGCGGCCTGCACCTGAGGCCCTGACCATCTGCCAAACCCCGCAGCAATCACATCGCGTTCCTGATCGGAATAGGCGCGATAAGCGACCTGTCCAAAGCTCTCAATATCATGTCCATCCGTGCGCAGAACGGCGGCGTCCACACCGTCCAGCGAGGTCCCCGACATCGCGCCCAGTGCGGTCACCACACCTGTCTTGCTTACGGCCTTGTTCATGGCGTTACTCGGGGCCTTTCCCTTTGACTGCTCTGGCCCTATAGATGCCCCGCAACAGACGCCGAGGGCAAGCGCCATGACATACCATCCCAAATCGGAATTCATTCGCATCATGACGGAACGCGGGTTTCTTGCGGATTGCACCGATTATCAGGGGCTGGACGAGGCGCTGTTGCAGGGCGGGCAACCGGGTTACATCGGTTTTGATGCCACGGCAAAGTCGCTGCACGTTGGATCGCTCATTCAGATCATGATGTTGCGCTGGCTGCAAAAAACCGGCGGCAAACCGATCACGCTGATGGGCGGCGGCACCACAAAGGTCGGTGATCCGTCGTTTCGCGCTGACGAACGCCCGCTGATGGGCCCCGAACAGATCGACGCCAACATCGCTGGCATCAAAAAGGTGTTCTCGGCCTACCTGACCTATGGCGACGGGCCTTCTGATGCGATGATGATCAACAACGCCGAATGGCTCGATGATCTGAACTACCTCGATTTTTTGCGCGACATCGGGCGGCATTTCTCGATCAACCGGATGTTGTCGTTTGAGAGCGTCAAATCCCGGCTGGACCGCGAGCAATCGCTGTCGTTCCTGGAATTCAACTACATGATCCTGCAAGCCTATGATTTCATGGAGCTTCATCGCCGCTATGGCTGCATCCTGCAGATGGGGGGCAGCGACCAATGGGGCAACATCGTCAATGGGATCGACCTGACGCGCCGGGTGATTGACGGCGAAGTGTACGGGCTGACGTCACATCTTTTGACGACCTCGGATGGCAAAAAGATGGGCAAGTCGCAATCTGGCGCGATCTGGCTGGACGCCGACATGTTGTCGCCCTACGAGTTCTGGCAGTTCTGGCGCAACACCACGGATGCGGATGTGGGGCGTTTTCTCAAGCTTTATACCGAACTGCCCGTTGATGAATGTGATCGCCTGGGCGCGCTGGAAGGATCCGAGATCAACGCGGCCAAGGTGCGTTTGGCCAATGAAGTCACGACCCTGTTGCACGGCGCTGATGCGGCGGCAGCAGCCGAGGCAACCGCACGCGAGGTCTTTGAAAAAGGCGGTATTGGCGACGATTTGCCAACCCTGACGTTGTCAGCGGCGGATGTGGGGGATGGCATTTCCATTGTTCAACTGTTCGTCAAGTCCGGCCTTGCCGGTTCGGGAAAAGAAGCCAAGCGGCTGATTTCCGAAAACGGTGCGCGGCTGAATGATGAACCGCTGAACGATGCGGGCATGATGATTGATGCCAGCGCATTGGCCACACCGATAAAACTGAGTGCGGGCAAGAAACGCCATGCGCTGGTGCAATTGAACTAAAGGCAGGGGCGGATGATGCGCCCCGCCAGCCTTCCTGTAGTGCGCATTTAACCCTTTCTTTAGCATAATGGGCGCACCCTTGCGGCCATGTTTGATGCCGGACCCGCCCAAGATACACCGCTGATGCAGGACCCGGCCTTTGCTGCTGCTTTGCGCAGGTGTGGGCAAAGCCCCATTGTCCTGCAATCTGGTCTGATGCTGCTGCATCGTCGCGTGCTGGGCATACCGATCACGATGTTGCCCCGTGCGGTGCCGCCTGATGACCTTGATCGCCAATTACGCGCCCATAACCTTCACCGCACGCCACTGGTCCTCTCACCTGAACGGCCCTGCACCCTGCCCCGCGCAATGCGCCTGCGCGGACCGCAGTTTCTGGCACAGCTACGCCTGCACCCGGATGTGGATACGGCGCGCGCAGCGCTCCATCCCAAATGCCGCAATCAGCTTGGACGTGCCGAGGCCGCAGGACTACGGGTCTCGCACCGGCCCCTGCCGCCCAAACTAACGCACCCGCTGTTACGATTGGAAACCGCCCAAGCCCGCGCACGCCGCTACGCCAACTGGCCCGCCGCTTTGACGGCTGCATTTGCGGCGGTGGCCCCGGACCAGACCCGCCTTTTTATGGCGCACCAAAAAGGCACCGTGGTGGCCCATATGCTGTTTTTTCGCCACGGCGCGCGTGCGACCTACCACATCGGGCATATCACAGCGGCCGGCAAAGCATGCTCTGCCCACAATCTGCTGTTGTGGCAGGCATCGCGGTGGCTTGCCGCACAGGGGCATGACGCCCTTGATCTGGGGTTGATTGATCCGCGTACACCCGGACTTAACCGATTCAAATTGCGCACCGGGGCCGTGACCGCCCAAACCGGCGGCACATGGTTGCGCTGGCGTCCACTTGCACGGGGCGGCGACCCGTGATTATCTGAACATACGTTCAAATCAGGGAGGCACCTATGAAACTCAGCACGTCATCAGCCATCATCACCGGCGGAGCCTCTGGATTAGGCGAAGCCACAGCGCGTCATTTTGCGGACCAAGGTGCACAGGTGACGCTTTTGGACCGGGATGCAGAGCGCGGACCGAATGTGGCCAAAGACATTGGCGGGCATTTTATCCAGACAGACGTCACAGATGAGGAATCTGTACAGGCGGCTGTTGCCTTTGCCCTTGAAAAGATGGGGAAAATCTCTGCAACCGTAAATTGTGCGGGGATCGCCTATGGCATCAAGACCATTGGCCGCGATGGCCCGCACCCGCTTGATGCCTTCCAGCGCACCATTGATATCAACCTTGTCGGCAGCTTTAACGTGGCGCGGCTTGGGGCCGAGGCGATGGCGCAGAACGATCCTGAACCCGATGGTGCGCGCGGCGTGATCATCAACACTGCATCGATTGCGGCCTTTGACGGTCAAAAGGGACAGGCCGCCTATGCCGCGTCCAAGGGTGGCGTTGTCGGCATGACCCTGCCAATGGCCCGCGACCTGGCCAAGGATGGCATCCGCGTGATGACCATCGCGCCGGGCATTTTCATGACGCCGATGCTGGCCGGACTGCCCGATGAGGTTCAGGCATCGCTGGCCGCCGATGTGCCAAACCCCGCGCGGCTGGGCGATCCGTCTGAATATGCCCGTCTGGCCGGCTTTATCGTTGAAATGGGATATCTCAACGGCGAGGTCATCCGCATTGACGGCGCGCTGCGCATGCGCTGAGGGTGGCAGAAATGTCAGCAACCGAATATGATAAAATGCTGGCAGGCCAATGGTATAGCTGCATCGACGATAGACTGGAGGCGTTGCGGATGCGGGCGCGACATGCGGTATTCGCGCACAACTCCATGTCCCCCGATGACCGTCAGCAATTGAGCACGCCTTTGGCAGACCTTATTGCACAACATGGCGAGAACTGCATGATCGAGGTGCCGTTCCACTGTTCCTATGGCTTCAACATCCACCTAGGAGATGCGGTTTACCTGAACGCAGGGTGCATTATTCTTGATTCCGCCCCGGTTGTGATCGGCAGTCGCACCATGATCGGACCCGGTGCGCAGATCCTTTGCGCCCAGCATCACAAGGACCGCGACAAGCGCAAAGCCGGCATTGAAATTGCCAGACCCGTGACGCTTGGGGACGATGTCTGGATCGGTGCAGGTGCGATCATAATGCCGGGGGTGCGCATCGGCGACGGTGCAATTGTCGGCGCAGGTGCTGTTGTGACGCGTGATGTGGCCGCAGGGCAAAGCGTTATTGGCGTGCCGGCGCGGCGGATGTGATCATCCGTCCTAGCCGCCCGCTTTTTCCTCAAGGAGCAGCCATTCTTCCTCACAGGAACCTAGTTTTTTCTGCCTTTCGGCAAGGGCTTGCGTGGCTTTGTTAAACTTGACCGGTTGTTGCGTGAACAGATCAGGATCGGCCAATAACCCTTCAAGCTTGGCAATCTCCGCCTCCAGCCGCGCGATCTCATCGGGCAGTGCCTCAAGCCTGTGCTTTTCGGTGAAGCTCAGCCCCGATTTGGCCTGTTTGTCCTGCTTGGCTTTAGCGGGCTGCGCTTTGGATTTGGTCACGCTTTCCGAAAAGTCATCCTGCCCCCGCTGCGACAGATAGTCGGTCCATCCGCCCGCATAAATCGTGGCCTTGCCATCGCCTTCCATTGCAATGGTGGTCGCGGCAACCCGGTCCAGAAAGTCGCGGTCGTGGCTGACCAGAATGACGGTGCCGTCGTAATTGCCCAGCAGTTCCTGCAACAGATCCAGTGTTTCTACATCCAGATCGTTGGTGGGTTCATCGAGAACCAACAGATTGCTCTGCCGTGCCATGATCTTGGCCAACAGCAGCCTCGCCTTTTCGCCCCCCGACAAAGACCGGACCGGCGCGCGTGCCTGTGCTTCGTCAAACAGAAACTCTTTAAGGTATCCAACCACATGCTTGGGGTTGCCCCGCACCAGCACTTGATCTGCCTTGCCCGACACCCGCATATCAGGATCGCCTGTCAGGCTTTCCCAAAGCGTCATATCACCGTCCAGTTGCGCCCGCGCCTGATCAAACAGTGCAATTTCCAGATTGGTGCCAAGCGACACAGTCCCGCTGTCGGGTTCTTCGCGGCCAATCAACATATTCAGAAGAGTGGTTTTGCCCACGCCATTTGGCCCCACCAGCGCAATGCGATCGCCGCGTTGCACCTTGAGGGAAAAACCGCTCAGAATCGTCGTGTCACCGAAGCTTTTGCTGATGTTATCAGCCTCGATCACCTTGCGCCCTGACTTGGGTCCGGCATCCAGCGCCATCGCGGCGGTGCCTTGGCGCGTGATCTGGGCAGAGCGTTCTGCACGCAGTTCCTGCAACGCACGCACCCGGCCCTGGTTGCGCTTGCGGCGCGCTGAGATGCCTTCAACGGCCCACCGCGCCTCGGACTTGATCTTGCGGTTCAGCTTGTGCCGCTGCATGTCCTCTTCGTCCCATACCTGGTCGCGCCATGCCTCAAACCCAGCGAAACCGGTTTCTTGCCGCCGCACCTTTCCTCTATCAATCCAGAGGGTTGCGCGTGTAAGTTCACGCAAAAATGCACGGTCGTGGCTGATGATCACAAAGGCTGTCCGGGTTTGCTTTAGCTCGGCCTCAAGCCACCGGATAGCTTCAATATCCAGATGGTTCGTCGGTTCATCAAGCAGCATCAATTCAGGTTCTTCGGCCATCAGCCGCGCCAGTGCCGCGCGCCGCCGTTCGCCGCCGCTGGCGGTGGCCACCGGACGCGTAGGATCGAATTTGAGCCCCTCGCCCGCGCGTTCAACCTTGTACATCTCGCCGGGGTCCAGCCCGTGCGCCGCAAAATCACCCAGCGTGTCGAACCCGGCCAGATCAGGATCTTGTTCCATGTAGCCGACGGACACACCGGGGCCTGCAATGACATCGCCCTTGTCCGCCTCAACAAGGCCGGCCATCACCTTCATCAGTGTTGATTTGCCTGACCCGTTGCGCCCGACCAGGGCCACCCGGTCACCCGGCTGAATGACCAACGACAGGTCGTCAAAAACAGGATCACCGCCAAAGGTCAGTGATATTTCATTGAGTTGCAAAAGAGGTGCACGTGCCATGACCGCCAGCTATCTGCGCTGATCTCAGAGGTCAATGTCCCCTGACCCTATGACGCATAAATTCCTGCTAGACCAACGCCCGCAGGATCCGTTTCCGGGGTGCCGGGATCAACCCGATTTCAAGCCCTGTGAACACATGCAGGGTGTTCATCTGATGATCGACCACCGCATGATCGCTGACCCAGCCGCCCATCAAAAGATACGTTCGCAAAAGCGGTGGCAATCCCAACATCGCCTTTTTCGCATCAGGCTTTTGGCTGAGCTGGGCCGCAAAGCGAAACACATCTGGGGCCTTGACCCCGGGTCGCCAGCATAAGGGGCCCAGATGGCGGGCCTTGAGCATGGCGAAAGCATCCAGATAGGCATCGGGGTCAACGCCGGCAAAGGATGAACACCCAAACAGCATCCGGACATCATTGGAATCGACCACATCGGTCATCGCGGCCCATGCCACCCGCAAAATATCAGGATCGCACCAATCGGGGTGTACACAAAAGCGGCCCATTTCCATCATCAGACCCTTGTACCGCTGCAAGGCGCTCAACTCATAAAATTGCGCGGCGTAACTGCTTGCGAGGTCACGACCGTTGACCGCAAAGAGCCGGAAACAGCACACCACCGTATTGTTCGACACTTCTTTTATCAGAACATGCGTGCTGATGGCATCAAACGCATCACAATCATGGGGCTGCTGGCACCCAAAGCAGCGCGCGCGCAATTGCTGGGCGGCTGCAATGTCACGCGGCGATTTGGCTTGATAGGCGCTGAATTTACCTTTGGTCAGCGTCTTGATCTGTGCGGTCAACGGAGCGGCCATGCGCCAGACACCCTATGGCCGATCCCGCAGGACCGCACAAACGGCCTTAACTGCCGAAGGCAGGACTGAACCGGCCAATGTTGCCCAAAAGCTGACGCAACAGCGATTGATCCCTGACCGACGACGATGTCACACGCCGTGACAATGGCACAACCCGACCGCGTTCCAGACCAAAGCGTTCGACATTTGTCACGACACCATTGTCGGAAAAGCTGATTGCGACCACCTGTCGGTCGATTTCTTTGGGGGCCAATGGACCGATCACCCGTTGCCGCATCTTGACGTAATAAAAGCCGCTGTTGCTTAGAACCCCGGCGGAAGTTGGCACACCAACTTTTTCTGTGACACTCTCGCGGGTGTCTGTGCCAACCTGAATTTGGTCGAGATCCTCTTGGGGTGGGATATATCCATGGTTTTCAAACTGCGGGCTACAGGCCGCAAGCGCCAGCACTGCGGCAAATGTCGTGGCTTTAAATGCCCTAACACGAGTCTGACTTTTGATGCGCATATGGTCTGGCCCTTGCCCTTGGAAGTTATGGCTTTTATTCCGCATACACCAATGCCCCCCCCGGTATCAAGAAACTAGGTTCAAGAAACGAAAGGTGACATCCCATGTCGCGCACTCCACCAAGCCCCACAGCCCTGCGTGTGGCTGACCTGTCACACAATGTTGATAATACATTTGATCTGCGCCCCGACGCTGCCGCGACAAAAGCGCTTGCAGAAATGCTGGACGTGTCCGCCCTGCGCAAGCTCAGCTTTGTCGGGCGCATTATCTCTATGGGCAGCACCGATTGGCAGCTTGAGGGCCGTCTGGGTGCCACTGTGGTACAGCCCTGTGTGGTGACGTTGGACCCTGTGACCACCCGGATTGAGGCAAACGTGGCGCGCCGGTTCATCCACGATTTCAGCGATCCTGATGAACCCGAGGCCGAAATGCCAGAAGATGAAACCGCTGAACCCCTTGGCCCGTGGATTGATCCGGCCATCGCAATGCAAGAAGCACTGGCACTGGCGATCCCTGATTATCCGCGCAAGGATGACGCCGAACTGGGCCAGTTGGTTTATACCAAGCCCGGAGAGGCCCCGATGACCGACGAAGACACCCGTCCCTTTGCCGGTTTGGCCGACCTCAAGGATCAGATGAAAAAGGGCGGCCACTAGCCAAGCGGCAATTCGTCGCTGGCAGCCGCAAAATACCTGCTTGCATCATACCGCGTTCGCAGTATTTTGCCGCCCTTACCCCAATTAAGGTTGGACATTGCGAGGCCTTGCGCCTAAAGCGACGACACGCCCGAATGGGACCCAGATTGAAACATGGTTATTACATGGCTTGGCTCATGTCCTGACCCCAAAGACAAAGGCACCAGACATGGCTGTCCAGCAGAATAAAGTTTCCAAGTCGCGTCGCAACAACCGTCGTGCGCATGATTCGCTCTCAGCAGCGAATCCAAACGAATGTACAAACTGTGGTGAGCTGAAACGCCCGCATCACATTTGTCCGTCTTGCGGTCACTATGCCGACGCGGAAATCGTCGCATTGACCGAAGAGATCGACTTGGAAGACGACGCGGCATAAGCTGAGTTCACTATCGCTCCAGATCACAAGAGGTTTTCGCAACAGATGACGGCCCCGACCGATCACAGCTCCGCGAATGCCAAACCTGCAGGTTCAGGTCGTACCCTCATTTCGGTTGACGCGATGGGGGGCGATCAAGGTGCGGCTGCCGTTGTTGCCGGATGCGCTTTGTCCGCATCGGCCAATTCCGATATCGCATTTATCCTGCACGGTGACGAAAAGCTGCTGACCCCGCTTGTGGCCAAACGCCGCGAACTGGCCGGACGCTGTGAAATTCGCCATACGACAGACGTTGTCACCATGGACGACAAGCCCAGCCAGGTGTTGCGCACTGGCAAGGACACGTCGATGTGGTCGGCCATTGAATCGGTGCGTACAGGCGATGCGGCGGTTGCCGTTTCATGTGGCAACACCGGTGCATTGATGGCCGTCTCGATGATCCGCCTCAAAAAACTGCCCGGTGTGAACCGTCCTGCGATTGCGGTGCTTTACCCCTCTTCTAACCCTCAGGGCTTTAACGTGATGCTGGATGTGGGCGCTGATATTCGTGCTGATGCGGATGACCTTATGCGCTTTGCCCTGATGGGCATGTCCTATGCCCGCAACGGGATGAACATGGAACGCCCCCGCGTGGGTCTCTTGAACGTCGGCACCGAAGAACACAAAGGCCGAAGCGAATTGAAAGAAGCCTATGACTTGATTCGCGACCAATCCGAGATTGCAGGCTATGAATTTGTCGGTTTTGTCGAAGGCGGCGATATTTCGGGCCACCGCGCAGACGTCATCGTCACCGATGGTTTCACTGGTAACGTGGCAATCAAAACCGGCGAAGGCACGGCAAGCATGATCGGTGCCCGGTTGCGCGAGGCGTTCAGATACTCGCCTTTGTCACGGCTGGCGTCGCTGCTGGCCTACACATCGCTGATGCGGCTGCGCAAAGCGATTGATCCGCGCCGCGTGAACGGCGGTGTGTTTCTGGGACTGAACGGCACGGTGGTGAAATCACACGGGTCTGCGGACGCCACCGGCGTTTCTGCGGCGATCAAACTGGCCGCACAGCTGTCAGCAAACAAATTTAATGACAAACTGGCGGCCCGAGTTGCTGCTGCTTTGCCGGTTGAGGAAACGGAAGAATGACCCAGCGCGCTGTTGTCATTGGCTGCGGCCATTACTTGCCATCGCGCGTGGTCGAAAACGCCGAATTTGAAAAAACGCTTGATACAGATGACGCATGGATCAAATCCCGCAGTGGAATTGAGCGGCGTCATTTTGCGGCTGAGGGTGAAACCACATCCTCTATGGCCACCGCCGCGGCACAGGCGGCCCTCAAAGATGCTGGCCTGACCGCTGACGATGTCGATGCCATCATTTTGGCGACCTCTACGCCTGATCTGACCTTCCCTTCAGCGGCGACAATGGTGCAGGCGCAACTGGGTATGACAAAAGGCTTTGCCTTTGACGTTCAGGCCGTTTGCGCCGGTTTCATCTATGCTTTGTCAAACGCCAATGCGCTGATCGCGTCGGGCCAGGCACGTCGCGTGCTGGTCATTGGTGCCGAAACATTCAGCCGGATCATGGACTGGACGGACCGATCCACCTGCGTGCTGTTTGGGGACGGTGCGGGTGCGATGCTGCTTGAGGGCCAAACTGGTACCGGTGCACCCACGGACCGGGGTATTCTGGCGACCGACCTGAATTCGGACGGGCGTTACCGCGATCTTCTCTATGTTGATGGTGGTGTCAGCACCGGCACGACCGGATACCTGCGCATGCAGGGCAACCAGGTGTTCCGCCATGCGGTTGAAAAACTGGCATCGACCGCGACCACCGCGATGGAACGCGCTGGCGTCAATGCCGATGACGTCGACTGGATTGTCCCCCATCAGGCCAACATCCGCATTATTCAGGGCACTGCCAAAAAGCTGAACCTGCCGATGGAACAGGTTGTGGTCACAGTGCAGGATCATGGCAACACGTCTGCGGCGTCAATTCCCCTTGCGATGTCCGTCGGGCGCGCCCGCGGTCAGATCAAAGATGGCGATCTTATCGTGACCGAGGCCATTGGCGGCGGACTGGCCTGGGGTGCGGTTGTACTGCGCTGGTAAATACTTACAACCACACGTTAATAATTGGCAGAAACAAGCCCGTCCAAGTCATTGATATTGACTCCTAAATTCCGCAGGGCCTAAGGTAGCCAAAACCACGGGGGACGGAATGGCGAATAAAACTTTGACGCGGATGGATCTTAGCGAAGCTGTATTCAGCGAGGTTGGTCTGTCGCGCAATGAAAGTGCACAGCTGGTAGAAGCCGTGCTGGATCATATGTCGGACGCGCTGGTCGCTGGCGAACAGGTCAAAATCTCATCCTTTGGCACGTTTTCCGTGCGTGACAAAACGGCACGCGTGGGCCGTAATCCGAAAACTGGCGAAGAAGTCCCGATCAACCCGCGCCGCGTGCTGACGTTCCGGCCATCACACCTGATGAAGGACCGCGTCGCAGACGGGAACAAGTCCTGATCCATGGCCAAATCCCCAGACGCCTTTCGCACCATTTCTGAGGTCGCTGAGTGGCTGGGCATTCAGGCCCATGTGCTGCGCTTTTGGGAAAGCAAATTTACCCAGGTAAAACCGATCAAACGGGCCGGCGGGCGTCGATATTATCGCCCGTCGGACATGTTGTTGTTGGGTGGCATCAAGCAACTGTTGCATGAAGACGGGCTGACCATCAAAGGCGTGCAAAAAATTCTGCGCGAAGAAGGGATGAGCCATGTCGCTGGGATGTCTGCCCCCCTTGATGATCTGACCCTGTCACAGCTTGGAGAAGACAAGCCGAAAACGCCAGCACCCACCGCCGCAAGAACGCCGGAAGACGAAAAAGGTGTCGTGCTCAATTTTGACGGTGGCGCTGAGGCAAAATCAGATAAGGACGTCTCGCAAGACGTTGAAATATCGGAAAACCTCACAAAGATTCTTGACGCCGAAATGGCCGATGATGAACCAGAAGTCGCGGTGGATGCAGCGCCGGATGACATCGCGGAACCACAGCAACCACAAGTTCAGGAAGATCAGATCGAGGCATCTGAGCCAGCACAAGACAGCGCAGAAGAACCGTCGTTTTCTGAGCCCGACGAAGCAAAAGAACCTGAACCTCTGGATGCCACAGCCGAGGATGAACCCGCGCCGGAAGACGTGGAGGAACCTGCCTCCGTTGACGCATTACCGGCCTTCCTGCGGCATCCGCTGACGGATCAGGACGGGCAGGATGAAAAGCCCGACGTCGCCGCGCAACCGGACGCAGAGCCGCAAATCGAAACACCCAGGAAGCCACGTGTCATTGACCTGCCGGCATTCGCAACTGAGGCTGATTTTGACGCAGCCCCTGCGGCGCTCACCGCGGCATTCAGAGCCCGTGAGATCGCACCGGAGAACCGCGAAAAAGCCACTACATTGCTGCGCCAGCTCATTGCACTGCGTGATTCGATGGCAACACGGCCCAGACCTTCCCCGCCGCCATCAAACCAAGACTGACCTCGGCAATGTCACATCTGGCAATTCCCTCTTGCGTGCGGGGCAAGATCGGTTATGTACCGCCCCAAGTCGGGCTATGGCGCAGCCTGGTAGCGCGTCCGTCTGGGGGACGGAAGGTCGCAGGTTCGAGTCCTGCTAGCCCGACCAATCATCAACAACACGCCCGCTTCCCTGGGATGCGGGCGTTTGTCATTGCGAAAGGCCCCACCAGATGACCACCCCGGTGCATGGCGTTATTCCAAACCAAGAAATCTCAGCGATGATCAGGGACGGTGCAATTCTCGCCGATCCTGCGGTGATCCCTGCGCAAATCCAGCCTGCCAGCCTGGATTTGCGACTGGGTACAAAAGCATACCGCGTGCGTGCCTCTTTTCTGGCAGGCAAAGACGCCAAGGTTGCGGACCGTCTGGCCGAGTTTGAGATGCATCAGGTCGACTTGACCAATGGTGCGGTGCTTGAAAAGGGCTGTGTCTATGTGGTGCCCCTGATGGAGCACCTCGCCCTGCCCGCAGACCTGTCGGCGGTGGCCAACGCCAAAAGCTCAACCGGTCGTCTTGACCTGCTGACACGCACGATCACCGATGGCGGTACAGAATTTGACCGTGTCGCGCCGGGATATCAAGGGCCGCTCTATGCCGAGATTTGCCCACGGTCTTTTTCGGTGCTGGTACGTCCGGGGATGCGGCTGAACCAGATCCGGTTTGGCCGCGGCGATGCAACGCTGAACGATACTGATCTGCGCGCCCTGCATGCACAGACGCCATTGGTGAATGGTGATGCGGTGATTGATGACGGGTTGGGGTTTTCAGTGGACCTGAAACTGCCGGACACCACGCTTGTTGGATACCGTGCCAAGCCCCATACCGGCGTCATAGACCTTGATAACATTGGATATTATGACCCTGCTGAATATTGGGAAGAGGTCCACACCAGTAATGGTCAGATCATTCTCGACCCCGGCGCGTTCTATATCCTGGTGAGCCGCGAGGCCGTCACCATTCCCCCGGAATACGCAGCCGAAATGGCCCCATATCTCGCGATGGTCGGGGAATTTCGGGTGCATTACGCGGGCTTTTTTGACCCCGGCTTTGGCTTTGCTGATGCAGGTGGTGCCGGTTCCCGAGGTGTGCTTGAGGTCCGATGCCATGAGGCCCCGTTTGTGCTTGAACACGGTCAGGTCGTCGGGCGGCTGGTCTATGAGCGCATGGCGGACGTCCCGTCGCATATCTACGGCGCGGGCATCGCATCAAACTATCAGGGTCAGGGCCTGAAGCTCAGCAAACATTTCAAAACGGTTGCAGCTTAGAACTTCATGATCCGGCGCATGGCCTTCATCGACTGATTTGCATTGCCTGTATTCAAATGCCGCTGCTGGCGCGCCTGACGGCGGGCCTGACGTTCTTCGCGGCTCATTTGCGGCTGCACGGGGTTGCCATAGTCGTCAATCTCGCCCTGCGGCTGCTGGCGGCGCTTGCCAATCTTGCCCGCTTGTTCAAATCCGGCGTTCACACCGCGTCTGACCAATTGATTCATCACCTGACGGATAATCATGTTAATAATCTGGTTCATTGCCCGTTTCCCTTTTTGCCTCAGCGCGCAATATAGCATGGAATACGGCGATTTTCAGGCCACCATTTGATTAATCTTCAAAAAGCTCGCTTTGACCTTCTGTGCTTTCTTCCTCATCGCCGTCGCTTTCCCCCATGATCGGCAAGGTGCCCGGCGGCGGTCGGTTCTCAAGCAGCCCGGCAGAACGCAATTCCTTGAGCCCCGGCAGATCGCGGGCATTTTCGAGGCCAAAGTGATCAAGAAACCCTTGTGTCACCACGAAAGTCACAGGCCGCCCCGGCGTCATTTTGCGCCGTCCAAAGCGAATCCATTCCAGTTCAAGCAGCTGGTCCACCGTGCCCCGCGACACCGAAACGCCGCGAATTTCCTCAATCTCGGCGCGGGTAACGGGCTGATGATAGGCGATGATGGCCAGCGTTTCGATAGCGGCGCGGCTCAGCTTGCGGACCTCAACGGTTTCCTTTTGCATCAGGAATCCCAGATCAGAGGCCGTCCGAATGGCGTAAGCATCGCCGATCTTTGCCACCTGCACGCCGCGCCCGTCATAGCGTTTGCGCAGATGCACCATCGCTTCGGCCGCGTCACAGCCATGCGGCATCCGCCCCTCAAGTTCCTTGAGGGTGATCGGTTCCGAGGTTGCAAAAAGCACCGCCTCCAACATGCGTTCCTGTTCAGCAATTGGCGGGGCCTCAAACAGGCTTTCTTCTTTTTCTTCAAATTCTTCCGACACGCACCTAATCCTTTTTGCGCAACTGGATCGGGGCGAACAACGCGCTCTGCCTAATCTCAACTTGGCCTTCTTTTACCAGCTCCAGTGACGCCGCAAAGGTCGACGCGGTGGCGGACCTGCGCCGCATCGGGTCGGCCTCCCACCCTTCGGGCAAAAAGCTCATCAGGTCCCCCCAGTCGCCTGCATACCCGATCAATCCCCGCAATCGGTCCAGCGCCTGTTCCATGGTGAAAACGGAATCCCGATCCATGACAAAGGGGCGAAAATCATCACGTGTGCGGATGCGCGCATAGCCTTGCATCAGATCCAGCAGGGTCGCGGTATATGTCACACGGCGTGTCCGCGTTACCTCGTGGGTTTGGCCACGGGCAAAGAAATCACGCCCCAGCTGGTCACGGGCCATCAGTCGGGCGGCAGCGTCGCGCATCGCCTGCAATCGCTCCAGTTGAAATGCCAGATGTGCGGCCAGTTCTTCACCAGACGGGCCATCTTCGGTCGGGTCGGGCGGCAGCAACAAGCGAGATTTCAGGAACGCCAGCCATGCGGCCATCACCAGATAATCCGCAGCCAGTTCAAGCCGCAGCGCTTTGGCTTTTTCCACAAAGGAAAGATATTGCCGCGCCAATTGCAGAACGGAGATTTTGCGAAGATCGACCTTTTGGGTACGGCTGAGTGTCAGGAGCAAATCAAGCGGCCCCTCGAACCCATCCACATCGACGATCAACGCCTCGGCGGCCATCCGCTCTGCGACAGATACCGGGTCTTCTTCAAATGTGGTTTCAGCCATGTCCAGCCCCGCCCAAAAGCGCCTCAAGCTGGGCGTCCATGGCGGAAATGTCAACATCATCGGGGGCTTTGCGCATCGACAATGCACGCCGGGCGCGGGTCATTGCGGCAGGCGTCATTTCACCTGCGGCCTCAACAACGCGACGGCGGTCTTCCAAAGGGGCATTGCAGTACAAAACAACGTCACAACCCGCCTCGATCGCTCCTTTGGCATTTTCCGCTGGCGTGCCACTAAGCGCATTCATCGAAATGTCATCGGTCATGATCAGATTGTCAAAGCCGATGTCCTCGCGGATCAATTGCATCATGACCGCCGACAGCGTCGCGGGGCGCGGATCAATCGCGTCAAAGACCAGATGCGCTGTCATGCCCATGGGCAGATCATTCAAGGCCCTGAACGGGGCAAAATCGAGCGCATCGAGATCGGCGCGAGCGGCATCGACGCAGGGCAGGTCAAAATGGCTGTCCATTGTGGCACGGCCATGACCGGGGATATGCTTGACCACAGGCAAGACACCGCCAGCCAACAGAGCGTTCGCCACAGCGCGCCCGATATTCCCAACCCGCGCCGGATCGCTGCCATAGCAACGGTTGCGCAGAAATTCATGGGTGGCGTGGCCTGCAACATCAACCATGGGCGCACAATTGCTGTCGATGCCAACGGCTCTCAGCTCATCGGCGATAATCCGATATTTCAGATACATCGCCTCTTCGGCGCGCGCACCCGCGATCGCCACAAAATCAAGCGGCGGCAGCCATTCACGCCAATGGGGCGCGCGCATTCGCTGAACGCGGCCGCCCTCCTGATCAATGGTGATCACTGCATCATGGCCCACGGCTTCGCGCATTTCATCGCACAGCGCGCGAACCTGATCTGGCGTGTCGATGTTGCGGGCGAACAGAATGAAACCAATAGGATTGGCATCCCGAAAGAACGCTTTTTCATCCGCCGTCAGACGCTGGCCCGTTGCATCAATGATCGTTGCCCCAAAAGGACGCACCTGATCAGAGCCAACAGGGCGCATTACCGGGTCACGACCGGAATACAATCGGCGTTTTCAGCCACAAGGGCCGCGCAAAAGCGGCGCGCATCCGCGATATCCTGAAAACCCATCGCGCGCAGACGATAGAATATGCGCCCGCCACTGGTTGCTTTTTGCACAATGCGCTGCTTGCCATCCAGAAACGCACTAAAGCGTCCCTGCAAAACGTCCCATTGTTCACGCGCCACCTGAGGGCTGTCGAAGGCACCCAATTGTGCCAACCGCGTCCCCGCGGCCAAACTTGTGGCATCCACTTCGACCGCATCTGTGGCGGTGTTAAGCGATGCCTGAACCACAACTGCGCGGGTGGCGGGGCGTTTCTTGGGGCGCAGCGACTGGCGAACGCCGGGCGCATCAAGGACGGCGGGGACTTGCTCTTGCTCCAGCACGGCCTCCGCGACCTCGGCGGCGACGGTTGCCGCAACCTCTTCGGGGTCGGCGCTTAATTCAATCATCGGGGCGACGCCGGTGGTCAATTGTTCAACCAAGTCATCCACATTCCCTGATTGCAGCGCCGCCGTCACATCCACCGGCTCAGGCAGCGGCAGATTCTGGGGCAGCGCGTCCTGTGGCGCAGGTGCAACCATTGCGACGGGCGTGGCCTGATCATCGTCGGTCAAATCGACAGGCCGGGGGGCCAAACGCAGTTCATCGGCTGGCAAACCTGCGGTGCCGTTCGCTGCTATTTCATTCACGGACAACCCTTGATGCTCGGCCAATTCGCCACCCGGATCACTGGGCCGCACCCGCATGTCGCCGGTCACAGCACGCACCACAGGTATCCCGCTGACATCGCGCACCAGCAACTTGTACCCCCAGACACCAATCCCAACAACCAGTGCCAGCGATATCGCCGCACCAGCCAAATTCGTTATTTTTTTCAATCCATTAGCCGTTGCTGCGACGCTATAGGATTCACCTGAATCAGCGCCGAAGCCCCCCGCCATCGGGGAGGAAGTGAATTCTGCCATCTCTGCCTCGCTGCCCACATTAGTACATTGCCATGCGGGTCTATCTTTGGGTTTGCCTGTGTCAGCGCGCGTGCGACTTATCGCATCTCTTGCGCCGGAGTGACCCCCAGAATACCAAGACCAGCCGCAATTACAATCGCCGTGGACCGCGCGAGGGCAATTTTTGCCTGCGAGGTTTCGGGATCGTCGTCCTGAATAAAGCGCAACGACGAGACATCGTGGCCGCGGTTCCAAAGCCCATGCAGTTCGCCCGCAAGCTCATAGAGGTAAAATGCGACCCGGTGCGGTTCATTGGACCGGGCGGCGGTTTCGACCAGACGCGGCCATTCACCAAGCTTTTGCAGCACCTTCAGTTCCGCTTCGTGATCAAGCTTGCTCAGGTCCGCAGCTTGCAAACTGGCATCATCCACCGCGATCCCGGCCTCAGCCGCCTTGCGCAGCACCGATGCGACGCGCGCGTGGGCATATTGCACGTAAAACACCGGGTTTTCGCGGCTTTGTTCCAGCACCTTGTCAAAATCGAAATCCAGCATGGCGTCGTTCTTGCGGGTCAGCATGACAAACCGCGTCACATCCGCACCCACCTGCTCGACCACATCGCGCAGGGTCACAAACGTGCCTGCCCGTTTCGACATCTTGAACGGCTCGCCGTTCTTAAAGAGCTTCACCAGTTGCGTCAGCTTGATATCAAGTGACACCTTGCCATCCGACAGCGCGCTGACCGCCGCTTTCATCCGTTTGACATAGCCGCCGTGGTCGGCACCAAAAACATCAATGAGCGCGTCAAATCCACGCTGAATTTTATCATAGTGGTAAGCAATATCGGGCGCGAAATAGGTCCAGCCCCCCGTAGATTTCATCACCGGGCGATCCACGTCATCGCCATGCTCTGTTGATTTGAACAAGGTTTGAACCCGCGGCTCCCAATCTTCGGGCATTTTGCCCTTCGGCGGCTCCAGGGTGCCCTGATAGATCAGGCCCTTCGATCTAAGGTCCTCAATCGCGGCTTCAATGCGCCCTGTGCCATAGAGCGACTTTTCGGAATAAAACACATCCATCTCGACGCCCAACGCTTTGAGATCACTGCGGATCAGCGCCATCATGGCATCGGTGGAGAACTCCCGCACATCCGCAAGCCAGACCTCTTCGTCCTGATCGACATAGGCATCCCCAACCTTGGCCTTCAGCGCCTCGCCGACCTCGATCAGATAATCACCGGGATAGGTCCCTTCGGGCCAATCGACGGTCAGATCGTGCGCCTCAAGATAGCGGTTATAGACCGAGCGTGCCAACACATCGACCTGCGCGCCACCGTCATTAATGTAGTATTCGCGCGTCACGTCCCAGCCCGCGTAATCCAGCAGACTGGCCAGCGCATCGCCAAAAACCGCACCCCGCGTGTGGCCGACGTGCAAAGGTCCGGTGGGATTGGCCGACACGTATTCAACGTTGACCTTTCGCCCCTGCCCCAACGTGGCGCGGCCAAAGTCCGTACCGCTGGCTAATACGGCCCGTGCAACACCTTGCCATTCCGAAGGCGCAATCCGCAGGTTCAAAAACCCCGGCCCCGCCACCTCTGCTGATGTGATGCGGACATCTTGCGCCAATTGCGCCGCCAATGCATCCGCAATGTCGCGCGGTTTCATGCCCGCTGGTTTGGCCAGCACCATTGCCGCGTTTGTGGCCATGTCGCCATGTGCCGCATCGCGCGGAGGCTCTGCCGTGATGGCGTCCATGTTCAGATCAGCGGGCAATGTGCCCTGAGCCACCATATTTTCAAGCGTGGCGATGATCAGCGTGCGAATTTCAGCAAAGAGGTTCATTTCAGCAATCCTTATTCCCTGCCCATGTATCACTTGGAAAAATGCAGTCAATCAACCGCACCGGGGAATGCGTTATTGGGTCAAATCGAATGTCGTGCTCTTGATCCGCCGGGCCTGCGCGCCCACCAGAAAAAGCAGGGTATCTACCGCCCGCTCAGGTGTCTGTTTTGGCACCGTCACAGTATGCACGCGCATCGATTTTGACGCCACAGCATCGCCCAAGGCCGCCCCCGCTGCACCAAGCGCACCACAAAGGCCCTGTTCGACAAGGGCAAGCGGATCATCTGGCCGTGCAACCACACTGACCAACGACCCCTTGCCTGCAACCAAACCATGTCCAAATGTGCGCATGATCATTGACAGTCCGCGCATCTGTTCGGTGATGTGGTGGGGATAGGCCAGCGGCATCAGGTTCACCACCAGATCAATCGGCTCTGCGCCCCATGCATCCGCAAGAACCCGCAGCGCCTCAACCTGACCGCCTTTAACAAAAAGTGGTTCGATCCGTTCCGGGGACGCGGCCGCGATCTGTCCCAATCCCTGTGCATCGCCGCCCATCACGATCACATGGGCATCCGTTTCAGCAAAAGCCTGCGCAATCTCTGCGCCCGGCGTTTGACAGGCGGAAAGGACAAGAATTGTGCAGGCAGAACGTGAAATGACAGTAGACAAATGTGCGAACCAGAAATTGTTAACAAAAGGTTAGCACGAGTTTGATCAAATAAGAAGCCATCTAAGCATTCGTAATTAATCTCGCATGTTCCTGAAGCGCATATCGGTCGGTCATGCCCGCGATATAATCGGCGACCATCCGCGCCAGAGCGGTGCGATCTTGCGCCGCCGCGTCAATCTGGCGCGCCCAGTGGCGCGGCAACAACACCGGGTTCTCCAGAAACAGGGGAAACAGGTCTTCGACAACCTGCGTGACCTCGGCGCGTTTTTTCATAACCGGGCCTGCGCGGTACATGCGCTGGAACAAAAAGCTGCGGATGTCGCGCAGGTCACGCCACATCTGATCGGAAAAGCGGATCACCGGGTGCCCCAAGTGACGAATACCTGCCGCATCTGTTGCCCCCGCTTGCGCCAGCAAAAGCCTTGATGTTTCAATCACATCGCTGACCATGACCCCAAACACCCGGCGCAGCGCCTCATGCCGACGCCGATAAGGGTCGGTATCGGGATAAAGCGCATCAACCCGCGCATAGGCATCCCCAACCAAGGGCAACTCCGCAATCTCCGCCTCGGTAAACAGTTGCGCGCGCAGCCCGTCGTGCAGATCGTGATTATTATACGCAATGTCATCAGACAGGGCTGCCACCTGCGCCTCGGCACTGGCATGGGTGTGCAGTTCCAGATCATGCACTGCGTCATAGTCCGCCAGGGCATGCGGCAGATCACCGGTGACGGGGCCGTTGTGCTTGGCAATCCCCTCCAAAGTCTCCCAGGTCAGGTTCAGCCCATCAAATTGCGCATAGTGCCGCTCAAGCGAGGTCACAATCTTGATGGCCTGTGCATTGTGATCAAACCCGCCGTAGGGGGCCATCAGCGCATGCAGGGCATCCTCGCCCGTGTGACCAAAGGGAGTGTGACCCAGATCATGGGCCAAAGCGACGGCCTCGGTCAGCTCTCCGTTCAGGCCCAGGGCCCCCGAAATGGTCCGCGCCACCTGTGCGACCTCAATCGAATGGGTCAGCCGCGTGCGGTAATAATCGCCCTCATGCTCCACAAAAACCTGCGTCTTGTGCTTGAGCCGCCGAAAGGCGCTGGCATGAATGATCCGGTCCCGATCCCGCTGAAAGCAAGACCGATGGGTGCTTTCCTCTTCCCAGACCCGCCGTCCCCTGCTGGTCTTGGGATCAGAGGCAAAAGATGCGCGCATTGCGGCTGGTCCTTGTGGCCTGTCCTATGGGTTTCTATATTGTACTCACAGACGGATTGAAACCGACCTGCGGAGCTTAGCCGATGAACCTGCCCCCCAAAGTGACCAGCCGAGCCTTTGAACGCCTTGCCGAAATCGGTGCTGCCGGTGATGGCAAAGCTTTGCGTGTCGCGGTCGAGGGCGGCGGCTGTTCCGGTTTTCAATATGAAATCACTATGGACGAGCCAAAAGACGATGATCTTATCCTTGAAGGATCCGGGCAAAAGGTTGTGGTCGACGCCGTATCCCTGCCCTTTCTCGCGAATGCGGTGATTGATTTCTCAGAAGAGCTTATCGGCGCGCGCTTTGTCATCGAAAACCCCAACGCAACATCGGCTTGCGGGTGTGGAACATCCTTTTCGATGTAAACGCGGGCCCTCTTTGCTTTCACCCTTTTAAAAATACCGATGCACGACATTGCCACGCAGCCACCACATCTTTTGGTGGCTCAAACGCTGCCCGCCCGTGCAAATCCTTCAAAAAACGCATCAAACTTGTCGCTGGACTGCTCTGCATTTGCCAGCACCTCATGGCCATCCGGCCCAAGGTACGGGGCCACATGGCCACGCATGTGGTGCCAATCCCCGCTGCGGGTCTGGCCCAACTCAAACATCCGTTCTGACATGGTGCGCAGGGCACCGACGGGGATGGATGGGCGCGCAAACCGAACCGGCCCTTCTGGCACTTCAGCGGCAAAGGCGGGCGCTCCGGCCACCTGTGATGCCCAGCCAGTCACCAGATATTCGTGGTAGGGATCGTTCAAACCACTGCCCGCATCCGCGACCATCACGCAGCCCCGGTGGGCCGCAAGCACCGCGTCGTCCCAAATCGGGCTTGGCACATGGCCTGCGAAACGCAAGGCGGCACAGACCTCAGCCAGCAGATCGATGTTCTGATCGAGATAGGCCAGCAGCCCCGCAAATTCGAGGCTCAGCAACGCCTGTGCTGAAATCTCAGGGTCGCGTTTGCCATAGCCGGACAGATAGAAAACGATATGGGTCAGCTCATAGGCGGCTTTTTTGTTGGGCATCGAAAAGGTACCTGGCCGATTGATAAACCGGTGCAACCGCGCATCCAACGCCGCATCCGGCACCCTTGCAGCTCCGCGCCGCGCCAACAGCCGCCGTGCCTCGGCACGTTGCAAATCTGACAATTCCGCTTCTGCAAGCCCCTGATCAGCGGCCCAGTCACAAAGAGCGGCCCCTTTGTCGCCGCCGCTCAGCCCCAGATCTTCCAGGTCGAGGCAAATGGAAATAAGAAACCGATAATATTGCGGGAAAAACCGCAGCCGGTCTTCGATCTGTCCGTAAAACGTATCGAAAGGGGCCAAAGCGTCAGGCCCAAGTTCCGCCCCTGTGGCGCACAGAATGCCCAAAAGTTCAGCGTTTTCCTTGAGCCAGAACACATCATCCGCCAGACGGCGATGATCGGCAAATGCGCGGATCAGCCGGGTCTGGCGGGTGGCAAGCGTACTGCGCTCGGGACGGTGGAGTGTGATGACATTGGACATGGGCGTGCGCCTCTCTGGTCCGATCGGGACCTCAGGACTGGAAAGACCCGGCAATTGCCCGCCGGGTCTTTGGTCATTTCAGAACCGAATTCAGCAGCTTGTTGTGAACATTTCCACTTTATCGCCGCCGCCTGCAGAGCTTTCGGACGTGATGCAGCTGGTGGTGAACATATCAACGCCATCACCGGCCATCATATCGGTGGTGTTCAAAGCAAGCCCTGTTGTAAACATTTCGGTGCCAGCGCCATTCATGATGCTGGTCTCGTCAGCCATCGGAACAAAGCTCTGGATGTGTGCAAGTGCTGTCATTTTCATTTCCTCTTTCATTGGTTTTTCAGGTTTAGGTTGCAGTGCCAAAACGCTTACCCGTTTAACGCGATCTGCCAATGAGATTTTTTCGACCAGCCGCGGAACTCACACCTTTATCCCCAAGCACCGTCCCGACAGTCAGTTCCACCCACGCGGGAAACCTGTGATCTCCACAGGCGAAAAAATTCTTATCCACACGTCTGATTTTCGGATTTTTCGAGGGTCTCCAAACCCACACTTCTCCTTATACGGGAATTTGGTTTTGGAGAATCACCTCAGGCGGTTGCACCTTGCACTTGCCCCATGCCGTGCTTTGCGCGATAGCAATGGGCGGCAGCGCAGGGACAGTCAGATGAAAATCGCAACCTTCAACATCAACGGTATCAAAGCCCGGATCGAGGCCCTGCCCAACTGGCTTGATGACGCACAACCGGATGTCGTGCTGCTGCAAGAGATCAAATCGGTAGACGAGAATTTCCCCTCGGAAATTTTCGAAGACCGGGGATACAACGTCGAAACCCACGGCCAAAAGTCTTTCAACGGCGTCGCGATCCTGTCCAAACACCCGTTGGAGGATGTCACACGCGGCTTGCCCGGTGACGACACCGACGAACAGGCGCGCTGGATTGAGGCGACAGTGGTGGGCGAAAAGGAAGCGTTGCGCATTTGCGGGCTTTACCTGCCCAACGGCAATCCGGCCCCGGGGCCAAAGTATGACTATAAACTGGCGTGGATGGCGCGATTACAGGCCCGCGCCGAAGCCCTTTTGGCTAAAGAAATGCCATTTCTGATGGCGGGAGACTATAACATCATTCCACAGGCGGAAGACGCGGCGACCCCTGATGCGTGGCGTGATGACGCCCTCTTTCGCCCGCAATCGCGGGCTGCATGGCGCAAGCTGTTGAACCTTGGCCTGACAGAAGCGTTTCGTGCCCGCACCCAGGGACCGGGCCACTACAGCTTTTGGGACTATCAGGCCGGAGCTTGGAATCGCAACAACGGCATTCGGATTGACCATTTCCTGCTGTCGCCGCGATGTGCCGATATGTTGCGTGACTGCCAGATCGACAAGGACGTGCGCGGACATGACAAACCATCCGACCACGTGCCGGTTTGGGTTGACCTCGACTTTTAGCGGCTGAAATTCAGGCTAAGCCTGCAACTCCGCATCCCAATACAGAAAATCCATCCAGCTTTCATGCAGGTGGTTTGGCGGAAACTTGCGGCCGGTATTGCGCAATTCTTCTGCGGCCGGTTGGCGCGGTGGTTTGCGCAGATTCAGACCCGTCTGGTGCAACGCCTTGGACCCTTTACGCAGATTGCAGGGGCTGCACGCGGCCACCACGTTCTGCCATGAGGTGACGCCCCCGGACGCACGCGGCACCACATGATCAAAGGTCAGATCGCCCCGCGCACCGCAATACTGGCAACAAAACTCATCCCGCAGGAAAAGATTAAATCGGGTGAAAGCCACGCGCTTTTGCGGTTTCACATAGTCTTTGAGCACGACCACCGACGGTATCTTGATCACCATTGAGGGGCTGCGCACCACATCATCATATTCAGCGACGATATCCACCCGGTCGAGCCATTTGGCCTTTATCGCCTCCTGCCAGGGCCAAAGCGACAGCGGGTAATAGCTGAGCGGGCGGTAATCCGCATTCAGCACCAGTGCGGGGCGATGTTTCAGCCCCCCCTTGACCCGTGTAAATTCGGTTCTGAAATCGCCTTCTATCACGTCTGGGTCCCCTGCCCGTTTGATATGACTATATCTCGTGGTTTGTAACAGGCAAGTGTAAGGTTAGGCACAAGATGTCGGGAATTGAGCGCGCCAAGCCGACCGGCGATATCGCAAGTGATTCCGCGATTTTCAAAGCGTCTTCTTTGCTGTCATGGAAATCACGAAAAATCTGCACCAGGTCCCCGACACCCTGAATACCAAAAACATATCAGTTTGGGGCGTAATCGATGGTTAAGCTGACGCCCCAAGCAGGCTGTCGATTACCACGCTCAGCAATTCACCGCGGTTGCGGGTGTCGGATTTTCGGTAGATCGCATTCAGATGTGCCTTGACCGTCCCCTCGGCGCAACCGCGCATTTCTGCGATCTGGGAAATCTCAAGTCCCTTGACCAGAAAGTTGGCCACATCTGTCTCAGCGGGCGACAGCTTCCATGTCTCAAAATGGGCAGCGATCACATCATGCACTGCAGTGCTAGCGATGGTCAGATTACGTTCCAGATGGGCCTTGCGCCGCAACAACACAAACAGGAAACGCACCTCAACCACGATCGCAGCCAGCAGGCTGAAAGACGCCAGCGCTTCGATGTTGAGATGCCCGGACAGGCCGTCACCCGGCGCTGCAGCACGATAATCTGCCAACACATCAGTCAGGAAAAATATCACGCATGCGAACTGTACCGCGATCAGCACAGCCATCCCAATCGGGACTTTTGTTTCAGTTTCAAGTCGTATCGACATAGGTTCGGTGATTAGCCTGATGGAACGTCCTTGTAACCCCTGATCATTGCCGCAGGCAGGTTGACGCCGGTCCTTTTGCTCTCAAAAATCACCGCCAGAATATGCAGAACCACGGACACCTCTGTCCATGTGACCGCAAATTCATGCAGATGTTCGGGCCATTCTACCCCCCAAAACATATCGGTCGTCATCAGGTGACCGGAAACCCCCACCACCAGCAGCGCCAGCAAAAGATTGTAGATCATCAATGCCCCAAGTGGCGTATGGCCGATATGGATCTTGTTCCGACCCACCGCGATATCCGCAATCTGTTCTTTTGATCCCTGAACGCTTGGCGGAAAGCTTGAAAATCGCGCATAACCCTTACCGGCAAAACCCCAGAGAATGCGCAGCACCACCAGACCGACGACCACATAACCAACCCATTCATGCAGTTTGCTGTCATCATCAATGACCAGCGCATTGGCCCCGAAGCTCAAGACCAGCGACCAGTGGAACACCCTGACAAACGGATCCCAAACGTGAATGCGTTTCATCCTGTTTCTCCGTAAAATAAAGTGGCGTGGGGCGGCATTTGCGCCGCCCTCACAGGTCGCTTGCTCAGTCGTCCAATTCTGTGCGGACAACTTCAAAATCGGCATTGAGGAAGACCTCGTATTTCTTGCCGTCCTTGCGGGCATAGGCTTCGTAAAGTCCGTCCTCAATCTTGATCTTGGCAATTTCGTAGCCCTGTTCGGTCAGCATCTCGCGAATTTTGGCGGTGTTCGGGTCTGTCAATTCAACCGCACCACTGGCCAAAGCGGCAGCGGACATCGCACAAACGAGAACGGCGGGGAGAATGCTCTTCTTAAACATGGAAAGCTCCTTTGTTTTGAACATGTGGTGGCGCACAGCGATGTGCTGTTGCCTGACGCTCAACTACAAACGAACGGGCCATGCTGAAATTGGACCGCAGTTGCAATGACGCGGTCTATGGCGACTGACCATGCCATCTATAACTGTGGTTTAGGGTGTTTCGGGTGCTGCGCCGAATTGCGGGTTCATCTGACCCGCAAAACAGCACACACCCACCTGACAGTCCGCCGGTATTTTACAGGCTAAGCTTGTCGCGCATAAACGCCAACGCCACGCTCAGCCCGTCGGGCGCAATGCCGTGGCCGGTGCCGTTCATGATGTGCGCAAAGACATCCTGAAACCCGGCCTCCTGCAACGCTTCGGCAGCTTGCGGAAGCGATTGGGGGGGCACCACATCGTCCTGATCGCCATGCACCAGCAAGATTGGCAGTTTCACCCGCGCTTCATCAACCAGCGCCTCGGGCGACATCAGCCTGCCTGAAAACGCAACCACCCCTGCCACCGCATCTTCGCGGCGCGGGGCCACATGCAGCGCCATCATCGAACCCTGGGAAAAGCCAAACAACACGACTTGTTCGGGCAGTACGTCTTCGTCGACCATCAGCGCATCCAGAAACGCATTGAGGTCCTCAACCGACTGCATCATGCCGCGTTCAGATTCTTCCTCCGATGAATTGTCGATCCATGGGATTGGGAACCATTGATAGCCCATTGGCGCGCCTGCACAGGCCTCTGGTGCATCAGGTGCCACAAAAAGCGTATCAGGCAGGTGTTCGCCCAGCGGGTCGGCAAGGCCCAGCAAATCCGCGCCATTGGCCCCGTAGCCATGTAAAAACACCACAACCGATTGCGTTTCGCCCGATACCGGCGCGCGCCGTCCTGCGTTCAATACCCGTGTCATCCCAAACCTTCCCTTTGCTTTAGGTGACGGTAGTAGGCAAAGAGTGCGCGCGCCGCAACCGACCGCCAGGGCGACCACGCCTGCGCCATGATGGAGAGTTCCTGTGGAGTGGGTCGTGCGGGCAGATCAAAAAGTACTCTGGCCGCCTCTTGCAGGGCCAAATCACCGGGCGGGAACATATCCGCCCGCCCCATGCAAAACATCACATATATTTGTGCGGTCCATGGCCCGATGCCGGGCACTTCGGTCAGCCGCGCAATCACGGCGTCATCGGAAAACTGATGCAACCCGCGATAATCAATGTCAGCAGCCGCCAGTGCCAGTGCATAGCGTGCCTTTGGGCGGCTCAGACCCGCAGCACGCAGGCCCAGATCACCCGCAGCGCATACCGCCGCTTCGTTGTTCAGACCTGCATCCACCATGCGCGCGCGGATGGCATCGGCAGAGGCGACACTGACCTGCTGGCTGACGATGATCTCAAGCAGGGCATTGAACCCTTGGGGCTTCAGGCGCAGCGGCAGTGGGCCCGTTTGCGCCATAAGATCGGCAAAACGCGGATCGGCCGATGCCAGCCATTCGGCCCCCTGGTGCACATCCTCCGGGGTTTTGATGATCCGGCCAAACGTGCTCATCGCGACAGCACCCATGCAAGGGCCGCATCAATGTCATCGACCACGTCAACGCCCGCCGGCATCGCGGGCCGGTCAATCAGGATCACTTTCATACCCAGCGCCTGCGCTGCATCCAGCTTTGGCCGGCTGGCCTGCCCACCAAGATTTCGACAGATCAACGTATCTGCGCGCAGGTCGCGAAACAGCATCGTTTCACTGGCAACGGTGAACGGCGGATCGCCAAAGATCAGCTCCACAAAATCAAACGGCGGAATGCGCGGGTGCTCATGGGTCTGGCGCAGCATTAGGCACGCACCGGGAAACGCCGCGTATTCTGGCAGGCTGGCCCACCCGGTTGCCGAAAACACCCGTGCGCCCGGCGCGATCGGGGCCTGTGCCGTGGCCACATCCGGGGCGGAATGCCATGGCAGATCGTCTGGCAGCCCCCAGAGTGGGCGCACGTAGGACAGAAACGGCAGATCCAACCGCCGGGCCGCTTCATGACCGACCCAGCTCATCTCCGCGTCAAAACCGTGGCTTGCGTCAAGCACTGCGTCACACCCGCGCATCTCGGCCATCACCGCATCCACATCGTCAAACGGCAGCAATGTGCTGGGCATGGGCATTGGGGTCGAACCACGCGGCGGCTCAGACACCAGTGCCCTCACGTTTGCCCCGGCTTGTCGTGCCATTTGTCCCAAGGCACGCGCTTCGGCGCTGCCGGCAAGGATCATCAATGTCATGCCTGTTTCCATACCATCGACCTAAGGCCAAGCAGTTGCACAGCGCAAGGGGTTGCCCCTGCCGGACGGCGGCGATACCCCTTGGCGCAAACAGTTGGATGACAGCGATGATTGACGACACCCGCGCCAAGCGCAATGTGGCCGTACTGGTGGCAGCGCAGGCTTTTCTGGGCAGCCAGATCACCATGATTTTTGTGATCGGGGGCCTTGCGGGGCAACAATTGTCACCCAACGTCTGCCTTGCGACACTGCCCATTTCGATGATCGTCTTTGGGTCCATGACCACCGCACCCTGGCTAAGCGGCGTGATGCAGCGCTGGGGCCGGCGCGCCGGCTTCCTTGTCGGAGCCACAGGCGGGCTGATCGGCGCAGTGGTCTGTGCGTATGCGCTGACACTCAACAATTTCTGGATCTTTCTGTTCGGCAGCTACCTCACGGGTATCTATATGTCATCACAGGGGTTTTTCCGCTTTGCGGCCACCGATACCGCGTCTGACGCTTTCCGGCCCAAGGCGATATCCTATGTCATGGCCGGTGGCCTGATCTCGGCGATCATCGGGCCACAGCTGGTTGCCTTTCTCACCCAAGGCGGTGTGGCAGATGTCATGCGGTTCTTCCCGGTCTATCTGGCGGCGATGGCCTTGAATGTCATTGGCATGATGCTGTTCTTTTTCCTCGACATCCCCAAACCCCCGGTAGCTGCGGTCGACGCACCGCGCGGGCGCAGCCTGAGCCAACTTTTGCGCACACCGCGCATCGCGGTGGCGGTGATTTGTGCCATGGTTTCCTATGCTTTGATGAACCTGGTGATGACCTCGACGCCGCTGGCTGTGGTCGGATGTGGGTTCCGCGTGGCGGATGCCTCCAACATCGTCACAGGTCACGTGCTGGCTATGTTCGCGCCGTCGTTTTTCACCGGGCATCTGATCGCCCGCTTTGGGGTGGAAAAGATCATGGGGCTGGGCATCGCCATTTTGGCCGCGGCTGGTGTGGTGGCGATGCAAGGTGTTGCCCTTGGCAACTTCTATGTGGCGCTGATCCTGTTGGGCCTTGGTTGGAACTTTGGCTTTATCGGGGCCACAGCCATGCTCGCAGGCGCACACGAGCCGAATGAACGGGGCCGGATGCAGGGGCTGAATGATCTTCTGGTCTTTGGCGGCGTAACTTTGGCCTCGCTGGCCTCGGGCGGTTTGATGAACTGTTCGGGGGGCACGGCGATCGAAGGCTGGACAGCTGTGAACATGGCCATGGTACCTTTTCTGGCGCTGGCCGGTGGGTCGTTGATCTGGTTGGTGATGCGGCCCAAAAGCGCACAGGCCTAGGCTAAGGACACTAGATCACCAGCGGCCCGTAAAGGCGCGGTATGCCAACCTCAGCCCGTCCGCGCGGACCGGGTCGGGCAACGTGCCTGCCCCAACCGCGCTTGGGTCTTTCAGTGCGGCACGCAACGTCCCCTCAGCCTGTCCCACATGCAGCAAAGCCGCACCCGCCCTGGCCGATACTTTACGCCGCCCTGCGCGGGCCGCTTTGAGCCGCGCCAGTGCGTTCCCGGCGAGGTCCCGGACCCCTTGGGCAGTGCCATCCAGCAGCGGCACGCGCCCCTTTGCCTCAAGCTCTGGTATGGCAAGCAGCCACGCCGCAATGCCGGTCGCAAAGGCCGCGCCCCGCACGATCGCCTCGTCCGCATCGCCCAGATTGCGCGCGGCAATCCATGTCAAATGGCCTGCAGTCTGATTGATATAGCGCCCGAAATGAGGCACATCTTCAAAGGCATCTTTGTAGATATCCCAGCGCCTTGCGGCCACCAGCTCATCCAATAATCGCGCATCATCGCGGCTGATGACACCAGACAGAGGCGTCGCCACCTCATGGTGTCGCACAGTCCGCCCTTCGGCAATCTCTTTGCAGACATCGCGCCACCATTGCAGACGCATTTCCGCGATCATCGGTTCCTGCGTGACCCAAGGTGCACGCGCAACTTCGATATTGAACGCATAAAGCGGAAAGAGCAGCCTGCGTGCAGCAACCGGGGCGGCCATCGCGCCGCGAAACCGCAATGGATCCGCGCGCTCAACCAGTGCCGCGCAAGCGTTCAGATCTGCGTCAAAGGTCATCTTGGCCGGGCGATACTAAGCAGATAGCCAAACTCATCACGGTGCGCGCGCCATGCGGCGGCCTCTGCCTCTGCCTCATCCAGCACTTTGGTCAATGCCGCATCAGCATCGGTGCGCAACGCAGCGATGCGGGCATCCAGTGGGCCATAGTAGTTTTCCCACGCCTGATCCGACAGCTTGCGGGTCGCAACCACTTCAAACCCCGCCGCGTCAATGCGCGCCGCGATACCAGCGGCATCGCTCATCGCCGGATATTCGGCCCAGGCCTCAACTGATTGTGCGCAGGGGGTGTCGGTGAACCAACACGGTTCTGAAAACACCACAATCCCACCGGGTTTCAGCGATTTACGCCAGGTTTTCAGCGCCTCGGTCACGCCCAGAAAATACACAGCCCCGGCACACCAGATCATGTCATAGGTGTTCATCACCCGCGCCATGTCGGCCCTAAGGATCGTTGCACGCGGGTCATCCGCCCAGATCGCACGCGCCGCGTCCACAAAATGCGCGGTCTTGTCCAACGCAGTCACATGGCCATCCGGTGCCGCGCGCAGCAGTGCGGCAATATCGCCACCCGGACCACAGGCGATATCGGCCATCTCGGCGTTCTGGGCAAGGCCGACCACATCCGCCGCCCAGGCCACATCTGCCGCTTCCCCCGGTCCTTCGCGGGGCAGATCACGGTGCAGGGTGAAGAATGCCATCATGTCTCCTGCGCTGCACTGTCGCGGATCAATTTCCAGCGGATCGCATCCAGTAATGCCTCAAACGAGGCATCAACGATGTTCGCCGAAACCCCCACGGTGGACCAGCGGTGCCCCTGCCCGTCTTCGCTGTCGATGATCACGCGGGTCACAGCCTCGGTGCCGCCCTGGGTGATGCGCACCTTGAAATCGACCAGATGCATGTCTTCGAGCATGGCGGAGTATTGCCCCAAATCCTTGGCCAGCGCCTTGGACAGTGCGTTGACCGGGCCCCGGTCACTGCCCTGCTCGTCCATCGATTCAGACACGGACAACCGCTTTTCGCCGTCCACCTTGACCACCACAACCGCCTCAGAGAGGCTGACCATCCTGTCATATTTGTTTTTGCGCCGCTCCACCGTCACGCGGTAGCGCTTGACCTCAAAGAGGTCCGGCATCTGACCCAAAGCGGCCCGCGCCAGCAATTCAAAGCTTGCCTGTGCAGTGTCATATGAATACCCCTGCGCCTCGCGTTCTTTGACTTCTTCAAGAATGCGACCGAGGGCGGGATTGCCTTTTTCCACGTCCAGTCCGGCACTCGCCAGACGGCGGCGCAGGTTCGATTGCCCTGCCTGATTTGACATCGGAATGATCCGCGCATTGCCCACCAGCGCCGGGTCGATGTGTTCATAGGTTGTGGGGTCTTTGAGGATCGCGCTGGCGTGTAACCCGGCCTTGTGGGCAAACGCACTTGAGCCCACGAACCCGGCCTGTTTCATCGGCACCCGGTTGAGGATTTCATCCAGCATCCGGCTGATCCGCGTCAGCCCCTGCAAGGCGTGCGGCGTGATGCCGGTCTCGAACCGGCTGGCATAGGGTTCTTTGAGCAAAAAGATGGGGATGAGCGCCGTCAGATTGGCATTGCCACAGCGTTCGCCCAACCCATTGAGCGTGCCTTGGATTTGCCGTGCGCCTGCATCCACCGCAGCCAAGGTACAGGCCACCGCGTTTTCGGTGTCGTTGTGGGTATGGATGCCAAGGTGATCACCGGGGATGCCCGCTGCGATGACCTCTGCAGTGATCCGTCCGACATCAGCGGGCAAGGTGCCGCCGTTGGTATCACAAAGCACGATCCAGCGCGCGCCCGCGTCATAAGCAGCCCTGATCGTAGCCAATGCGTAATCCGGGTTGGACATGTAGCCGTCAAAGAAATGTTCAGCGTCAAACAGTGCCTCGCGTTTTTGCGCCACCAGATGCGCGATGGAGCGGGCGATGTTGTCGGTGTTTTCCGCAAGCGGGACGCCCAGCGCTGTTTTCACGTGAAAATCATGGGTTTTGCCGACAAGGCAGACGGATTTCGTTTGCGCATTGAGAACCGCCGCCAGCACGTCATCGTTTTGTGCCGACATGCCGCTGCGTTTGGTCATGCCAAAGGCGGTCATCTTGGCGCGGGTTTTGGGGGCATCGTGGAAAAACGCGGAATCGGTGGGGTTGGCCCCTGGCCAGCCGCCTTCGATATAATCCACGCCCAGCGCGTCAAGCGCGGTGGCGATCTGGCGCTTTTCATCCGTCGAAAATTGCACGCCCTGAGTTTGCTGCCCGTCGCGCAAGGTGGTGTCGTAGAGGTAGAGGCGTTGTTTTATCATGCCTCGGCTCCTCTTTCCCGCCCTATCAGCCATAGTCGTTCGCTATTGAACTGATCAGATGGAACCAACTCAACTCCGGCCTTGGACATGCGCACTTCAACACCCGCATCGAGCAGTTTCGCCTTCATTGTGTCAATTGCGGAGAAGTCCTTGGTTTGTATTGCTTTCTTACGCATCGCAGTTATGTAATGCGTTAAATCATCAAGCTTCGACAAATCAGCACCGTCGGCGAGCCCAGCACATTGCCATCCGCCCAGTTCCTCTGTCAGCAAACCCAGTATCTGTGCCGATGCCAACAGCGTGGTCACGTCAGAAGCGGCCGAAAGTCGATGCAATTCCGCAATTACTCCAGATGTGTTCAAGTCGTCGGCCAGATCGCTGAGCGCTGTTTGATGAATTTGTCCCGGAATTACGTCCTTGGTTTGAGCCCGCCACTTCCGCAGAGTCTTCTCCGCCTCGTCCCGCTTCTTCTCCGTCCAATCCATCGGCTTGCGGTAATGCGTCGACAGCATCACAAACCGGATTACTTCGCCCGGCACGCCCTGATCCAACAGATCCCGCACGGTAAAGAAGTTGCCCAACGACTTGGACATCTTCTTGCCCTCGACCTGCAACATCTCGTTGTGCATCCAGACGTTCGCAAACTCGTGGCCTGCGCATTTGCTCTGCGCAATCTCGTTCTCATGATGTGGGAACAGCAAATCATTGCCGCCGCCGTGAATGTCGAAATGTGCGCCCAAAAGATCATGCGCCATGGCAGAGCATTCGATGTGCCACCCGGGGCGGCCCCGGCCCCAGGGGCTGTCCCAGCCGGGGGTTTTCTCATCTGATGGTTTCCACAAGACGAAATCCATCGGGTTGCGCTTGTAGGGTGCAACCTCAACACGGGCACCTGCGATCATGTCATCAATGGAGCGGCCCGACAGCGCGCCATACTCAGCATAGCTTCCGACGGCAAACAACACATGCCCTTCAGCGGCATAGGCATGGCCCTTGGCGATCAGATCTTCAATCATCGCAACCATTTGGGTGATATACTGCGTCGCGCGCGGCATTGCATTTGGCTCCAACGCGCCAACGGCGGCCATGTCATCCAGAAACCATTGCGTTGTCTCGGCGGTGATCTCACCGATGGCGCGCCCACTTTCCGCCGCGCGGGCGTTGATCTTGTCGTCGACATCCGTGAAATTGCGCACATAGGTCACATGATCGGGTCCATACACATGGCGCAGCAACCGATAGAGCACGTCAAACACAATCACCGGACGCGCGTTGCCCAGATGGGCGCGGTCATAGACGGTGGGGCCGCAGACATACATGCGCACGTTATCCGCATCAATCGGCGCAAAGACCTCTTTGCGCCGTGTCTTGGTGTTGTGCAGCTTGATGGCCGTCTTGGGGGTCGTCATCGGTTCGTCCTCGCGCAGGGGTAACGCGGGGATGCCACATATCTATCTGGATGAAAACGACATGAACACGCCCGCGAGAAAACTCAGCAGGTAATAATACAGCAGATAATGCAGATCGTGGTGTTCATGCCCCTGACTAGCCCGGTGAGGACTGCCGGGTCAAGGGCGTTTGATATCTGCGTGGTCATAGATGAGATTGACGAATCGTAAATGCTCTGCGCCCCTGCGCCTCAATGCAAACTCAGGAGACCGCGATGAAAGCATCACAACGCATTACCACCCTGTTGGGCGGTGGATCGGACGGCTGGGACGTGTTCAACCGGGCGCGCGAGATGATCGCGAACGGCACGCCCGTGACTGAGCTGACGATTGGCGAGCATGACATCCGCACCGCAGCGCCGATCTTGCAAGACATGCACCGCGCCGCGATGGCGGGGCACACAGGCTATGCCGCGGTGCCCGGCACCACACATCTGCGCGATGTCGTGGCCGCGCGTGTGCAATCGCGCACCGGCGTGCCAACCAGCCGTGCCAATGTGATGATCACGCCGGGCGGCCAATCCGCTCTTTTCGCGGCACATGCGGCCGTATGTGATCCCGGTGATACCGCACTTTACCTGGACCCGTTTTATGCGACCTACCCCGGCACCCTGCGCGGGGTCAGCGCCAACCCCTTGTGCATCCGGACCCGGCCCGAGGACGCCTTTCAGCCGCGCGCCAGCGATATCGCGGCCCATGCAAAGGGGGCAAAATCACTGCTGATCAACTCCCCCAACAACCCCACCGGTGTGGTCTATTCACGTGCCACACTTGAGGGCATCGCGCAGGTGTGCATCGACAACGATCTGTGGCTGATCTCGGACGAAGTCTATGACACCCAAGTTTGGGAAGGCGCGCACATCAGCCCCCGCGCCCTGCCCGGGATGGCGGACCGGACACTGGTGGTGGGATCAATGTCGAAATCTCATGCGATGACCGGATCGCGGTGCGGCTGGATCATTGGGCCTGAGGATATAGTTGACCATCTCATCAACCTCGCGACCCACACGACCTACGGCGTGCCGGGCTTCATTCAGGACGCTGCCGCCTTTGCGCTCACCCAAGGTGAGGCGGTGGAGACCGAGGTTGCCGCCCCCTTCCGCCGCCGCCGCGCCCTCGCAAAGAAAGTGCTGGCCGCGCAGAACGCTGTTGCGCTGGTTCCCGCACAGGGGGCGATGTATCTGATGCTGGATGTGCGCAGCACGGGCATGACCGGTGAGGCATTCGCGAACGCCCTGCTCGACGCCCATCACATTGCGGTCATGCCCGGCGAAAGCTTTGGTCAGTCCGCGGCGGGCCACATCCGGGTCGCGATGACCATCGAAGACGGGGCATTTGAAACGGCACTGCGCACTTTATGTGCCTTTGCCGAAGGTCTTGCGAAAGCGGCGTAGCACCCAGATAGAAAAGGTCTCGCTAAAGCTCGGGACAGATCCCCCCATTGGATCATGCGCGAGGCGATTGCCCGATACGTCGAGCGCGAGGAAAAGCACGAAGCGTTCCGCCAGGATGGCATCCGCGCCTGGGACGCCTATCAGGAGACCGGGCTGCACGTGACGCATGCCGAGGCGGATGCTTGGCTGGCCCGACTCGCCGCTGGTAACGATCAGGAGCCGCCTGAGGGCCACAACTGATCTGGTCGCCTGAGGCGCTGGCAGAGGTGCAGCGCCTCTATCGTTTTCTTGCTGAGAAAAACCCTGATGCAGCCAGACGTCCGGCAAGTGCGATCCGTGACGAGATGCAGATCGTTCCAGATCATCCAGATGCCGGCCGTCCCGTCGATGACATGGACCCAGAGCTTCAGGAATGGCCGATCAGCCTTGGCACCAGCGGATATGTAGCGCTCATTGGTTGCAGCAGGACGTGGCTTTGGTCGGTGCGGTGCGGCACCAGAAAGAGGTTGGTGATCAGCCTTCATAGGCAGGTTTGGTGCGGCTTCGGAGGTCCGGTGAGAGCCCGAAGCTGACAATATTTTAGGCGCAGAGTTGGTCAGATGAAACCAAGGTTCTGGAATCCATAGCTTTCCACTGGGGTGCTTACAAAAAGTCGCCAACGACATCCCACGCGACCACCATTCCAAGGCCGATGAAGAGTACACCGAACAGAAGCGACATCGGATAGCTGGCCGCCTGAAAACCACGCATGACGGGCGGCGACGAAAAGAACAGCGCCGCAAATGCATTGAGAACCGCACCGACAAGCCCAATCTGAAATGCGATGACTACCATCAGCCACTGTGGCCCGTCTGGAGGGATAAAGGCGGTCAATATTGAACCAAAAAACAATACTGCCTTCGGATTTGTCATCATTACCAAAAAGGCAGTCCGGAATGGTTCACGTGTTGCGGGTGAAGTGGTGTCTGCTTCAAGCTTAAATACACCGCCGCGTCGAGCAGCGCGAAACGCATTTATGCCAAGATAGATAAGATACATTGCACCTATGGCTCGCAAGCCAAAGTAAAGTGGCGGCACAAGCTGGAAAACCACCGCGATCCCGGAAACGGCGATCAATGACCATACCAGCGCACCCGTGGCGATCCCCATGGCCGCCCGAAGTCCGGCACCGCGCCCGGCCGTGACTGAAGCTGTAATAATGGTCAGATGGTTTGGTCCCGGCGTGGCCCAGCCAACAAACTGGATCAATGCAATGGGCATCAGAATAGCGGCCAGCGAGGATGTGTCCATCGAGCGAGAATGCAATGCACCTGTGAATTAGTCAATTTTATTCAGTGCAGTCGGAGTTCTGACGAATTGAACGTGGATCGACAGAACGACCGGCGGCTTTGTCCGCGACACGATTGTTGGCACCGCGCCCAGCGAAAGGGTGGTTTGGGAATGTCCAATTTTGACCTTCTCATTGGCCGCTCTGGTGAAATCCGCTGCGCTGCAAATGCGTGCCGCTGCACATGCGAGGAAATGCTGCGTCAGCACTCGCTGCACCAGCAAAAGGCGGGTTCGTCCCGCACAGGCGACCTTTCCGCCCAGTGCTCCCAAGGCCACTACCGGCTGCATTTCTTTTCTGGCGCGCTTAAAAGCGCGGTAGCTTGCTGCTTCCAAGCGTCTCAATACGACCGCATTTCTGTCAGCGCTTCGCGCTCTCGTTCCAGCATCGCCTCCAATGCTTCAACCTTCACTTGAAGGGGGGCTGATCTGGGGGTCGCGAAGTCTTCACTTGAGACCCCTGCGCGATGGAAAATGCCGGGGCGGCTTCTCACCCCGGCATTTGTTATCTCAATATCACAGCGCGATGATCAGAATCGCAAAGAGCCTCGAATACTGAACGTTGTGGCGTCAATATCGTTGCCTGCAACGCCGCCGACATCGTCGAAACGATGCTCAAGCACCTCAGCACCAATCAGATAGCGGTCTGTGACCTGATAGGCGACACCCAGACCGACAAACGGGCCGGTTTCGTCACCCACCGATGTATCGGCGCGCGCAGCCCCGGCTGTTGCGTAAACCAAGGTGCGGCCAAGATCATAACCAGCGCGAAGTTTGGCCCGTGCAACGGAATCAATGGATGCAGCACCGCCGCCCAGGCTGATGTCGGTTTTGTCGTAATCGAGTTCTCCACCCAGTACGAACTGACCAAAGTCATAGTCATAGCCAGCATGGAAACCGTAAGATGTGTCGTCACCGTCAAGTGCGCCTGTCGCACTGTCGGCATCCGCATGGCCGAATTGCAGACCGGTGTAAAAACCTGTCCAATCGCCACCTGTGTTCACAGGTACCGGTGCGGGGGCAAAAACCTGCGCATCAGCCGGTGCCTCAACCGGGCTGCCCGCGAAAGCGGCACTGCCCAATGCCGTTGTGCCCAAGACCAGTGCAAACAGTTTTGAAGTGCGTGTCATGTGTTGCTCCTTTTGTTAATCCGAATGCCCACACGTCATGCGGGATCATCCGGTTAACGCATTAAATAGGTACAAGTTTCCCAGATAATAGTTAACAGATTCGTGATGCGCGGATGTTTGCAGTTAGGTCGCTTTTTATCGGCAAAGTTGTGCCTGCTGATACAATTCGTGATCGACGACGCGGAACTCAAATGCAGGTCGCAAACAGAACACCCGTCGCGAACAGAACAGAAAACAGTCTTTCAGTTGAGCAGCATCACCCCAAGGGAGAACGGCAGTGAGAGCTGACTTGTGTATTTTCATTCGCGTGTCGCGCACCATCGGTGCGGACCGCGGTCGCGCCGCACGGGGGGCACCTTTCGGGTGCCGATACCGCAACTTTCCCTGACACTTTTCGGACGTACCTTACATGACAGATCAATCTCCAGCCCGTACCGGTGGCCGCGCTGCACGGCGCGCTGCCCGCGCAGCCCCGCTTGCCGATCATCTTCGCCCCATTCGCGCGGGCATGAACGGTGGTACCTATAAACCCCTCACCGACGAGGGCATGCAGCGCATTCACACCGCAGCACTCGATGCTCTGGAACAGATCGGATTGGCCGATGCGCCGCCCTCTGGCGTGGCATATCTGACGGCGGCCGGGGCCATTGAAGGTGACGATGGCCGCATCCGGTTTCCACGTGCATTGGTTGAGGAAACGATTGCCCGTGCCAACCGATCTTTGACCCTGCATGGCCGTGACCCTGCGCATGACCTGGAACTGTCAGGAAACCGCGTACATTATGGCACCGCGGGCGCTGCGGTTCATCTGGTGGACGCTGAGGGGCGCAACTACCGCGAATGTGGGGTGCAAGATCTGCATGACGCGGCACGCATCGCTGACCGGCTGGAAAACATCCATTTTCTGCAAAGGCCGATGGTCTGCCGTGACATCCCTGACAACCTTGAGATGGACCTGAATTCGATCTACGCCTGCTGTTCTGGCACCAAAAAGCACGTCGGCGCGTCCTTTACCGATCCTGCGTATGTCAAACACGGGCTCGAATTATTGCACATGATCGCTGGTGGCGAAGACAAATGGCGCGCGCGCCCCTTTGTCAGCAACTCCAACTGTTTTGTCGTCCCACCGATGAAGTTCGCCACCGAATCCTGTCAGGTGATGGAGGCCTGTATCGAAGGCGGCATGCCTGTGTTGCTGTTGTCTGCTGGCATGGCCGGGGCGACAGCCCCCTCTACCGTGGCAGGCGCGATTGTGCAGGCCACTGCAGAATGTCTGGCAGGGCTGGTATACGTGAACGCTGTCAAACCCGGCGCACCTGCAATTTTTGGCACCTGGCCCTTTGGTCTGGATTTGCGCAGCGGTGCAATGACGGGTGGATCCGGCGAACAGGCCCTGCTGACTGCGGGATGCGCGCAGATGCATAAATTCTATGACCTGCCCGGTGGTGCCGCCGCCGGCATCGCCGACAGCAAACTGCCTGACATGCAGGCCGGATGGGAACAGATGTGTTCCAACGTCATGGCGGGGCTGTCAGGTCTCAACATGGTCTATGAGGCCGCAGGCATGCATGCGTCCCTGCTGGGCTTTTGCCACGAAAGCCTGATCCTTGGGGATGATCTGATCGGTCAGGCATTGCGCTGTGTGCGCGGGATTGAGGTGTCGGATGACACGCTGGCGCTCGAAGAAATCCGCCAGGTCTGCATTGGCGGGCCCGGGCATTATCTGGGGACAGAGCAAACATTAAGCCGGATGGAGGCGGACCACGTCTATCCCGCCCTTGGCAACCGCATGTCGCCAAAGGAATGGGCCGAAATGGGCAAACCCGACCTGATCGAAAAGGCCAAAGCACGCAAAGAAATGATTCTGGCAGAACGCGCCTCAGCGCGGCTTGATCCGGCAACAGATGCTGCAATCAGGGCCAGATTCAACATTCATCTGAGCGCCTGAATTCCGGCCTTTTGACGTCTGAAATCAAAGAGGCCCGGCAATCTGGGGCTGCCGGACCTCCCTCAACCTATGAAGGACTATTTTCTGCCGCGCCCTTCACAGGCCTATCCCGTTAACCCTCAGAAGGTGCCACAGGCATCACGCCCGCCTCAGTTGCAGCCTGCACCTCGGCATCATCCAATGCGCCATCCGCGTTCAGATCCATCGCTGAAAACTGCTCTGCGGTGACGTCAGGATAGACGGCCTGCACTTCTGTGACACTCAGCAGACCATCGCCATTTGCATCGAGTTCGGCACCGCCTGCGCCCATCGCATAGGCGGGCAGGCAGAGGGCTGATACGGCAATTGCGGCCAATTTGTTGAGTCTGTTCATCTTGATACTCCCTTTCAGGGTTGTTGATGTTTGAAAGCATGTTTTCGTGCCTTCACCCTGTCAGACGGGTCAGCAGGGGTTTGCGTCCCTGTCCGCCGCCGCAGGCGTGCGCACACGCGGCTCCCTGCCGATTGCGGTGATCGGCTTGGGCAAACGCCCGCCCAAAAAGCCCCTGATGAGCGCATCGGCGAAAACTCCCTCACTGGTTGTATGGTGAAAATCGGGCATTGTGTGGGGAAAACCAATTGAGGCCCCCAAAATGAGGCACCCTATGACATCGCCAACAGCTGACCCGATCTCAGACATGCTGCCCCGCCTGCGCGCCCGCGCCCGCAAGCTGTGTCGCACCCATGATGAAGCAGAGGACCTGACCCAGGAGACAGCATTGCGGCTGTGGCAGGCGCTGCACCGCGATGGCGACATCACGGCACCAGACCGATATGCGATGATCACCCTGCACAATCTGGCACGCAGCCGCTGGCGCAGCCGTCATGAAACCGAAGAACTGGCCGACGACATGGCCCAGACCGCCCCCGCAGCCCCTGCCCGGCTGGCCTGCGCCGAATTGCGCGCTGCAATCATGCGGTTGCCGGCAGATCAGGCGCACCTGATGGCGCTGGTACTGGCCGGGGAAAGCAGCCCGCAGGTATTGGCGGCCCGGCACGGCGTTCCGGTCGGCACGGTCATGTCACGCCTTGCGCGCGCACGGGCAAAGCTGCGGGTGGATATGGGATTGGAAGGCAAGGCGTCGGTCGTCGAACTGCTTTGATAGGCATTCGCTTTTCGGCTTTGTGACAAGAACTGCCGCCATTTTCAAAAAAAGCCGAATACATCTGCAATTCCCAACCCGATGGCCATCTGCCGATTGCACCCCCATAGTCATCAAACCGCAACTCAGGTGAGGATGATCCATGGCTGCCAGCTATTATGCCCCAACAGGTGGCCTGCCCGGTCAGGATCAACTGCTGACCGATCGCGCGGTATTTACCGATGCCTACGCGGTGATCCCCAAAGGGACGATGCGCGATATTGTCACCAGCTATCTGCCATTTTGGGAAAACACGCGCCTGTGGGTGATTGCACGGCCGCTCAGCGGCTTTGCCGAGACGTTCTCGCAATACATCATGGAAGTGGCCCCTGGCGGCGGGTCAGATCGCGCTGAAACAGATCCCGCCGCGCAAGGCGTGCTGTTTGTCGTTGAAGGCACCGCCACACTTGCCGTTGATGGCAAAACCCACACACTGACGCCCGGCGGCTATGCCTATTTGCCCCCGAATTCAGGATGGACCCTGCACAACAACAGCGACGACATGCTGCGGTTTCATTGGATCAGAAAAGCCTATGAGGCCGTTGAGGGCCTTGATCCCCCAACGGTGATCATCGCCAACGAACAAGATATCGCCCCCACCGTCATGCCGGGCACCGAAGGCAAATGGGCCACCACCCGTTTTGTGGACCCCAGCGATCTGCGCCACGACATGCATGTGACCGTGGTGACGTTTGAACCCGGTGCGGTGATCCCGTTTCTGGAAACCCACGTGATGGAACACGGGCTTTATGTGCTTGAAGGCAAGGCCGCCTATCGTCTGAACACCGATTGGGTCGAGGTCGAGGCGGGTGATTACATGTGGCTGCGCGCCTTTTGTCCGCAGGCCTGCTATGCGGGTGGACCGGGGCGTTTCCGGTATCTGCTTTACAAAGATGTGAACCGCCACATGACATTGCGACCCGCCGGCGCTGGCAGTGCTAGGAAATAGCGCTGCCGCCAATTGCCACGGTAAGCTCTTTTGCAGCGGCAACCACTGCGGCACTAAAATCCGCGATCCGCTCTGAGCCGACACGCGCTGTGGGGCCAGAGACAGAAATGCCGCCGACCGCTTCGCCGTTCATATCAAACACCGGGGCCGCAATGCAGCGCATGCCAAGATTGCGCTCCTCACCGTCGATGGCATAGCCGCGCGTCCGGGTGGCAGCCAGATCAGCCTTCAGCGCGTCAGGGTCCGTCAGGGTAAATTCGGTAAAGCGTTCCAGGGGCGCGTCGCTCAGGAACCGATCAAGCTGGGCCGCCCCCATTTGCGCCATCAGCGCCTTACCAATCCCCGACGCATGCAATCGGGACAATGTTCCGGGCGGGAAAAACGCGCGGATGCTGGCATGGGTCTCCACCTGACTGACAAAGAGCACATGACCATTCTGCTCAATGCCAAGGTTTGCAGTCTCGCCCGTGTCCTCCATCAGCTGCCGCAGAAAGGGCCGCGCCCGTTCCACCAGACTGGTCCGCTTTAGAAACCGCGCACCAATGATAAAGGCGCGCGCACCAACGTGCCAAACCTGATCCACCGGATCAAATTCGACCAAGCCTCGGCCTTCCAGCGTGACCAGAATACGGTAGACCGTCGCCGGGGACTGGCCCATGTCCGCCGCCAAGGTCGACAATGCCCGGCCCTGCGCCTCGCTCAGAAACTCAAAAACCTCCATCGCACGGTCTAGCGATTTGATGGTGTTCTGCGCGGTTTTATCATGCCAGTCACGGGGCCTGCCCCGCGCCTTTCGCACCAGTTGATCAGGAGTGTTTGAGGAGACCATAATTTTCATTCCGACAGATATGAAAGACGCATTCACGATATGAAAAATACAAGCCCATGACAATGCTGCATTTTTTCCGCCTTTTTAAAAATGAAAAATGTTTTCAAAAAAATATCCTTTGGACGACCCAACCACTAGGATCATTGCAACGAACACAAGGAGACAACTATGAGCTTCCAGAACCCCGTTTTCATCCCCGGTCCGACCAACATGCCAGAGGCCCTGCGCAAAGCCTGCGACATGCCAACGATCGACCACCGCTCTCCAATTTTCGGTAAGATCCTGCATCCTTGCCTTGATGGTGTCCGTCAGGTGCTAAAATCTGAAAGCGCAAACATCTTTATCTTCCCCTCTACCGGCACCGGCGGTTGGGAAACCGCGCTGACCAACACGCTGAGCAAAGGGGACAAGGTTCTGGCCGCGCGCAACGGCATGTTCTCGCACCGCTGGATTGACATGTGCCAGCGGCATGGGCTGGACGTTCAGGTTGTTGAAACCCCATGGGGTCAGGGCCTGCCGGCCGATCGCTACGCCGAAATCCTCAAGGCGGACAAGAACCACCAGATCAAAGTTGTTCTGGCCACCCACAATGAGACCGCCACCGGGGTGAAATCCGACATTGGGGCCGTGCGCAAAGCGCTGGACGCGGCAGATCACCCTGCCCTGCTCTTTGTGGACGGCGTAAGCTCTATCGCGTCGATGGATTTTCGGTTTGACGACTGGGGCGTGGACGTCGCCGTGACCGGCAGCCAAAAAGGTTTTATGTTGCCTGCGGGTCTGGCCATCGTCGGATTTTCAGACAAGGCCGTCGCCGCGTCCAAGACCGCCGATTTGCCGCGCACGTTCTTTGACATCAAAGACATGCAGAACGGCTATAATGCCAACGCCTTTCCCTATACGCCGCCGGTGGGCTTGATGAATGGCCTTAAAATGTCGCTTGATATGCTGCTTGACGAAGGGCTGGAGAACGTCTTTGCCCGGCACCACCGCATCGCAACGGGCGTGCGTCACGCCGTGTCAGCCTGGGGGCTGGAACTCTGTGCTGCATCCCCTGACCTTCATTCCGACACAGTATCGGCCATCTGCACGCCGGACGGGTTCAACGCGACAGATATCGTGACACATGCCGCCGATGTGTACGGCGTGGCCTTTGGGGTCGGTTTGGGTGAGGTCGCCGGAAAAGTGTTCCGCATTGGCCACCTTGGCAGCCTGACAGACGTGATGATGCTGAGCGGGATCGCGACGGCAGAGATGTGCATGGCCGATCTGGGCCTTGATATCACACTCGGTTCTGGCGTTGCCGCGGCACAGGAACACTACCGCGCCAATCCGATCGCTGCCCATCAAACCGCTGCCTGATAAGGACATAGAACCCATGTATATCCCCACATTCGATGACATGATCGCGGCGCATGAGCGGATCAAACCCTATATCCACCGCACGCCGGTTCTGACGTCTTCATATCTGAACGAACTGACCGGTGCGCAGTTGTTCTTCAAATGCGAGAACTTCCAGAAAGCGGGTGCATTCAAGGTGCGCGGTGCCTCGAACGCGGTGTTTGGTCTGCCTGACGCGGAGGCCAAAAACGGTGTTTGCACGCATTCATCTGGTAACCACGCCTTGTCGCTCAGCTATGCGGCGGGCCGCCGGGGTATTCCATGTAATGTCGTGATGCCCCACACTGCCCCTCAGGCGAAAAAGGACGCGGTCAGAGGGTATGGCGGCATCATCACTGAATGCGAACCTTCAACCACATCGCGCGAAGCCGTCTTTGCCGAGGTTCAGGCCGCGACCGGGGGAAATTTTGTCCATCCCTATAATGACCCAAGGGTCATCGCCGGTCAGGGCACCTGTTCGCGAGAATTGATGGAGCAGACCGATGGTCTGGATATGGTCGTGGCCCCCATCGGCGGCGGCGGCATGATCTCTGGTACCTGCCTCACGCTCAGCACCATTGCGCCCGAAACACAGATCATCGCAGCTGAGCCTGAACAGGCCGACGATGCCTATCGCAGCTTCAAGGCAGGACACATCATTGCCGACGATGCGCCAAACACAATTGCAGACGGGCTGAAAGTGCCGCTCAAGGAACTGACCTGGCATTTTGTGTCCAACCACGTGACAGATATCCTGACCGCATCAGAGGATGAAATCATCGACGCGATGAAGCTGACGTGGCAGCGCATGAAGATCGTGATCGAAGCCAGCTGTGCCGTGCCGCTGGCCACCATCATCAAAAACAAGGACCGGTTTGCTGGCAAGCGGGTCGGCGTCATCATCACGGGTGGCAATGTCGATCTCGACACGCTGCCTTGGCTTAAGTGAAGGGAACAACCTCATGAACACGCATGTAAATTTTGAAAACCTCGAAGTCGGTTACGACATTCCGGCCGTGCCGGGTATGGACGAGGCAGACATCGAAACACCCTGCCTCGTGCTCGATCTGGACGCGCTTGAGCGTAACATCGTCAAGATGGGCAACTTTGCCAAAGAAATGGGTGTGCGGCACCGGGTGCACGGCAAAATGCATAAATCCGTCGATGTGGCCAAGCTTCAGGAAAAGCTGGGCGGTTCAGTTGGGGTGTGCTGCCAGAAAGTATCTGAGGCAGAAGTGTTCGCCCGTGGCGGCATCAAAGACGTGATGGTGTCCAATCAGGTGACCCAACCCGCAAAGATTGACCGTCTTGCCCGCCTGCCTTTGCTTGGCGCGCGCACGATCTGTTGTGTAGACGATCCCGAAAATGTTGCGGACCTTTCGGCAGCAGCGGTCAAGCACGGAACCCAGATCGAATGCGTCGTCGAGATTGACTGCGGCGCGGGCCGATGCGGTGTTACAACAACGCAGGACGTTGTTCACATTGCCAAGCTGATAGATGCCGCAGATGGGCTCAAGTTTGCCGGCTTGCAAGCCTACCAGGGTGCCATGCAGCACCTGGATTCTTACGAAGATCGCAAAGCCAAGATCGACACCGCCGTGGCGCAGGTCGCTGACGCGATTGCGGGCCTCAAGGCGCAAGGATTGGAGTGTGATATCGTTGGCGGCGGTGGCACCGGGTCCTATTATTTTGAAGGGAACTCTGGCGTTTTCAATGAGTTGCAGTGTGGTTCTTACGCATTCATGGATGCCGATTATGGCCGGATCCTCGACAAGGACGGGAACCGTATTGATCAGGGCGAATGGGAAAACGCATTGTTCATTCTGACCTCCGTCATGTCTCACGCCAAGGCCGATCTGGCGGTCGTTGATGCGGGCCTCAAGGCCCAATCCGTCGATAGTGGCCTGCCGGTAGTCTATGGCCGCACAGATGTCGAATATTTCAAATGCTCGGACGAGCATGGCGTGATCCGCGACCCCAAAGGTGTTCTCAAGGTCAACGACAAGTTGCGCCTTGTGCCCGGCCACTGTGACCCGACCTGCAACGTGCATGATTGGTATGTCGGTGTGCGCGGCGGCAAGGTTGAAACAGTCTGGCCCGTGTCCGCGCGCGGCAAAGCGTATTGATTACAACACCTTCAACAGCGACGTTGAAGCAAAGACGCCTGCGTGCCTGCCGTTCCCGGCACCACACGCAGGCGCATGCATTTTATTAGGAGAACCCCATGATAATCGTTCCAGAACGCGAAATTGCCGCGCTGATGACCCGTGACGCCGCATTTGATGCGGTGAGCGGTGTCTTTGCCGCTATGGCATCAAAAGACGCCTATAACTTCCCCGTCATCCGCGAGGCCATCGGCCACGAGGACGCGCTTTATGGATTCAAAGGCGGCTTTGACAAGGCGGGCATGGCGCTGGGGCTCAAGGCGGGCGGCTATTGGCCCCACAATCTGGAAAAGCATGGGCATATCAACCACCAGTCCACAGTGTTTCTGTTTGATCCCGACACCGGCATGGTCAAGGCAATGGTGGGCGGCAACGTTTTGACAGCGCTGCGCACGGCAGCGGCGTCTTCGGTGTCGATCAAACATCTGGCGCGCAAGGACGCAAGGGTCATGGGCATGATCGGTGCAGGCCATCAGGCCACCTTCCAATTGCGCGCCGCATTGGAACAGGGCCGCTTTGAAAAAGTCATCGGCTGGAACTATCACCCCGATATGCTGCCCAACCTTGAAAAGGTCGCGACCGAGGCGGGCCTGCCGTTTGAAGCGGTTGAACTGGACGGCATGGGCGAGGCTGACGTCATCATCTCAATCACCTCAGCCTTTGCGCCTTCGTTGATGGCGGATCATGTCTCGCCCGGCACCCACATCGCCTGCATGGGCACCGACACCAAAGGCAAGCAAGAGGTCGAGGCCGCCCTGCTGGCCCGCGCAACGGTCTTTACCGACGAAGTGGCGCAATCCATCAGCATTGGCGAGGCGCAACACGCCATTGCCGAGGGCCTGATCAAGCAAAGTGATGTGCATCAGATCGGCGCGGTGATCAACGGAACCCACAAGGGCCGGACATCGGAGGATGAGATCACCTTGTTTGATGGGACGGGCGTTGGTCTGCAGGATCTGGCCGTCGCTGCCAAGGTGGTGGAACTTGCGGTGCAACAGGGCGTCGCCATTGAGGTCGATTTCTAAGAAGTTGGCCTTTGGGACGATCGAGGGCATTTGAAAGGTCTCAGACTGAGGTCACTGATTTAGCGACGAAAAAGGGCGCTCTCAACTGGAGCGCCCCTCTGCTGTTTCAAGGGTGCACGCACCCAAGGGTCAGTTGTCCTTTGGCAGCGATCCCGCCCCGTGACCGGCCATGCCGCCCGACACTTCTTCTGTTGCTTCCCCAGAAAGTTCCTCTGGCAGGATCAGGTTCAAAACGATCGCAATCAACGCCGCAGGCAGAAGGCCCGACGTCATCAGAATGCGCAGCGTGTCTGGCAGATACTGAACCGCCTTGGGGTCCAGTTGCAGGCCAAGGCCCACCGACAGGGCAATCGCAAAGATCACCATGTTGCGGCGGTTCCAGTTCACGTCGGACAGCATCGAAATGCCCGCCGCCACCACCATGCCGAACATCACGATCACACCGCCCCCCAGAACCTCAATTGGGATGGTGCGGATCACAGCACCCACTTTGGGGATCATCCCGCAGAGGATCAAAAAGATCGCACCGATGGTGACAACGTGCCGGGACATCACACCGGTCATCGCAATCAGACCGACATTCTGGCTGAACGAGGTGTTGGGGAAACCGCCGAATACACCTGCAACCGCCGTGCCAATACCGTCAGCATAGGTCGCACCTGTGATCTCTTCTTCGGTTGCCTCGCGCCCGGCACCCCCTTTGGTGATACCGGACACGTCGCCAACCGTCTCAACGGCGGAAACAAAGGCCATCAGACAAAATCCGATAATCGCCGCAAAGCTCATCTCGAACCCGTATTTGAACGGAACCGGGAAGGCGACAGGTGCCGCGCGGCCCCAGCTGGTGGCAATGCCCTCCAGCGTGACCATGCCCATCGCCATGGCATAGAAATAACCAACGAAAATACCAATCACGACAGCGGACACCGCCAACATGCCTTTGGCGTAGAATTTGAGCGCCAGCGTCACAAAGATCACAACCAATGCGGCTGACCAGTTCAGCAACGATCCATATTCAGGCTGGTCAATGGCAGGCACACCACCCGCGGCATATTGGATGCCGACCTTGACCAGCGCCAGACCGATCATCGTGACCACAAGGCCCGTGACCAGTGGCGGCAAGGCAAAGCGGATCTTGCCAATAAACGTCGCAATAAACGTGTGGAACAGACCGCCAATGACCACACCCCCAAAGAGGGCTGGCAATGCCTCGACACCTTTGCCTGCCACCAGCGGGATCATGATCGGGATGAACGCAAAACTGGTGCCCTGCACAATCGGCAGCCGCGCGCCAACGGGGCCAAGACCAATGGTCTGGAACAACGTCGCAACACCGGCAAAGAGCATCGACATCTGGATGAGATAAGTCATGTCCGGAAAACCCTGCGCCCCCGCGTCAGAGCCAAAGCCAAAGCCTGCCGCACCCGCGATGATGATCGCAGGGGTCACGTTTGAGACAAACATGGCCAGAACATGTTGTATTCCCAAGGGCACCGCACGGTGCAGCGCGGGGGTGTAATTTGGGTCGCGGAGTTGTTCCGGGGTCCCGATGGAGGCATCTTTCATGGTCATAAGTCCCTTTTGGTTATTGCATGAGCTGGCGTTTAAGCCGCCAGTCTGGTCATTGTTCGATGATGTAGGGTTGCGTGAACCAGTGTTCCTCAAGGTTCGCGCCATTGCCAATACGGTCGATGACGGCAAAGACACCGGGCTCGGACAGCGGTGTCAAAACGCCGTGCCAGGTGCCGCGATGGAAATTGATCGCCTGACCGGGTGCCGTCAAAAACGCGCGTGGATCGATTGGTGTGCCAGCCTTATCTGCCGCCACAACCACCAAAAACGGATCAGCCGACATCGGTACAAACGCCTGACTGCCCTCGGGATGGCGTTCCACCATTTCCAGGGTCAGGGGCAGCGTTTCTTTTTCGCCCTTAAAGATGCTGATCCCCGCCTTGCCATCCGCAAAATCCAATTTCGCAAGGTCATGAAACCGCCCGCATTTCCCCTGATTGATGATTTTGTCTGGTGCCCCTGATACCTCCAACACATCGCCGTAGGGCGCAAAGGCCTGCGCCGTCAGGGGGGCGATTTTGATATGGTTACTCATGCAGAAAACTTTTCTTGAAGCCGCAGTTCCGCGATCCGTTCAACCTGTTTGCACGCCTCAGAAAATTCGGTGTCACGATCGCTTTCGATGCGACGCTTGAACGCGTCCATGATCGACGCTTTGGTGTTGTCGCGCACCGCAATGATGAAGGGAAAACCAAATTTCGTGGTATAGGCGTCGTTGAGCGCGGTAAAGGTCTGGCGCTCGTCATCGGTGAGGGCGTTCAAACCAACCGATGCCTGTTCGGCTGTCGATTCCGCTGTCAGGCGCTTGGCCTCAGCCAGTTTGCCCGCCAGATCGGGGTGCGCGGTCAGCACGCCAAGGCGCTTTTCGGCATCCGCACTGCGAAACACCCGTGCCAGCATCTGATGCACACCTTGTGCCGTGTCATGGGTCGGACCCAATTCATGCGCAAATGCCCCTTCGGCGACCCATGGGCTGTGTTCAAAGATGCCGCCGAATTCCGCGACAAAGGTGTCGCGGTCCATCTGTGACGGGCGCATTTTCGGCATGGCTGGGTTTTCCCGCGCCCAATGTTCAGCAATCTCAAGTCGCGTGGCAAACCAGACATCTTCATGCGATTTGAAATGGTCCAGCACCCGTTGCAATGCCGCGGCACGGCCCGGGCGGCCCATCAGCCGGCAATGCAGGCCGATCGACAACATTTTGGGCTGACCGGCACATCCCTCCGCATAAAGGAAATCAAAACTGTCTTTCAGGTAGCTTTCAAACTGATCCCCATTGGTGAAACCCGCCTGAATCGCAAACCGCATGTCATTGCAATCCATCGTATAAGGCACGATCAGCTGATCACGTCCATCGAAGTTCATCCAATAAGGCAGATCATCGGCGTAACTATCTGAAATATAGGCAAATTGCCCGGTTTCAGCGACCAGCCGCACAGTGTTGTTGGAACAGCGCCCGGTGTACCAACCGCGCGGGGCAGCCCCCGCAAGTTCGGTGTGCAACCGGATCGCCTCTGCAATCTGAGCACGCTCTTCTTGCTCTGCCATGTCCTTGTGTTCGACCCATTTCAGACCATGGCTGGCAATCTCCCACCCCGATGCCTTCATCGCAGCGACCTGTTCAGGCGCACGGGCCAAGGCGGTCGTCACGCCGTAAACCGTCAACGGCAGGTCACTCATCATCCGGTGCAAGCGCCAAAACCCAGCCCGCGACCCGTATTCGTAAATTGATTCCATGTTCCAATGACGCAGGCCAGGCCAGGCAGAGGCCCCTGTAATCTCAGACAGAAATGCCTCTGACGCCGCATCACCATGCAGGATGTTATTCTCGCCACCCTCTTCATAATTAAGGACAATTTGAACTGCGATCTTGGCCCCGTTCGGCCAATTGGCCGTCGGCGGGGTCGCGCCATAACCCGTCATGTCACGTGGATATCGGTTCACAGAAAAGCCCTCCCGGATGGCATTCTTGTATTTCAAAACAATATTCTTGTTTTTCAAATAAAACACGAAGGAGTCTTCTGCCAGCAGGGCTTTGCTGACGGCACCTCCCACAGACTATAAAACGACCAACACAGCAGGAGAGACACCCATGACCGGATATCTGACCACACATGTGCTCGACACCGCACGCGGCTGTCCGGCTGAGGGCCTCAAGATTGACCTTTTCAAGCTCGACAGCGAAACGCGGATCCACCTCAAGACTCTCATAACCAATGAGGACGGGCGCACCGACGAACAGATTTTGCCAACAGACCAGTTCGAAACCGGGACCTATGAACTGGTCTTTCATGCTGGTGACTATCTGGATGCCTGCGGCATACCCCCAGAATCCCCGCGGTTTCTGGATGTGATCCCCCTGCGTTTTGGCATGTCAGAGGCGACGCATTACCATGTGCCTTTGCTGCTGTCGCCGTTCAGCTACGCCACCTATCGCGGCAGTTAAGCGGGGATTGAGCTGTCGCGCACGACCTCGGTGATCCGGGCGATCACGTATTCCATAAACAGCCGGGTCTTGGGGTCCTGCCGCCTGCGGTGCGTGAAAAGACAAGCCATCTGAATGGGTTCGGGCGGGTTTTGGGTGGCAACAGGCACCAAACGCCCTGCTCTAATGTGATCGGCCACCTCAAAGATTGGTTTCATTACGATGCCGTTTCCGGCCAATGCCCAATCGGTCAGCACATCACCATCATCACATTCATAGCGCCCGGCAATCTGAAACCGTTTTGGTCCATCGGCTGTGTTCAGCCGCCATTGAAATTCGGTGGCGCCGGGAAACCGCAGGTTCAGACATTCGTGGTTCTGCACCATCAATTCCTCCCCGGAGCTTGGGTTGCCATGCGCCTTGATATAGGCCGGGCTGGCACAGAGGATGCGTTCCACGTCCGCAATCTTGCGCATGCGCAGGTTGCTGTCCTCGGGTTGCCCAAGAAAGAATGACAGATCAAGGCCTTCGGTGGTCAAGTCCACCTTGCGGTCTGTCAGCCTGAGCCGGATTTTCACCTCTGGATATTTGTCCAGAAATCCCCGCACCAAAGGGGCGATCAACCTGCGTCCGACGCCCAGCGGTGCTGCCACATAAAGCGAGCCTTTGGGATTGTCGGTGATGTTGACCACCTGCGCCTCGGCGCTCTCTACCGCCTCCAGAATCTCGCTGGCACCGCCATAGAATGCCTTGCCCTGCTCTGTCGGTGTCAGGCTGCGGGTTGTGCGTTGGAACAGACGCACACTGAGGTGTTCTTCAAGTTGCGAAATCCGCGATGACGTCACTGCAGGCGAAATACGCAAGTCCCGGCCAGCGGCGGACATGCTGCCCAATTCATAGACACGGACAAAGGTGCGGATGTTATCGAGATAGGACATTGTTTTGTTTTTTTTGATGCTGCTTGGTATTTTGGTACAATACCTGAAGAATGCCCCCTCGCCTAGTATGGAGTTGAATTCGAATCTCGGGAGAGCCTCATGTACGATCTGGCAATTATTTGGGACTGGATCGCATTTGCGGTGCGGTGGCTGCATGTGATCACCGCGATGGCCTGGATTGGCGCGTCGTTCTACTTTATCGCACTTGATCTGGGCCTGCGCAAAGCCGCCAACATGCCTGTCGGATGCCACGGTGAGGAATGGCAGGTGCATGGCGGGGGGTTTTATCACATCCAAAAGTATCTGGTCGCCCCTGAAAACATGCCCGAGCACCTGATCTGGCACAAATGGCAAAGCTATATCACCTGGGTTTCGGGTGCGGCGCTTTTGATGATCGTCTACTGGGTCGGTGGTGAGCTGTTTTTGCTCGATCCGACCAAGGCAAATCTTTCATTGTGGCAGGGCATCGTGATCTCTGGCGGGTCGCTGACCATTGGCTGGATTGCCTATGATTACATGTGCAAATCCAAGCTGGGCGAACATTCAACCTTGCTGATGCTGCTGCTCTTCGTGATTTTGGTGATCATGGCCTGGGGGTATGATCAGATATTCACAGGCCGCGCCGCGCTGTTGCATCTGGGCGCATTCACCGCGACCATCATGACCGCAAACGTGTTTTTCCAGATCATGCCAAATCAGCGCATTGTGGTGAATGATCTCAAGGCCGGTCGCACGCCAGACGCCAAATACGGCAAGATTGCCAAGCTGCGGTCGACCCACAACAATTACCTGACGCTGCCTGTCGTGTTCCTGATGCTGTCCAACCATTATCCACTGGCCTTTGGCACGGAATACAGCTGGATCATCGCCAGCCTGATTTTTCTGACCGGCGTGACCATCCGCCATTACTTTAACACCATGCACGCCACCGGGTCAGGCCCGCATTGGACATGGGCGGTGACGGTCCTGCTGTTCGTTCTTATCGCGTGGCTGTCCACGCTGTCAGCCACCGAAACGCTGGAAGCGGCCGAGGCACGCGCGCCAACACCTTATGAACAGCACTTTGCATCCGCGGCGGGGTTTGAAGATGCCTATGACACCGTGCTGGGCAATTGTTCGATGTGTCACGCCCGCGAACCTGTCTGGGAGGGTCTGCGTTGGGCTCCAAAAGGCGTCGTGCTTGAGACGCAAAACGACGTTGCGCGCTATGCCGATCAAATCTATCTGCACGCGGGCGTGAGCCACGCGATGCCGCCCCCTAACGCCGTGCAGATGGATGATGAGGCCCGCGCGACCATCGTGGCATGGGTCCGCGCCGCACGCGCTGACTGACCCTACAAAACAACTGCGTTCTAAAGGATCGGCCCGATCGTGGCGATCACATTGTGCCAAATGCGTTTTCGATAAGGCCAGTTGATCACGGTATCCAAAAAGACAGGTTCAGAATCAGCAATATAATCTGCTTGCCGCCCCTGAATTTGGCATGTGGTTTCAGTGTCTTGCAAAAGGATGTTATTCTCATAATTCAGATCGAAACTGCGCAGATCAAGGTTAGATGACCCGATCAGGCTGATCTTATCGTCAATCGTCAGGGTCTTTGCATGCAGCAACCCGCCGGTAAATTCGTGAATGATACAGCCCGCCTCAAGCAAGGCGCGATAATAGCTGCGCGAAGCGGCCGCGACGATCCAGTTGTCATTCATCTTTGGGAATATCAGCGTCACTGCGATGCCGCGCAAGGCGGCGGCGCGCAACGACTCCAATACCGTGGCGTCAGGCACAAAATAGGGTGTCGACAAGGTGACTGTGGCGCGTGCGCACCCGATGGCCGTGGAAAAGAGATGCGGCGTGGCCCCTTTCCGCTCGGTCGGGCCAAAGCCCAGGGCCTGTGCAGGAAAGCCGTCTTTTGCTGGCTTGGAAGATACCGCGCACCGCGCAAGCCTTTCGCCGGTTGCATCCATCCAGTCGGTTGCGAAAAGCAGCTGATTTTGCGCAACGACGGGCCCGCGGAACCGCAACATGATGTCGACCCAAGGCGCGTAATTCGCCTTGATCTTAAATTCGGGATCCGCCGAATTGCGACTGCCACAATAGGTGATCTGCCCGTCGACCACCGTGATTTTGCGGTGGTTGCGCAAATCAATGCGGCTGTTCAGTAAGGTCCGGATCGGACGGTTGAGCGGCAAGGCCACCGCCATCTGCACGCCCGCGTCCCGCATGCGCCGCCACAAGGCCGAGCGGATCAACACGCGCGACCCCAGCCCGTCAGCCATCGCCCGGCAGGTGACCCCGCGACGTGCCGCCCGGATCAGCGCTTCTGCCAACTCGGTGCCTGTTTTGTCGCCCAACCAGATATAATAAAGCACATGGACATGGTCCGTTGCGGCGTCAATATCCGCAATCATGCGTGCGTGGGTCATCACGCTGTCAGCCATCAGTTCGGCGGTGTTACCGGCAATCGGATAAAAACCATTCACCGACGCCGCATATTTGAACGCCGCCTGATAAGGGCGCTCAATCAGGGCCGTCAGTTTGTCCGCCTCCCCCATTTCTGCAGCAGCATCATGTCTGATGGTGTCAAATATCACCGCACGCGTGCGTCTGGCCTTGCCGCGCAGATCAACCTCTCCGAACAGAAAATAGACCATTGAGCCAAAGATCGGCAGACCCAGCAGCACGATAAACCACGCCAACCGCGCAGGCGGCGACAGATCATCGCGCAACAGGATGCGCGTCGTGAACATTCCCACCACGAGAATGTGCAGGACAACAAGCAAGCTCATGCGCTGTCCTTTTCCAGATCAAGGTCGATGACGATGGGCAGGTGATCGGAGGCACGCGCGGCCAGATCAGAGCTGTGCACATGGCTCGACATATGGCGCGCCGCCCCTTTCAACACGAAACGGTCCAGCGCTGTCACCGGACGGGAGGCATGAAAACTGTTGCCCGGCGTGATCATCTCAAACCCGCCGCGCAACGTCTCGGTGATATCCGTGTCCCGTTTCCAGATGTTGAAATCGCCGGCAACAAGCGTCGGATGATCTGAGTGTTCAAGATAGCTTTCGATGGCTCTGATCTGCCTGATGCGTATGCCCCGGCTGAGGGCGAGGTGCACGCCGACAATCTCAATCCCCGGCACCGCAAAGCGCGCCGACACCGCGCCGCGCGGCTCAAGCGTTGGCAGCTTGACCCGCTCTGCCCGGTCCAACATCATCGTCTTTTTGCGGTACAATATCGCATTGCCGTGCCAGCCGTGGCTTTCCGGGCGTATCGATACATCGGCAAAGACATAGCCCAGATCCTGTTCCATCTGTGCCGAGGGCAAGACGCCTGCCCGCTGGCCGATGCGTTTGTCGGCCTCTTGCAGCACCACAACATCCGCGTCGATTTCATGTAACACCCGCACGATCCGGTCTGCATCGCGGCGCCAGTCGAGGCCGATTGCCTTGCGGATGTTGTAACTTGCGATGCGCATCAAGGAGCCCGTTCTGTTTGCGCGTTCTTGGTACCATACCACCGCGCGTCCCGCATCATCTGTTCCAAAAGAAGAATGGAAGTGCGGATGTGGTCCCTAATTCTGCCAGTCAGCGTCCTGTTTTGGAAGGGAGCCGGATGTCTCACCTTCTAAAGCAGTTTTCGAAAAACCTGAATCACCTAACGCTGCCTGAAATCAAAGATTTCAACGCGTTAGGCGATGCAAGATGTCTCAAGTTAATTCGAAAACGCTAAAAAAGAAAAAGAGGAGAGCCTAAGCCCTCCTCAAAGTTTCGCCGTTCAAGCTCAATATGTTAACCGCTCGGTATTTGTTCTGCCTGCGGCCTGAACGTCGTCAGGGGCGAGCGCACCCGCCCCGTGTCCCGCGCCCCGGCAAAGCCGGGGCTGCGGAGTGGGTGGCAGTCGTTCGCTTGCGAACGATGAGAACCCACCCGGTTGTTATTTGAACGCCCTAGAACGTTCTGTGAAATTCCCTCTCAGCCTTTCGACTTCTTCGGATCATTCCCATACGTGTTACGTTCACGAATTTGGCCATTCGTACCTTTCAAGTACGCTTCGCCGCCTCGATCACGCGCAAGATCTTTGGACTTTTCCCAAGCTTCCGCTTGAGTGGGCGAGACTGAAGATGCGCGTGATGCACCCTCTCTCTTCGATTCCCAAGATCCATCTGATCTTTGTTGCGTCCAGTAGTCTCTTTTGTCAGCCATTTGATGGCCTCCCTTACTTCTCCACAGGAATTCGGTGGATAACCGATGTATTTCCTGTGAGTTAGCAGCGCTTTATTGATCCACTTTCCGTTCTATGTTTCTGCTCTTCTTATCGGTCCCCGTGACCGAAAAGCTTGTCCCTAGCCCACGCTGTTTAGGCTAAGGATAGCGGAGGGGAAGTGCTGTAACGCTTCTCCTCCACCCAATCCCATCAGCTACACCCGCTTGTCCCGCCGCAGGTGTTGCACTTCATGCAGGTGCCGTTGCGCACCAGCGTATAGTTGCCGCATTCGCCGCATGCCTCGCCCTCATAGCCCTGCATCTTGGCCTTGGTGCGTGCATCAAGGGCCACGGTGCCCGAGGACACCGATGTGGACGACGTCATCGCAACCGCGAGGTTGCCCGATGCGCCCTCTGGCACCAGCGACTGGAACGCAGCAACGGCATCGGCCTGCCCGCCCTGAAGCACCACGAGTTCCTGTGGCAGACGGTTGCGCAGATATCCGGTTGAGCTGATTTGTCTCAGCACTTCCAATGACTTGTTTGCCGCAGTGTCGGACAGTTCGGCGACGTTGCCGACCGTCTCTTCGGCTTCGCCCTTGCCCAGATCATCAAATGTCTGGCCCGAAGGCTGCACATGCGCAAGGTCCGTGCGGTCCAGATAGCTGACCGCGAGTTCGCGGAAGATATAGTCAAGGATCGAGGTCGCTGACCGGATCGTTTCGTTGCCCTGCACCAGACCGGCTGGCTCAAACTTGGTAAAGGTGAACGCGTCGACAAATTCTTCAAGCGGCACGCCGTATTGCAGACCCACCGACACCGCGATGGCAAAGTTGTTCATCATCGCCCGGAAACCCGCACCTTCCTTGTGCATGTCGATGAAAATCTCGCCCAGCTTGCCGTCTTCGTATTCGCCGGTGCGCAGATAGACTTTGTGACCGCCCACATTGGCCTTTTGGGTATATCCCTTGCGGCGCTGAGGCATCTTTTCGCGGTGCGATTTGATCAGCTCTTTGATGATGATCTTTTCAACGATCTTTTCGGCCAGCACGGTGGCCTTTTCCTGCTGAGAGCCGCTTTCGAGGATCTCTGCCGCCTCATCATCATCCTCAACCAGCGACGCCGCCAGCGGTTGTGACAGTTTGGAACCATCGCGGTAAAGCGCGTTGGCCTTGATGCCCAGCGACCAGCTGAGTTCATAGGCTTTTTGGCAATCCTCAATGGTGGCATCATTGGCCATGTTGATGGTCTTTGAGATCGCACCAGAGATAAACGATTGTGCCGCAGCCATCATAGTGATGTGGCTGTTGACGCCCAGGAACCGCTTGCCCTTTTTGCCGCAGGGGTTGGCGCAATCGAAGATGCTATAGTGCTCTTCTTTCAGATGCGGCGCACCTTCCAGCGTCATTGTCCCGCAGACGTGGTCGTTGGCGGCGTCAATTTCACGGCGGCTGAAGCCCAATGAACGAAGCAGGTCAAACGTCGGATCGTTCAGCTTTTCCGCCGGAATACCAAGCACTTGCGTGCAGAATTCTTCGCCGAGCGTCCATTGGTTAAACACGAAGCGAATGTCAAAGGCCTGTGCCAGTGCCGCGTCTACCTTGGCCAGTTCAACCGCGCCAAACCCATGGCCCATCAACGAAGTGTGGTTGATGCCCGGCGCGTTGCCGATGCTGCCGTGACCCACGGCATAGCTGATGATCTCCTCAACCTGAGCCGAGCCATAGCCCTGCTTGGCAAGCGCCGCTGGTACCGACTGGTTGATGATCTTGAAATACCCGCCACCGGCCAGTTTCTTGAATTTGACCAAGGCAAAGTCAGGCTCGATCCCGGTGGTGTCACAATCCATCACCAGACCGATGGTGCCGGTGGGTGCGATGACAGACACCTGCGCGTTTCTGAAGCCGTTCTTTTCGCCCATTTTCAGGGCTTCATCCCAGCAAGACATCGCCACATCCACCAAACCGGGCTGCGGACAATTGTCATGGTCCAGCGGCACGGGCTTGATCGACAGTTTCTCGTAGCCCTTGCTTTCGCCGTAGGCCGCATTGCGGTGGTTGCGAATGACGCGTTGCATGTGTTCGGCGTTTTTGGCGTAGCCGGGGAATGGACCCAACTCGCCCGCAATCTCGGCACTTGTGGCATATGCCACACCGGTCATGATCGCGGTCAGCGATCCGCAAAGCGCGCGGCCTTCGTCACTGTCATAGGAATATCCCATGTTCATCAACAAGCCGCCAATGTTGGCATAGCCCAGACCCAAAGTGCGGAAGTCATAAGAGCGCTGTGCGATTTCCTTGGACGGGAACTGCGCCATCATCACTGAAATCTCCAATGTCACGGTCCACAGACGCGAGGCGTGCATGTAGTCTTCGACTTGGAATTCGCCGTCTTGCAGGAATGTGAGCAAGTTCATAGACGCCAAGTTACAAGCCGTGTCATCCAAGAACATATATTCAGAACAAGGGTTTGAGCCCCGGATCGCGCCATCTTCTGGGCACGTGTGCCAGTCATTAACGGTGTCATGGTACTGGATGCCCGGATCGGCACAGGCCCAGGCGGCGTGACCCACCTGTTCCCACAATTCACGGGCGCGGATGGTTTTGGTGACCTTGCCATCTACGCGGCTGATCAACTCCCAGTCGGCGTCTTTTTCAACGGCGGTCAGGAAGGCATTGGTAACGCGAATCGAGTTGTTGGAGTTCTGGCCGGAAACGGATGAATAGGCTTCCGAATCCCAATCAGTGTCATAGGTCGGGAATTCAATCGATGTGTGACCCTGCTTGGCATAGTCCAGCACGCGCTTCACATAGGTCTCGGGGATCGCGACCTTTTTGGCTTCGCGGATCGCTGATTTCAACTGGGGGTTCGCGTTAGGGTCATAGGCGTCCGCCTCTGCCCCATCCCACGCTTTGATCGCCGCAAAGATCAGGTTCAGCTTTTCTTCGTGCATCTTAGAACCCGCGACAATCGACGCCACTTTCTGCTCTTCGATGACTTTCCAGTTGATGAAATCCTGAATGTCAGGGTGATCGGCATCCACGATCACCATCTTGGCCGCGCGCCGCGTGGTGCCGCCCGATTTGATCGCACCCGCAGCGCGGTCACCGATTTTCAGGAACCCCATCAGCCCGGATGATTTGCCACCCCCCGACAGGCTTTCGCCCGCCGCCCGCAGGCTGGAAAAGTTGGTGCCGGTGCCAGAGCCGTATTTGAACAGGCGTGCCTCGCGGACCCACAGATCCATGATGCCACCATCGCCAACCAGATCATCCTTAACCGACTGGATAAAACAGGCGTGTGGCTGGGGGTGCTCATAAGAGGATTTGGAGCGTGTTAGCTTGCCGGTTTTGTAATCAACGTAATAATGACCCTGCGCTGGCCCATCGATGCCATAGGCCCAGTGCAAACCAGTGTTGAACCACTGCGGTGAATTCGGTGCGGCACGCTGGCTGGCCAGCATGTGGCGCATTTCGTCATAATAGGCCTGCGCGTCTTCTTCGGTGGTGAAATAGCCACCCTTCCAACCCCAATAGGCCCATGCCCCCGCCAGACGGTCGAACACCTGTTTTGAGGACGTCTCGCCGCCCATGGTCGCACCCTCTGCCGGAACAGAGCGCCACAGGAACTCTGGCACACCCTTTTCCTTGACCTTCTTCATCGCGCTCGGCACGCCGGCCTTGCGGAAATATTTCTGTGCAATCACGTCGCTGGCAACCTGGCTCCAGCTTGACGGAACTTCCACATCGTCGAGCTTGAATACAACTGACCCATCCGGATTGCGGATTTCGGACACCGTGGTGACAAAATCCAAATCGCTATATGCGTCCTGCCCGACTTTCGTGAATTTCCGTTCAATTTTCATCTTAGCTGCCTCATGTTCAGCGTTACCATCCAAGAGGCGCATCTGTCATTGCAGAGGCCCCCGCCCTATTGTGTCGCCGTGTCGCAGACACAAGGTTTCAACGGCCAACCGGATCATCCTCCGGCGGCAATGCAGTAACACAACGCTATTATTGTCGTTTACCTGTCCCTCGTGCCCCGATGCGCCTTTTGAGCGTTAACCACTACATCTTGTGGCGTCATCGTCGGCTTGCACAACCTGACGTATTGGGACCTATCTGGTCAACGATTTTATTACCATTTTTTGCGAAAGTTACTGTTGACCCAGATTGGATTTTTTGGGCCAACACCGCGTGCCTGATTCAAGAGGTTAATATCCCCAATTTTGTCCACCAAGGATCACGATGCACGTATCGCGATTAATCAAACCATCCGGCAGGTTTAGATACCGGTTTTCATCTTTTGCATGAATTTACCCACAAGAAGAAGGTTAACAATCAGACAATTTCCAACCGGTTTCTGCGGCTGAAAAAAACTTCGAGCCTTGTCACGAAATCGTAACATCCGGCCCCAGATTGTTGCGAGAATCACGCACACGCCCCCCAAATGTGGTAGCAATCCGCGCCGAAAGATCTGGCAGGCTCTATATCTAGATTTTTTGAAAGTGGTCGGAGCGAGAGGATTCGAACCTCCGACCCCCTGTACCCAAAACAGGTGCGCTACCAGGCTGCGCCACGCTCCGACACGGGCTTCTTTAGCTACACTTGCTTTGAATGAAAAGCCCTAGTTTGCGACAAAATTGATCGTGCCGGGACAAAGGTGCCACATGCACGATCCGCAACACCTTAACAGGGCCAGACCGGCAAATGATCTGCGAACGCAGGGTGGCGCACCTGGCTGCCCACCGTGATCCCCAACCGTTTGGCCAACCCGCCATTGATCTCCAGCGTGGAAAGCAGGTCCTGCCCCCCCAGGATCGGCGTTTCATCCAGTGGTTTCGCCATATGGTGAATGTGCTGCACGACACCGCGCGCATCAATGAACACCATATCCAACGGGATCAGCGTATTGCGCATCCAGAAACTGAGTGTCCGGGGACTGTCATAGACAAACAGCATGCCGTTGCCGAGGGCCATCGTCTTCCGGTGCATAAGGCCTTGCTGCTGCTCCTGAGGCTCGTCAGCGACCTCAACGGTGAACCGCGCGCTGCCCCAGGCCCCCCGCAACGTGACTGTATCGTCACTGCAGGATTGCTCTGCCTGAGCCGCAACAGCGCTGACCGCCAGGATCACGGCAACGACTGAGCGCCGCAGCCCATTTACGTTTGTACGGATTCCCATGCCTGCACCTCAGCGGCCATATGGCCGCGTTTGCCCTGAATCACCCGCATCGCCAGCGCCTCACCCGGTTGCAGATCAGAAAGACCCGATTGGCGCAGCACTTCAATATGGACAAAAACATCATCAGGCTTGCCAAACACATTTGCAAAACCAAAGCCCTTGGCCTTGTCGAACCATTTCACCCGCGCAGGTTCAAGCGGGGCGGCAGCGACTGCATCGGCATCAAGCTCAACAATATCGGCCAACACAATCGAATGGGAACCTTCGGGTGGATGGACAGCCACGACACTGGTTGCCTGCACCCCCCTTTCAGTCTCCTGCGCAAACAGATCAACCCGGGTCCCATCAGCGATTGAGCTTTGACCAAAATTGCGCAACACATTGACGTGCAGCAAGATGTCTGGCCCGCCGGTATCAGCAATGACAAAGCCAAAGCCCTTGTTCGGGTCAAACCACTTGACCACGCCTGACAGCTGAAACCCGGACATGTCTTGCGCGACCGCCCCTTGGTTTATTTCTTCTTTATCCGTCACAACAGTCCCTTGATATCAAAACGACCACACAGCGGTTGCTCCATTTTTTCTGACGCCCAACAAACTCCAACTGACTAACACCATCTACACTGCACCCCTGATCAGGGGCTAAGCCGCTCGATCATCCAAGCATCTTTCGGGGATGCCCGTTGCCATCGAAAACGATCATGCAGACGAAACTCACCATCCGCCCAAAACTCAATCTCAACCGGTGTCAAGCGATAGCCGCCCCAAAACGGAGGCCGATCGGGATTGAGCCCATGTTTCGCTGTCGCCTTGGCGACCTCGGCCATCAAAGCGGTTCGACTGCTGAGCGGCTGCGATTGCCTTGACGCCCAAGCACCCAAACGGCTTTTAAGCGACCGGGACGCATAATACTCATCCGCCTGCGGCCCGTTTTCGCGGCTGATCAGCCCGCGCACCCGAATCTGGCGGCGCAGGGATTTCCAGTGCATCACAAAGGCGGCTTTCCCGGCACTGTCCAATTCCCGTGCTTTTGTACTTTCGTAGTTGGTATAGAAAACAAAGGCAGCAGCTTCGATTTCCTTAAGCAGAACCATCCGGGCATTGGGCAATCCGCCAGCGTCAACCGTCGACAGCGCGATCGCATTGGGATCATTGGGTTCTTTGTCTTGCGCTTCTTCAAGCCAGCGGCGTGCAATCACGAAAGGATCATCTCCCGCAAAAACCCCCGTCCGGTTCTCTTGCAATACCGTGGTTTCCAAGTCGCCCGTCATCCTTCGCTTTCAGTTATTACCCAGAAATATACCGCTTTTTGAGCCGTTTTTCGGCGGTCTAATCGTTAACGTTAGCATAGGTCCTAACACCTTAAAAAGAAAGGCAACAAGACAATGATTGTGTCAGATTGAGAAAATGTCAAAATCGACTGCTTGCATTCATGCACATAAGCACAAGCGTTATGGACCAGCCCGCACTGACATCCGTTGGCCTTGCTGGGGCGCAGCTAATGGCTTAAACCCGCGACAAAGAACCGGGTAAAAACAGGGCAGCGATATGGCAAATGATCTGATGCAAGGAAAACGAGGGCTGATCATGGGCCTCGCAAACGATAAATCAATCGCATGGGGCGTGGCCAAATCACTGGCTGATGCCGGTGCTGAGCTTGCCTTTTCCTATCAGGGGGATGCGTTGAAAAAGCGGGTTGATCCATTGGCAGCACAACTTGGCAGCAATATCGTGCTGCCGTGTGACGTAGGCGATGAGGCCTCGATCGATGCGCTTTTTAACAGCCTGAAAGAGACATGGGGCGAGATTGACTTTGTCGTCCACGCCATTGGTTTTTCAGATAAAAACGAATTGCGCGGTCGCTACGTTGACACAAGCCGCGCCAATTTCGCGATGTCGATGGACATATCGGTCTATTCATTTACCGCTGTGATGGCCCGTGCGGAAAAGATGATGTCGCCGGGTGCTGCGGCGCTTACCCTCACCTATTATGGGGCTGAAAAAGTGATGCCGCATTATAACGTGATGGGCGTGGCCAAAGCCGCACTTGAGGCGTCGGTCAAATACCTGGCCGAAGATCTGGGCAAAGACGGCATTCGCGTCAACGCAATCTCGGCTGGACCGATCAAGACACTGGCCGCATCTGGCATTGGCGATTTCCGCTACATCATGAAATGGAACGAATACAATTCGCCCCTGCGCCGCAATGTGACAATCGAGGACGTCGGCAAGGCAGCGCTTTATCTGCTGAGCGATCTGGGCAGCGGCACAACCGGTGAAAACCTGCATGTTGACGCGGGATATCACGTGGTTGGGATGAAGGCGGTGGATGCACCCGACATGGCCAAAGAGTGACCGCAGCCGCGCTCGCCTCTCTTGCCTTGGTGCAACTGCTTCTCGCGATGAGCCCCGGGCCCGCGTTTGTGCTGACTGTGCGCACCGCTGCCGGAGAAGGGATGCGCCCGGCGCTGTGGCTGACTGTGGGATTGGCGTTTGCTGTTGTCCTCTGGGCGGCGGCGGCCCTTGCGGGTCTGTCGATCTTGTTCGAACTGATGCCATGGCTGCAAACCGGGCTGCGCATCGCCGGGGCGCTGTTCCTGATCTATATCGCCGTCACTTTATGGCGACATGCACCTGATAGCCTGCCAGAACAAAACGCCGAAATGCCGCGCGGGGCGGTGCAGTCGTTCTTGTTGGGCCTGTGGACGGATCTTGCCAACCCCAAGGCACTGGCGTTTTTCGCCGCCATCTTCTCTGGTCTCGTCCCGGCAAGCCCAAGTCTGGCGGATGCGGTGTCGATCCTCGGTGTGGTATTTGCGGTTGAATGTGCGTGGTACGCCGTTGTCGCATTGGTCTTTTCACGCCCCGCACCGCGTCGGCTCTATGCTAGGGTCAAAATGAACACTGAGCGTGTCTTTGCAGTCCTGCTCGGCGGGTTTGGCATACGGATCGGGCTGGGATGACTGCGGTGTTCGCTTGTTCGGTTAAAACAAGGTCTGTGTCATGACCCTGGAGCATATGATCGCATTCAACGCCGTGCTGATTGTGTCGATCCTCAGCCCCGGTGCTGCATTTTTGATGGCGGTGCGCAGTACCGTGTCGAATGGCAGGCGCGCGGGGATCGCCACCGGACTTGGTCTTGGCCTGATGGCGAGCCTTTGGACGCTCTGCGCCCTTTTGGGCATGGACGCTGTTTTTGCCTATTTTCCATGGGCTTTTGCCACGCTGAAGATCGGTGGCGCGGCCTATCTCATCTATCTTGCGGTCGCGACGTGGCGCGGGGCGAAACAGCCGGTGACAGCAGGAACCAAACCACATGGCCGCGCCTTTATGGACGGTTTCCTTGTGAACCTCGGCAATCCCAAATCGGTTCTTTTTGCTGCGGCGGTGCTTGTCGTGGTGTTTCCCCCCAACCTTTCGGGTCCTGAGATTGGGCTTGTCTGGCTGAACCACCTGATCTTGGAGATCCTCTTTTATACCGGTTGCGCCTTTGTCCTGAGCGCATCTGCCGCGCGCGCACGCTATCTGCGCGCGAAACCGCATCTTGACCGCATCGCGGCCCTGCTTCTGGGCGGGCTTGGCCTCAAACTTCTGCTGCAAAGGTAACCGACATGAACGACACGCAATTACCGCATGAAAAGGGCTTTCATATCTCCTGGGACCAGATTCACCGTGACAGCCGCGCCTTGGCGTGGCGGCTGGACGGTCAGGGGCCCGACAATGGCGCATGGCGGGCTGTTGTTGCGATCACCCGTGGCGGCATGGCCCCGGCGATGATTGCAGCGCGCGAACTGGACATCCGCACCGTCGATACGATCTCGATCAAATCCTATGACCACCAGGACCAATCAGAGGCCAAGGTGCTCAAATCCCCGGATGCAGAACTGATGGGTGACGGCACTGGCATATTGATCATTGACGATCTGGTGGACAGCGGCAAAACCCTCGAAGTGGTCCGCGCCCAGTATCCCAAAGCGCATTTCGCCACCGTCTATGCCAAACCCAAGGGCCGCCCACAGGTCGACACCTTCATCACCGAAGTCAGCCAGGACACATGGATATTCTTCCCGTGGGACATGGCCCTGCAATATGTTGAACCCTACCGGGGCAAGGACTGATCCGGGCATTGGCCCCATCGCTTCCTGAGAACCCTCAGCAACTGCCGCCTCACGCCCCGCCCCATCCAGAGGACACATCCGCAATGAATTTGCCCCGCACCGCCAACACATTCGCGCCCCCCGTGATGGAGGCCCGCCGCTGGTTGCAGGGGGTGACATTCCCTGCGGACCGGCCGCTGATCAACGTAAGCCAGGCCGCCCCCGTCGATCCGCCGCCGCCTGCCTTGCGTCAGGCCATGGCCGATGTGGCGCTTCAGAACGATGACGCGCATCTTTATGGCCCCGTCCTCGGCCTGCCCGAACTGCGCGCCGAACTTGCCGCCCAAACTGCACAGCATTACGCAGGTATCGTGGACCCCGCACAGGTCTGTATCACCTCGGGCTGCAATCAGGCTTTTGCCGCAGCGATTGCCATGCTCTGCGCGGAAGAAGATGAAGTTATCCTGCCAACCCCTTGGTATTTCAATCATAAGATGTGGCTTGATATGTCAGGTGTCGCCGCCGTGCCGCTGCCAACTGGTGTCGATTTGCTGCCCGACCCCGAACAGGCAGCAGCCCTGATCACACCGCGCACCCGCGCGATTTCACTGGTCACACCGAACAATCCCGGCGGTGTGGAATACCCCGCCGAACTGGTGCAGGCCTTCTTTGATCTGGCCCGCGAACATGGCATCGCTTTGATCCTAGATGAAACATACCGCGATTTTGACAGCCGCAGCGGCCCACCCCACCCCCTGTTTCAGGACCCCGACTGGGACGACACCCTGATCCATCTTTATTCCTTCTCCAAAGCATACCGCCTGACCGGCCACCGCGTCGGCGCGATGATCGCAAGTCCAGAGCGTCTGGCAGAGGTCGAGAAATTCCTCGACACCGTCGCCATTTGTCCCAGTCAGATCGGTCAGCATGCCGCCCTTTGGGGGATGCAGAACCTTGCACAATGGCTGGCCGGGGAGCGCGACGAAATTCTGGCGCGCCGTGCCGCGATTTCCACCCAGATGCCAAAGTTGACGGCGCAAGGGTGGCAGCTTTTGGGTCTGGGCGGCTATTTCGCCTATATGCAGCACCCCTTTGGTATCAGCTCTGCCGATTTGGCCCCCCAACTGGTGCGCGATGCAGGTATCTTGTGCCTGCCCGGGACGATGTTTTGCCCCACGGATGACCCAAGCGGCGCGCGCCAGTTGCGCATTGCTTTTGCCAATCTGGATGCGGCGGGCATTGGCATTCTGTTTGACCGCCTTGCAGCCCTGCCGCGCAACGCATAGACAAGCGCAAACGCGAAAAGGGACGTCTGACATGGCCAAAGGCTCTAGCATTTCAAAAACCGCTGTTTGGATCCTTATGGGTCTGCTGATCCTTGGCCTCGGCGGCTTTGGGGCGGTCAATCTGTCTGGTAATGTCCGCAGCATCGGCACCGTAGGCGACAAAATCATTCCAATTGACCAATACGCCCGCGACCTGTCTCAGGAAATCCGCGCCATTGAGGCGCAAACAGGTCAGCAACTGCCGTTTGCACAGGCCCAGCAGATCGGACTTGATCGCGCCGTCTTGCAACGTTTGGTGCGCAACCGCGCATTGGACCACGAGGCGGCAACACTTGGCCTGTCCATCGGTGACGAATCCTTGCGACAGGAAATCATCCAAATCGCCGCCTTTCAGGGCATTGATGGCGAATTCGACCGCGAGGGATACCGCTTTGCCCTGCAACAGGCTGGCCAGAGCGAAGCCGAGTTTGAAACCAGCCTGCGCGAGGAAGCCTCCCGCACCTTGCTTCAGCGTGCGGTGATCGGCAGCATAAAGATGCCTGAAGCCTATGCAAGAACCCTGGTGAACTATGTCAACGAAAAGCGCAGCTTTACATGGACCTCCCTTTCTGCCGAGGATCTGACCGCCCCCATTGGCACCCCCACCGACGCAGATCTGCGTGCTTTTTATGACGAAAACACTGATCAGTTCATGCTGCCTGCGACCAAGATGATCACCTATGCGTGGCTGTCCCCCGATGCGATGATCGACGACATCGAAGTGCCGCAGGAAGAATTGCAGCAGGCGTATGATGACCGCGCAGATGAATATATCCAGCCCGAGCGTCGATTGGTTGAACGTCTGGCCTTTGCCGATCAGGAAGCCGCAGATCGGGCCGCCGCGTCATTGGAAGTGGACGGCACGACCTTCAACGCTTTGGTGCAGGAACGCGGGCTGGAACTGTCTGATGTTGATTTGGGTGATGTGAGCAAGTCCGATCTGAATGCTGCGGGTGACGCGGTATTTGCCGCCGAAGTCGGGGATATTGTCGGGCCACTGGCCAGTGATCTTGGGCCCGCGCTTTTCCGCGTGAACGGGGTTCTGCCCGCACAAAACGTCACATTTGAAGAGGCCAAGGCCGACCTGCAAGGTGAACTGGCCACCGCCCGTGCGGTACGCACAGTCGAGGCCCGTGCGCAGGATCTCGATGATCAGCTTGCTGGCGGGGCCACATTGGAACAACTGGCCGAAGAGACTAAAATGACCCTCGGCGCGATTGCCTGGACCCAGGACAGCAGCGATGGCATTGCCGGATATGGCGATTTTCGGCAGGAAGCGGCAGCGCTGTCCGCCGGGGATTTCCCAAAAATCAACCAACTCGATGATGGCGGTATCTATGCCATGCGTCTTGACGAAGAATTGCCAGAACGCCCCGAACCTTTTGAAGACGCCAAAGGCGCTGTGCGCACCGCATGGCAGGCAGAGCAGACCGTTCAACAGCTGAATGCGCAAGCCACGGCCCTGCTGACGTCCCTTGGCAGCGATGCGTCGTTCGAAGCGGCGGGCCTTGATGCCGTGATCGAACAGGACCAGACCCGCAATGGCTTTATCGAGGGCACGCCAGAGAATTTCATGAGCGAAGTCTTTGCCATGAACGTGGGCGATGTGACGGTGCTGCCCGGCGATGGTAGCGTCGTAATCGTTCGGTTGGACAGCGTCACAGCCGCCGGCGACAGCGCCGCCAACGCCGCCCTGCTGGAACAGGTTTCACAACAACTGAACCAGACGCTGGCTCAGGATATCTTTGCCATTTATTCCGATGACGTGGTGCGCCGTGCCGGTCCACAAATCGACCAGCGCGCCGTTCAGGCCGTGCATGTCAACTTTCCCTAGGCAAAACCAATGGCCCTGACCCCAGATTTCAGCACATTTGAGGCCGCCTATTCATCCGGGCAAAACCAGATTGTCTATACCCGCCTTGCCGCTGACATCGACACGCCGGTGTCACTGATGCTGAAACTCACCGGGGCTGCTGAAAACGCTTTTGTGCTTGAATCCGTGACGGGGGGCGAAGTGCGCGGGCGCTATTCGATCATCGGGATGAAACCTGATCTGATCTGGCGTTGCCGTGGCAAAGCATCAGCCATCAACCGCGCCGCGCGCTATGATGCGGACGCGTTTGAGGACGTGCCGGGCAATCCGCTCGACACCCTGCGCGCGGTAATAGCTGAATCGCGGATCGAGCTGCCCGATGACCTGCCTCAGGCCGCTGCGGGGCTTTTTGGCTATCTCGGCTATGACATGATCCGGCTGGTTGAACATCTGCCGGACGTGAACCCCGATCCCTTGGGTCTGCCGGATGCGCAGATGCTGCGCCCCTCGGTGATCGCCGTTCTTGACGGCGTCAAGGGCGAGGTCACGCTGGTGTCGCCCGCATGGGTCAGGGATGGCCAGTCGGCGCGTGCGGCCTATGCCCAGGCGGCAGAGCGGGTGATGGATGCGGTCCGTGATCTGGAGCGAAGCCTGCCCGACACCAGCCGCGATTTGGGTGATGCGGCGGATGCCCCGGAGCCGGTCAGCAATTTCACCAAGGATGCCTACAAAGCTGCCGTTGAAAAGGCCCGGGACTATATCGTTGCGGGGGATATTTTTCAGGTCGTGCCAAGCCAACGCTGGGCGCAGGGGTTCACCCAACCGCCCTTTGCGCTTTACCGCAGTCTGCGCCGCACCAACCCGTCGCCTTTCATGTTCTATTTCAACTTCGGCGGCTTCCATGTGGTCGGGGCCTCGCCCGAGATTCTGGTGCGTGTTTTTGGCAATGAAGTCACCATTCGCCCCATCGCCGGCACCCGTCCGCGCGGGACAACGCCGGAGGAAGACCGCGCGCTTGAGGCCGATCTGATGGCCGACCAAAAAGAACTGGCCGAGCACCTGATGCTGCTTGATCTGGGCCGCAACGACGTGGGCAGGGTTGCCAAGATCGGCACTGTACGCCCCACCGAAGAATTCATCGTTGAACGCTATAGCCACGTGATGCACATCGTTTCAAACGTGGTGGGCGAGCTGAAAGAGGGCTGCGACGCGCTTGATGCCTTCTTTGCAGGCATGCCTGCGGGTACGGTATCAGGGGCACCCAAGGTCCGCGCGATGGAGATTATCGACGAACTCGAACCCGAAAAACGCGGGATTTACGGCGGCGGTGTCGGATATTTCAGCGCCGGTGGCGACATGGACATGTGTATTGCGCTGCGCACCGCGGTGATCAAGGGCGAAACATTGTACATTCAGGCGGGCGGCGGCGTGGTCTATGACAGCGATGCAGAGGCTGAATATATGGAAACCGTGCATAAATCCAACGCCATCCGCCGCGCCGCCGCCGATGCCGCGCGCTTTGACGGGTCGGGGCGCAACTGATCGTGCCCGCCCCACAACCCTTTGAGATCGCAGGTCACCGGGTTGAACGCGGCACCCGCAAATCCATCACTCTGCCTGTCTCGATCCTGCCCGATCACACGCCCATCGGTCTGTCGCTTGAGGTGCACCACGGCAAACGGCCCGGCCCCACGTTGTTTGTCAGCGCTGCGGTTCATGGGGACGAAGTAATCGGTGTTGAAATCGTGCGCCGCCTGCTGCGCGCGCCGCAATTGGCATCGCTGCGGGGCACATTGATTGTGGTTCCGGTTGTCAACTCCTTTGGCTTTCTCAGTCGCTCGCGGTATCTGCCTGACCGCCGCGACCTGAACCGCTGTTTTCCGGGCTCTCCGACAGGGTCGCTTGGGTCCCGGCTTGCCCATATCTTTCTGAACGATGTCGTGCTGCGCTGCGACTTTGGCATTGACCTGCATTCCGCCGCGATCCACCGCACCAATCTGCCGCAAGTGCGCGTGTCACCCTCTGACAAGGTCACCGCTCAGATGGCAATTGATTTTGGTGCGCCGGTCGTGCTGACATCGCCCCTGCGTGATGGATCATTGCGCGCGGTGGCGGCCAAAAATGGCACGCCAATTCTGCTTTATGAGGCTGGTGAAGGCTTGCGGTTCGATGAAATGGCCGTGCGCGCGGGACTTGCAGGCATCCTGCGGGTGATGCGCGGCCAAGACATGCTGCCTGCCAAAGGCATTGCCCGCGCCAAGGTTGCACCGCATGTCTGCACGTCTTCAAGCTGGCTGCGCGCCCCGGCGGGTGGTCTGCTGCGCACGTTCCGGGCCGAGGGCGAAACGGTAGAAGAAGGCGACGTGCTGGCGACAGTCTCGGACCCCTTTGGCGAGGTCGAAACCAATCTGCTTGCCCCGACTGCAGGCATCCTGATCGGCCGCGCGATATTGCCGGTGGTCAACGAAGGCGATGCAGTCTTTCACCTCGCCCGCCTCAGCCCGCGCGCGGTGGAAGCCACGGTGGATGATCTGGCCACACAGTTGGAAACCGATCCGCTGTTTGATGAAGACGAGATTATCTGAAGGGTGTCAGGCACCCCAAATTCGCGATCACTTCGGCCAAAGCACCAGATCGGCGACAAGGCCCGCATGGTCAGATCCCAGCAGCGGACGCATTTCCAACGACCCTCCGCCCGGGGCAAGCACCATATCAATCGGCAACGGTATATTTCTCAGATGCAGTGTCGCACGCGCCGGACCTGCCAATTGGGTGCCTGTTAATGCCGCGATCCTGCCAACCCTGCCCGACCAAGGAACAATGTTAAAGTCACCCGCAACGATAACCGGGCCATCAAGTTCTGACAGCAGTGATATCGCATCCTTTTCATTCTCAGAACTGTCATGCGGCCAAGGCCAGGGAATATGCGCAGAGGCAACCCAGACCCGTTGACCCTTTAGCAGGATCGGCGCGGCCAGCACTGCACGCGAATCGGAGCATATAGGATCACCGTCAAACGGAAGCCGAGACGCCAGAGCAATGCCGCTCCACCGTGAAAACCTGCACACATACTGGTGCGGAAATTCCGCTTTCAACTGTTGAAGCGCCGGGTTGTTGTGCACCGAGACCTCCTGAAGCATGACAACGTCGACATTCGCAGCCTCTATGTCCGCGACCACCGCAGAAAATTCCTTGTTACCGAACCAGAGGTTCTTGGAATAAACCCGGATGTCTCCGCCTGACTTCTGCGGCAGAAAGGAAACTGCAACCGTTGAAATTGCCAGCAGCGCGATGGTCCCAAAGGCAAATCTGAGCGTGAGAGAACGCGCAACGAAAATGCCCAGAATGCAGATTATCCCGAATACCGGCCTTCCAATGGCGACGGTATCCGCGCCACGGTGAAATTGGCCAAGGTAGCCAACAATAACGAGCAAAGCCGCTATTGATATCAAGCCAAGGAAAGCTTTGCGCACCATGTGACCTGTTTCCAATGAATTCCTGCCGACCATCTGAGTATCTCAGTTAGAACACAACCGGTAGTCGAAAATATGGCACCAATCAGGGTGCGCGCTCGTGCGCTCAGACCAGACAGCTGCCATATCGGAGACGCCCCTCATTCCGACCGCTGCAACACCGCCGATATCGGGGCCAATGACACCTTTCCCGCGCGGTCCTGCAAGCCCCAAAGCAGCAGCGCCGATATCGTATCCGGGCGCAGACGGCCCAGCATGATCACGGCCCCTTCCTGATTTGCCCGAAAGGCGGCCTGATCCAGAAACCGCCGGATCACCTGCGCGGTTTGGTCCTTGCTGTCAAAATCACGGAACACCGGATCGGCGGGCACGCCTTTTTTGCGGGCAAGCTTGGGCATGGTGTTCAGCCCCTTGTCCTGGGTGATCAACCCATGCCCTGTTTGCGCCAGAATCTCGGTCACCTGATCGGCCACACCGCGTGACCCTTGCAAGCCACCCTTGGTGCCTTCGAGCACCCCGACAACTTCAGGCAGTTTGGACAATATCACACCAAAGGTGGTTTCCGCATCCACCGGTGCCGCCCCTTCGGGCAGATCAACCATCGCCAGAACCTCAAATCCTTCATTTCGGTAGAGCGCCATACGTTCAGCCGCATCGTCCAGACTGCTGTCTACCGCAAAGCTAAGCGGATAGGGAAAGCTGCGCAGCGCAGCTATACCGGCGCTTCCGGAAGTAAGCGAACTGCCATCGTCAATCAGAACGATACCCATCAGGGGTTTGTTGTCAGGGTTATCAAACGCCTGCGCGAAAGCATCAATCGGCAGCGCATTTTCGCCCACCTGCCCCGCAACACCCTCCGCTGGTGCATCAATTGGCACAGCACCTTCGGCTGCCGCATCATTATTGGTCAGGCGATTGACGACAACGCCGCCACTGCGCTCTGTCAGTGACACAGCGGGTTTTCCAATGGCCGGGCGCGCAGAGGCTGGCGTGCCCTCTGCTTCGTTGGCCGCTTCGGTTTGTGGTGCCTCCGGCGCTTTTGGAATTGGCAAAATCACGATGGGTGGCGGGTCCACCGCAGTGACCGCAGGTTCTGCTACCGCAGGTTCCGCTACTGCAGGATCAACGGGTGCATCCCGTTCTGGAACCACGGCAGTTGCAACCTGTGCGGCTTCTTCTGCCGGAGCAGGATCGCTGATGCCCTCTTCAGCCACGGGCAGCACCGGCCCAGGATCAATCGCGTCTTCGTTGGATGGTTGCGCAGGCGCATCAAAGGCCCCCTCAACGACCTCAGCCAGCGGCGCGGGCGGCTGTGCAGGTTCTGTGCTGATGGACAGATCATCCGCCGCTGCCGGTGCCATCGGGGCAAGCGCTTGCGGGTTCGGCAACACAGGGTCATCGCCTTGAGGAACAGCGCCACCCAAGTCTGACCCAACAGCAGGCGTTTGCAGATCATCTGCGGCACCTGTTTGGGGGATCGCAGCGGGGGTCACGGTATCAGCGTTGATCCCGGCAAGGGTATCTGGTTCCGGTGCCGAAGTTTGCACGCCGACCTGACCCGTCACTGGCGCACGGTCGGCATTGCTGCTTTGTTCACCGCTGCCGGGTTCAGCAATCTGTGTCGGCGCAACGGCCTCAGCCGGTGCCGCATCGCTGACCTCAGGTGGCATTGGCAGGGGTGCCAGCACGGATGCCACCCCACCTACCCCAACACTTACAATTCCGCCCCAAAGAACGCCGCTCAAGAATCCGCGTGCCATGTGTGCATTCTCCTGCTGTCTGCTTCCGCGCGTGACGCGGCCTTCTGCCCTTTGCCGGCTTTTCGGTTGCACTCTTGACGTACGCGCGCAAGCCTGAACATGTGTGGCACGACATATACGCTGCCTTGCCGGCGTTTCTCTAGTCCTAATGCCTGGCCCAAAGACAAAGATTTGCCCATTGTTGCTGCTCATAGATAACTACGACAGTTTTACCTACAACCTCGTGCACTATTTAGGGGCGTTGGGGGCCGATGTCGCGGTGCACCGCAACGATACGCTAAGTGTTGCCGATGCGATGGCGATGAAACCTGCTGGTATATTACTGTCCCCGGGCCCCTGCGATCCTGATCAGGCGGGCATTTGCCTTGAGTTGACCCTCGCGGCGGCAAAGGCGCGGCTGCCGTTGCTGGGGGTCTGTCTGGGACATCAGAGCCTTGGACAGGCGTTTGGCGGCAAGGTCGTGCGCGCAGGCGACATCGTTCATGGCAAATTGGGCCAGATGCACCACGACAGCACCGGTGTTTTCGCAGGGCTGCCCAGCCCTTTCGCAGCAACGCGGTATCATTCGCTGGTGGTGGAACGCGAAAGTTTGCCTGCGTGCTTAAGGGTCAACGCCACCCTGCAGGATGGCACGATCATGGGCCTGCAACACCGCGAATTACCCCTGCACGGCGTTCAGTTTCACCCGGAATCGATCCGGTCCGAGCACGGGTTTGCGCTGCTGCAAAACTTCCTCAACGAGATGAAGGTCCCTGCATGAGTGATGCACTGAAACCCCTGATTGATGCGTCTGCAAATGGCCCGCTGACCCGGCAACAGGCCGCTGAAGCGTTTGAGATTCTGTTCGAGGGCGAAGCCACGCCAAGCCAGATCGGTGGATTTCTGATGGCGCTGCGCACGCGCGGTGAAACGGTAGATGAATACGCCGCTGCCGCCAGCGTCATGCGTGCCAAATGCCACAAAGTCGTGGCACCCAAAGGCGCGATGGACATTGTCGGCACGGGCGGCGACGGCAAGGGCACTTTGAACATCTCGACCGCAACGGCATTTGTTGTGGCGGGTGCGGGCGTCGTGGTGGCCAAACACGGCAACCGCAACCTGTCCTCCAAATCCGGTGCCGCAGATGCGCTGACGCAAATGGGCCTGAACGTCATGGTCGGCCCAAAAATCGTCGAGCGCGAATTGGCCGAGGTCGGCATCGGCTTTATGATGGCCCCGATGCATCACCCTGCGATTGCCCATGTGATGCCGACGCGGTCAGAATTGGGCACGCGCACAATCTTTAATATATTGGGGCCATTGACCAACCCTGCGGGCGTCAAACGGCAACTGACCGGGGCCTATCGCCGTGACCTGATCCGCCCGATGGCCGAAACGCTGGACGCTCTGGGGTCCGAAAAGGCGTGGCTGGTTCACGGCTCCGATGGCACCGATGAGTTGACGATCACCGGCGTAAGCTGGGTCAGCGGATTGGACGACGGCACTGTGTCCGACTTTGAAATACACCCCGAAGATGCTGGCCTGCCCGTGCATCCATTTGAGGCAATTCAGGGCGGCACACCCGAAGAAAATGCACGTGATTTCAATGCGCTGCTGGACGGTGCGCCCTCTGCCTACCGCGACGCTGTGTTGCTGAACTCGGCGGCTGCTTTGGTGGTCGCCGATGCCGCACCCGACCTGAAAGCCGGGGTTGAGATGGCGCGCCACAGCATCGATTCCGGTGCCGCGCGCGACAAGATCACCCGCGTCGCAGCGGTCAGCCACAGCAAATGAAATTCGACCTCAGGCGGCTTGGAGACTGGGCCGACCTGCCCTTCTTTACCGAAAACCTGCCCCGTATTGAATCGGCGTTAACGGCGGATAAGCGGGTTATTTTCCCGCCGCAAGATCAGGTATTTACAGCGTTGGAAATGACCCAACCTGATGATGTAAAGGTCGTTATTCTGGGACAAGACCCGTATCACACGCCCGGCAAGGCAGATGGTTTAGCCTTTTCCATCACCCGTGACTTTGGCGGACGATTGGACAGTTTAGGAAACATTTTCAAAGAGATGCAGAGCGATCTGGCCCTGACCCGCACCCGTACCGACCTTGGTGATTTGGCGGATCAAGGCGTGCTTTTGCTCAACACAATCCTCACGGTGCCGCAGGGCAAAGCGAAAGGCCACGCCGCGCTCGGCTGGCAGGAACTGACGTCGCAAGTATTGGCCCGATTGGCCGACCGCCCTCGCGCCTATCTGCTTTGGGGAACCCCAGCGCACAAGGTCGCGCAGGATGTGGACGCCCAACAAAATCTCAAAATTGAGACCAAACACCCCTCGCCGCTGTCCGCATACGGTGGGTTTTTCGGCTCAAAGCCGTTCAGCCGCACCAATGCATGGTTGCAGGCGCAGGGCAGTCCCTGCATAAACTGGGGCAACCCATAAGAGAGCGTTATGACCGACACCATTCTGGATAAGATCAAGGCCTATAAGCTGGAAGAAATTGCCGCCGACAAGGCTGCCAAGCCTCTTGAGGCGGTGATATCAGAGGCGAATGCAGCCCCCCCGGTGCGCCCCTTTGCCGACGCCCTGCATGATGCATCCCGCGAAGGATACGGTCTGATTGCCGAGATCAAGAAGGCCAGCCCCTCCAAAGGATTGATTCGTGCCGACTTTGACCCCGCGACCCTCGCCGCGGCCTATGCTGAGGGCGGCGCAACCTGTCTGTCCGTTCTGACGGACACCCCCAGTTTCCAAGGATCCAAAGACTATCTTGCCGAGGCCCGCGCCGCCTGCACACTTCCCGTACTGCGCAAGGATTTCATGTATGACACCTATCAGGTGGCCGAAGCACGCGCGCTGGGGGCCGATTGCATTTTGATCATCATGGCGTCGGTGTCTGATGCCCAGGCGGCTGAACTGGAAGAGGCCGCGACGGAATGGGGCATGGACGCGCTGATCGAAGTGCACGACGCGGCCGAACTGGAGCGCGCAAGCAAACTTGAGAGCCGCCTTATCGGGATCAATAACCGAAACCTCAAGACCTTCGAAACCACGCTGGATACCACCCGCACCCTGTCAAAAAAGGTGCCTGCCGACCGCATGATCGTGTCGGAATCAGGGCTGAGCACACCCGAAGATCTGGCAAATCTGGCGATGTACGGTGCCCGGATATTCCTGATCGGCGAAAGCCTGATGCGGCAATCCGATGTCGAATTGGCGACCCGCGATCTATTGGCCAATCCGCTGACTGCCGGAGGGATGTGAATGGCCCTTACCCATTTTGATGCCAAAGGCGATGCGCATATGGTTGATGTGTCCGACAAGGCAGTCACGGCGCGCATTGCAGTTGCAGAAAATCACATCAAGATGCGGCAGGAAACCTTTGATATCATTACCGAAGGGCGCGCCAAGAAGGGTGACGTGCTGGGCGTTGCCCGACTGGCCGGGATCATGGCCGCGAAACGCACGGCGGACCTCATCCCGCTTTGCCATCCGCTGCCAATTACATCGGTTGCGGTTGATTTTATCCCAGATGCAGACCTGCCCGGCATCCGCATCACCGCAACCGTTAAGACCACAGGCCAGACAGGGGTCGAGATGGAAGCGCTCACAGCCGCATCGGTCGCCGCGTTGACCGTCTATGACATGACCAAGGCGGTGGATAAGGCCATGGAAATCGGTGGACTGCGCGTTGTGCTCAAGGACGGCGGCAAATCGGGTCGGTTTGAGGCGTCATGATCTCTGTTGAGGCCGCCCTTGCGCAGCTTTTGTCGCTTGTGCGCCCTTTGGATGTTGAAGATGTGCCTTTGCGCCACGCCGCCGGCCGCGTTCTGGCCCGCGATGTTGCAGCAACGCGCACGCAGCCGCCTTTTGCCGCCTCCTCTATGGACGGCTATGCCCTGCGCCGGGCCGAGGTTGAACCGGACGCGATGTTCAAAGTGGTGGGTGAAGCCGCTGCCGGGCACCGGTTCGAAGGCGCGCTTCGTGCAGGTCAGGCGGTGCGGATATTCACTGGCGCGCCGGTTCCAGAAGGTGCCGATTTTGTCGTGATCCAAGAGGATGTGACCCGGCGTGGAGATCTGATCACACTGGGCCACCGCATTGGAATCAAAGACAATATTCGCCCAGCCGGTGGTGATTTTGAGGTGGGCCAGACCCTTCATGCCCCCCTGCGCCTGCGCCCGGCTGATATTGCCTTGCTTGCCGCAATGAACATCGCGGATGTGCCCGTCACCCGCCGCCCCCGCGTGGCAATTTTGGCAACCGGGGACGAGCTGGTTCAACCCGGCGAGGTCCCCGGCCCCGATCAGATCATCGCCTCAAACAGCTACGGCCTTGCCGCGATGCTTGAGGGTTTGGGGGCGCAGGTTCACATGTTGCCGATTGCACGTGACACCGCAGCCTCTCTGAAACAGGCGTTCAGCCTTGCAAAAGGGTCTGACCTGATCATCACCATCGGCGGCGCGTCCGTCGGTGATCATGATCTGGTGGCCCCGGTCGCTGCTGAAATCGGTATGGAACAAGCGTTCTACAAGGTCGCCATGCGCCCCGGCAAGCCGCTGATGGCAGGAAGGCTGGGTGATGCCGCAATGATTGGGCTGCCCGGCAATCCCGTTTCTGCGATGGTCTGTGGCACGGTTTTTGTCGCACCCGTGGTCTGCAAAATGCTTGGGCTGGGCGAGCAGGCAACACCGATGCGTCAGGCACCGCTGGCGCGCGCGCTGCCTGCAAATGGTCCCCGTGCGCATTACATGCGCGCCCGCATCACAGACGGCGCGCTGCACCCCGATGACCGACAGGACAGCTCACTTTTGTCTGTGCTTGCGAGCGCCGATGCGCTGCTGGTGCGCCCTGTGGATGATCCGGCCCGCAGGCCCGGTGACATAGTGAATTATATCGTTATCTGACGAATTTCACACAATTCGTTGACACAAAACAAGAACATCCCTAGAACAAATCAAAACCACTGTTCAGGGAAAATGCCCAATGCTGACCAAGAAACAACTCGATCTGCTGGCGTTTATTCACAAACGGGTGCAACGCGATGGCGTCCCGCCCAGTTTTGATGAAATGAAGCTGGCCCTGGATTTGCGGTCTAAATCCGGCATTCACCGCCTGATCACAGCACTTGAGGAACGCGGCTTTATCCGCCGTCTGGCGCACCGCGCCCGCGCGATCGAAGTGGTCAAACTCCCTGAAAGCCTTGGCGGCTTGCCCAATCCCGGCTTTGCGCCGCGGGTGATTGATGGGGATCGCCCCGATGTGCCGCGGCCCCCTGCGTCTATGCCGACATCCACCGTGCACGCGATTGAATTGCCTGTGATGGGTCAGATTGCGGCCGGTGTCCCGATTGATGCCATCAGCCATGTGTCCCATTCCGTTTCAGTGCCCAACGGCATGATCGCGGGCTCTGGTGAACATTACGCGCTTGAGGTGAAGGGTGATTCGATGATCGACGCCGGGATCAACGATGGCGATGTCGTGGTGATCCGCGAAACATCCGTGGCAGACGATGGTGACATCGTTGTGGCCCTGGTCGATGACAGCGAAGCCACGCTAAAGCGGTTCCGGCGCAGCGGTTCTTCCATCGCTCTTGAGGCGGCGAACCCCGCTTACAAGCCAACGGTGCTGCCGTCCAACAGGATCAAGGTTCAGGGCCGTCTGGTCGGGTTGATCCGCACATATTGACTGGCAAGTTGCCCCTGATCGGGCTTGGGCCAGTTGGTCCAGGGTCGTTCGCCAGCCAGATCGCGGGCTGTGATCATCTGCCAACCCTGCTTGGTGCGATTGAGTGCAACCGATCCTGTTTGTCTCAGGCGGTCCGGGTCAAACACATCGCAGTCTGACTTTGCCAGATCCGGGGCCGGAACAGAGGTAACAACGATCTGACCCGCGCTGCATCCGGCAAACCCTGCAACGGCCCGTTTGCCCGACAAATGGATGACCTGGCCCCCTGACCAGCGCGCGGCGGCCTGTTCCTGAAATGCGCCGTCTCCGTCATTTTCCAACCAGTTGCGCGCAACAAACCCGGCCCCCTTTTCCTTGCTCAACGCACGCCCCGCAGGGGTCATCAACCCTACCAGCGTTCCGTTGTCCGCGATCAGGACACCGGGCCGTTGAGCCCCGTGCCACAGCAAAAAGGCCAAGGCCATCGCCGCGATGCCACCCCAGCGCAGACGACCTTGCCACAAAATCAGGAACAAAAACCCAAGCGCCAACATGGGCAAAACCCATGCCCCCGGCCCCGGCACAAATCCCCGCGCGCCATCAAGGCCCGCGACTTCATGTGCGACGCCCAAAATCCAACGCAGACCCAGCGCCATCGCCCATAATCCGATCCATTCCAGACCGAAAACCGACAACACCAACGCAGCGACCGCCGCCGGGATCACCAATATTCCCATCAGCGGCACGGACATCAGATTGGCGATCAGCCCGTAATGGGCAATCGCGTTGAAATGCGCCGCGGCAATCGGGGCCGTGGCGATACCCGCCACGGCAGAAGACACAAAGACAGCCATCACAGGGCGCAGCCAACGCGGTATGAACGCCAGTTCAACGCCGCGCAGCCAGCCAAATACAGCCACAAGCGCCGTTGTCGCGGCAAAAGACATCTGAAACCCCGGACCCATCAGTGCCTCAGGCCGCAAGACCAGCACAATAATCGCCGCCACCGCCACAGCACGCAGCGAAATGGCCCGCCTGCCGATCATCAGCGCCCCCAAGGCGACGGCAACCATGACAAAGGCGCGTTCCGTGGCCACATTGCCGCCCGAGAGCGCCAGATAGCCCGACGCCGCGATCAGCGCGCCGCAAGCGGCGATGCCCTTGGTTGGCCAATTCAGGGCGATGCGCGGAACGGCCACCAGCAAAAGCCGCAGCGCGCCAAACACCACTGCCGTGACCAACCCCATATGAAGCCCCGAAATCGCCAAAAGATGGGCGAGGTTGCTGGCGCGCAGATCATCCAGCGCCCCTTGGCTGATTGCACTGCGATCCCCGGTGGTGATGGCAGTCGCGAACCCGCCGATGTCCCCCGGCAGAGCGGCCTGAATACGGGCTGATGCCGCCATACGTATGCGAAAGACCGCAAGCCCCGCATGCCCCGCCTCGGCGCGCGCAGCGCCCACCAGCGGCACGCGGGTATAGCCCACGGCCCCCAATCTTGCGAACCACGCATGGCGCTGAAAATCGAAGCCCCCCGGTTCAACTGGTCCCGAAGGTGGCGACAGATGGGCGGTTGTCATCACCCGCAGCCCCGGTTCGGGGGTAATCCCGCCCACCGCGTGACCATGCAAAGAGATGCGCACCCGGTCCGGCGTGCGGTGCGGCGGCACCCGGTCAAGGCGGACCTGATCAAGCGTCAGGCGCAGCGCGTCAGACTGGCTGCGATCCATTGCGACCACCCGCCCCTCAACCGCGCCGTAGTAACGCCAGCCAAGGACCGGCCCTGCGACATGATGGGTTCGCACACCCGCAATGATGAACCCGGCCAGACAGAGCGCAATACCAGCGGCCATTGGTGACACAGCTTCGGGCAAGCACCACCCAAAGATGGCAAAGACCAGCATCAAGGCGAAAAGGCCTGCAAACATTATAAACGATGGTTCTGTCAGAATGTTGAAATAGGTTCCGATGCCCGCCGCAAGGCAAACGGGAACCCAGCCGATCAACATGCCGCGTTGGTTGGGAAAGAGAGATGCCAACGGGATGAGGAACGATGCGGTCATCTGCGCAGTTCGCCCCATGCTTGCCCCCGGTTGATGCACTGTTTAGACAGACGTGAGACTCTAGCGGGTTCATGGTTAGCAAAAGGTAAACGCGAGGATAAGCGCGCACCAAACAAGCCTCCCCGCACTCTACATCCTGAACAGAAAGTCAGCCATCCATGTCTTTGCCCGTTGTCACCCGCTTTGCCCCGTCCCCTACCGGATTTTTGCACATTGGTGGCGCGCGCACGGCACTCTTTAATTGGCTTTATGCGCGGGGCCGTAGCGGGAAGTTTCTGCTCAGGATCGAAGACACCGACCGCGCACGTTCCACGCCCGAAGCGACCTCTGCAATTCTGCAAGGCATGGCCTGGCTTGGCCTTGATCATGACGGCGATGTCGTCAGCCAGTTCGAAAACGCCCCGCGCCACGCTGCAGTGGCCAATGAATTGCTGGCCAAAGGGGCGGCCTTCAAGTGTTTCGCAACCCAAGACGACATTGAAGCCTTTCGCGAGGCCGCCAAGGCCGAAGGACGCAGCACGCTTTACCGATCCCCCTGGCGCGATGCCGACCCTGCCGACCATCCCGATGCGCCCTATGTGATCCGTATCAAAGCACCAACAACAGGCGAAACCGTGATCCGTGACGCGGTGCAGGGTGACGTGACCATTCAGAACGATCAACTTGATGACATGGTGTTGCTGCGGTCTGATGGCACGCCGGTCTATATGTTGGCCGTGGTTGTGGATGACCATGACATGGGCGTGACCCATGTGATCCGCGGTGACGACCACCTCAACAATGCCGCGCGGCAAATGATGATCTATCACGGCATGGGGTGGGATGTACCGGTCTGGGCCCATATCCCGCTGATCCACGGGCCTGATGGCAAAAAGCTGTCCAAACGCCACGGGGCTTTGGGCGCACAGGAATATCAGGCAATGGGCTATCCCGCCGCTGGCATGCGCAATTATCTTGCCCGTCTGGGGTGGAGCCATGGTGACGACGAATTTTTTACCGACAAGCAAGCCATGGAATGGTTCGACCTGGATGGCATCCGCCGCAGCCCGGCGCAATTTGACATCAAGAAGCTTGAGAATATCTGCGGCCAGCATATCGCGGTTGCAGATGATGCCGCATTGCGGCGCGAATGCGAGGCATACCTGGCTGCGGCTGGATTGCCTGCGCTGACTTCCGCACAGTCATCCGGATTCCAGGCGGCGCTCTACTGTCTCAAAGAACGGGCGAAGACATTGCCGGAACTTCTTGAAAAAGCACATTTTGTTCTGACATCCCGGCCGATTACCCCGGATGACAAGGCATCAAAAAACCTTGATGATGTATCCCGTGGTATGCTGTCTGAATTGACGCCGCATCTGCAAAATGCTAGCTGGAACAAAGAAACGCTGGAAGAGGTGATGAACGGCTTTGCTGCCGCGAAAGAAACCAAATTCGGCAAGCTGGCAGGGCCTTTGCGTGCGGCCCTTGCAGGGCGCGCGGTGACCCCATCGGTTTTTGACATGATGCTTGTGTTGGGACGTGATGAAACTCTTGCCCGGCTAACAGACGCAGCGGCCTGACATCGGTTAACCCCGCAGCAAGGTTGAGTAAGATAACAGACAAGGCAGCCCCCCGAGGGGCCATGCCCAGACGGCGGGAAGATACCCGCAGCCAACATTCGGGAAGGGACTTCATGGCTGAGAAAAAGAAATCCGCGACATTGACCATCGACGGCGACAATTACGAGTTGCCAATCCTATCGCCCACCGTGGGCCCGGATGTTTTGGATATTCGCAAGCTTTACGGCCAGCTGGATGTTTTTACCTACGACCCGGGCTATACCTCAACAGCAGCCTGCGACAGCACAATTACGTTTATTGACGGTGAAGAAGGCGTGTTGCTGCACCGTGGCTATCCGATTGATCAGCTTGCAGGCAAATCTCACTATCTCGAGGTGTGCTATCTGCTGCTTTATGGGGAACTCCCCTCGCCCAAGGCGCTTGAGGATTTCGAGACGCTGGTGACAAACCACACCATGATCCACGAACAGATGATGTATTTCTTCCGTGGCTTCCGCCGTGACGCACATCCAATGGCGGTTATGGTTGGCGTTGTTGGTGCAATGTCCGCGTTTTATCACGACAGCACGGATATCGCAGACGAACACCAGCGCGAGGTTGCGTCGATCCGTTTGATCGCAAAAATGCCGACCATTGCCGCGATGGCCTATAAATACACAATTGGTCAGCCGTTTGTGTACCCGCGCAATGATCTGGATTACGCGTCAAACTTCCTGCGCATGTGTTTTGCCGTGCCCGCAGAGGAATACGTGGTTAACCCAATCCTCAGCCGCGCGATGGACCGGATATTCACGTTGCATGCGGACCACGAACAAAACGCATCCACATCCACCGTCCGACTGGCATCTTCGTCAGGCGCGAACCCGTTTGCCTGTATCGCGGCCGGTATTGCCTGCCTTTGGGGCCCTGCGCATGGCGGCGCAAATCAGGCCTGTCTTGAGATGCTCAAGGAAATCGGCACACCTGACCGCATTCCCGAATTCATCGCCCGCGCCAAGGACAAGAACGATCCCTTCCGTCTCATGGGCTTTGGCCACCGGGTCTATAAGAACTTCGATCCCCGCGCCACGGTGATGAAAGAAAGCGCTGACGAGGTTCTGGAACTGCTGGGTATTGACAACAACCCGATCCTGCAGGTCGCCAAAGAGCTTGAGAAACAGGCGCTGGAAGATCCGTACTTCTCAGAGAAGAAACTGTTCCCGAATGTGGACTTCTATTCCGGGATCATTCTGGAAGCGATGGGTTTCCCGACGTCGATGTTCACGCCCATCTTTGCCCTGTCGCGCACAGTTGGCTGGATTTCCCAGTGGAAGGAAATGATCGCCGATCCACAGAACAAGATTGGCCGTCCGCGCCAGCTTTATCTGGGTGAAACGAAACGCGATTACGTGGATATTGAAAACCGCTGATCAGTTGAACACATGATAGGGATGCCTCGGCTTTTGTCGGGGCATTTTCGTTTGTCTGATGTCTTACAGGTCTTGCGTGTCCGGCCCGGCCAATGCTGAACAGCAGTGTCACCCGATGCATCACAGAAACGCCCAGACACTCACAATAAGTAGAGAATCACTGTTTCTGGTCGCTCGGACAGTTTGGATATAATCCTGCCTGGTTCAGCAAATTGTTTCTGTTACCAATGCCTTAATCGAAACACAGACCCCGCAAACAGGGCAAAAATGTGTCATTGTTTCGCCAATTCCAACAATAACGCCGTCCGCTTGACCGTATTTGCCATCGCTAGTTAACTTTATCCTGGTTCAAACCTCGATGGCAAAGGTGGGCGAAGTATGGGGGTAAAAATGTATTCTGGCATGAGGCGTTTTTGGGCGCGATCTGATGCGCCGGTCCGCAAGTTTGCGTCACTGCCTGCCATTGATCCTACGTGGCTGCCTTTCTCTGACAGGAAGGTGGTTCCATGAGATCGAATCAACAGTCTGGCCAATTTCGCTGGGATCATGCCGCCAGCCTCATGCCTGTGGGTGGCGCTGCTCAGCAATGTCCGCAAGGTGCTTTGGTGCCTGACCTGTTGCATGATTGTGATCAGGTTGCGGTTGTCTATGACAAGGGCCAGACCCCGCCAGAGATCACCATCATGCAGGTTTCAGGATTTGTGCACACGGTTCTTGCAGATGGCATTGCCGTCGCCGTTGTCGCATGCACATCCGGACCTGCACCCAGCGCTGAAAATGTGCTGTTGGTGGAACGCTCCAGCTAAAAGCTCAAAGAGCCCGCGAGCGATCAGCGCCCTTCAAACGATGGGCTGCGTTTTTCAACAAATGCCAGAACGCCTTCTTTGAAATCGCGCGATTTGCCGCATTTGCCTTGCTCCTGCGCCTCAAAGGTCAGCTGATCCTCAAAGGTATTGTCCCATGATCCGCGCAACACAGCTTTGACCGCGCTGTAAGCCGCCGTTGGACCCGCCGCAAGATGCGCCGCCTTGGCCCGCCAATGCGCATCGAAATCCGCATCTGGCACCGCTTCCCATATCATGCCCCAATCATCGGCCTGACGTGCCGATATCTTATCGGCAAAAAGCGCCGCGCCCATTGCCTTTGCCGTGCCCATCTGACGCGGCAGCACATAGGTGCCGCCCGCATCCGGGATCAACCCGATTTTGGTGAAAGCCTGCATGAAATAGGCGGACTCAGCGGCAAAAACCACATCTGCTGCCAGCGCCAGATTGGCCCCGGCCCCAGCAGCCGGCCCATTCACCGCAGCAATTGTGGGCACCGGACAATTCACAATGGCCCGCAACATCGGCGCATATTCGTCGCGCAAGGTCCGCTCCAGATCAATGGACGATGAATTGGCGCGGTCGCCCAGATCCTGACCAGAACAAAACGCGCGCCCCGCGCCGGTCAAGACCACAACCCGCGCCTCTTCGCCCCCTTGCTTGACGGCATGGGCGATTTCCGCACGCATCTGGGTGGTCAACGCATTCATCTTGTCCGCGCGGTTCAAGGTGATCAGGGCAACGCCTTCGGCCAGATCATAAGTGATTGTCTGATATTCCATCGGTTTTGCCCCTTATTCACGCGGATTTAATGCAGGTTTAACAAAGCCACAGGTGCTGACCAGCAAAACCGCACGTCATTGCCGCAAAATATCGCGCAGCCGCGCTGCTTCATCATCGTTCAGCGGCGTTTCTTCCTTTGGTAGCGCCTTTGAGCGGCTGCGCAGATATCCAAAACCAACGCCCCCCGCCACCAGCAGCATCAACGGCCCCGCGGCCCACAGCAGCCAGTTCGCGCCGCGTGTGTCGGGCTTGAGCAGGACATATTCACCATAACGCGCCACGATGAAATCAACCGCTTGTTGGTCACTGTCGCCCGCCACCAGCCGCTCGCGCAGCAGCACACGCAGGTCACGGGCAAGGCTCGCATTGCTCTCATCAATGCTCTCGTTGCGGCACACCAGACATCGCAGCCCTTTGGACACTTCACGCGCCCGCGCCTCCAACACCGGATCGCTTAGCACCTCGTCTGGTTCCACCGCCATCAACGGCGTTGCCAACAGCATCAAGATCAGGATCAGCCGCTTCATTCCGCAGGCACCGCCTGGGATTTGCGCGCACCTGCCGCGACACGAAAACGCCTGTCGGTTAGGCTCAGCAGACCACCCAGCGCCATCATTGCACAGCCAATCCATATCCAGTTGGTCAGCGGCTTGATGTACGTACGCACAGCCCATCCGCCGCCATCCTGTTTGTCGCCAATCACAACATAGACATCGCGTGCGAGATTATAGTCGATCGCCGCCTCGGTTGTCGGCATCTGGGCCACGGGATAAAAGCGTTTCTCAGGCCGCAATTGCGCAATCTCGCGCCCGTTTCGGGCCAGTGTCACCTGTCCCATCGTCGACAGGTAATTCGGCCCGCGCACTTCGTCCACCGCAGTCAGGGTCAAGGTGTAGCTGCCAACATCAAAGGGCTCGTCAATCTGCGCCACACGAAGGTCATCCATGCTCCATGCTGTCAGCCCCGCAACCCCGGCGATGGTCACACCCAACCCAGCGTGCGCCGTGGCCTTGCCCCAGTCAGCGCGCGGCAGACGGCGCAGCCGTTTCAGCCTGTGCGCCCCACGCCCCGTCCGCAAAGCGAGCTCAACCCCTGTCCCCATGATCAGCCAGGCCGCCAGAAACAACCCCATCGGTCCCAGCATGCTGCGCCCGGTTTGCAGGGCAAAGGCAAGCCCAGCCACCGCCAAGGCCAGCACAAACACATAGCGCAAGGGCCAAAGCGCACGCCCGATCGATGCTCGTTTCCAGGGCATCACGCTGCCAATGGGCATGATCAGCCCAAGTGCCACCATAAACGGCGTAAAGGCCGCATTGAAGAACGGCGGCCCAACACTGAGTTTGCGGTCAAAAAACATCTCTGCCAGCAGCGGCCACATGGTTCCGACAAACACCACGAAACAGGCGACAGCCAGCAGCAGGTTGTTCACCACCAAAGCGGATTCGCGGCTGACCAGACCAAAGACGCCCTTGGCCTCCATAGCGCCGGCGCGCAGCGCGAAAAGCACCAGCGCACCGCCCATGAAAAGCGCCATGATTGCCAGAATGAAAACGCCACGTTCTGGATCATTTGCAAAGGCATGAACCGAGGTCAGCAACCCCGAGCGCACGATGAACGTGCCAATCAACGAAAACCCAAACGCAAGGATCGCCAACAGGATCGTCCAGCTTTTCAGGCTTTCGCGTTTTTCGACGACGATGGCCGAATGCAGCAAGGCGGCGGCCAGAAGCCACGGCATAAAGCTGGCGTTCTCGACAGGGTCCCAGAACCAGAACCCGCCCCATCCCAATTCATAGTAGGCCCACCAGGACCCCAACGCGATGCCAATGGTCAGGAATATCCACGCCGCCAACGTCCATGGCCGCACCCAGCGCCCCCATGCGGCATCAATGCGCCCTTCGATCAGTGCGGCCACGGCAAAACTGAATGACATGCTCAGCCCGACATACCCAAGGTAAAGGAACGGCGGGTGGAACGCCAAACCGGGGTCCTGCAAAAGCGGGTTCAGGTCACGGCCATCAAAGGGCGGTGTGGGAAGGCGTAAAAATGGATTCGAAGTGAACAGGATAAAAGCAAAAAACGCCACCGCGATCGCCGCCTGCACCGACAGGACACGTGCCCGCAATGTGGGCGGCAATCCACCGCCAAACCATGCCGCCATTGCGCCGAACAGCGTCACGATCAGCACCCAAAGCAGCATCGACCCCTCGTGATTGCCCCATGTGCCGCTGATTTTATAAAGCATGGGTTTGGCCGAGTGGCTGTTTGCCACCACCAACCGCAAGCTGAAATCCGAAGTGATGAAAGCCCACATCAGCGCGCCAAACGCCAATGCGGTCAGCGCAAATTGGGCACCAGCGGCGGGTTCGGCCACGGCCATCCACCCAGGCAACCGACGGTGCGCGCCGATCATCGGCACCACCATCTGGATGATCGCGACACCAAAAGCGAGCATCAGCGAAAAATGTCCCAATTCTGTAATCATGAGAAAACTATAGGGGGCCGCCGCCGCCTATGCCATCACGATTTAACCTTTTGAGCGGTGCAAAGCGTCGCAGTCAGGCGGCGGCACGCCGCCACGCGTCCAGCGCCGCATTGGCTCCTGGCATGATCGACGCAACTGACAGGTGCATATCGGTCCCGGTATCGGCAGCCTTCGCGCTGTCGGCACGCAGGGCACGGATGGTTTTGATGTTCTCCAGAACCTGCGGCACCTGGGCCATTGTTCCGACAATCTCGCGTTGAAACTGCTGGGCTTTGACCTGATGACGCGCGCCAAAGTAAAACGAAACTATCACCCCCAATAGCCACCACAGCGGCTCTGGCACCAGCGCAATCCCTTGCATTCGCTCGGAAAACCACAAAGGGTTCACCATTGCAGACACAAACAAACCCAATGTCCCCAACGCCAACATGGGCCGTGGCAGCCGATTGACCCCATCCATAAATCGATCAAACCCGCCCTGCCGCGCAACCGCAAATTCAGCACCGTATTGGGCCATTCCCTGTCCCTGTACCTGTGCGCCGCGGGCGGCCCCGGCTTCGGCATTTTCCCGAAATACCTCGACCGTGTCGCGCACCACGTTGCGCTCGCCGCCAAAAACCAATCCGATGAGTTTTTCAATCAACCCCATGCTGCGATCCTTTCATCGAACTCTGCTTTGGTCAGGTGGTATTGCGGCCCTATGAATTCTTCGGCCCGCACGATCCACCCCCCCTTGCCGCCTGCCCGATTGCGGGCATATTTGCGGCTGGCGGGGCGGCGGTCGGCCAGTCGGAAGTAATAGTTGCGCCGGGCAATGCCGTATGCATCTACAAAATGGTCGGGTGCCTTGCGCATCGCATCGCGCACCGCACCAATGCTTTGAGGTCCCAGCGCACCATCAGCGGCAACCTGATACCCCATTTCGCGCAAAAGCTGCTGCAGGATCTTTACAGCGTTGCCGCCTGCGTTGACATACATATCGAACACCGTCGCTTGCAGGGCCTGCGGCAACTGCCCGATCAAAGGGCCATCAAAGTAGTGTTTGATAAAGATTTCAACCGCTTGGCCCTGGGTGAGTCTGCGCACATCTTCTACACCGACCTGACCATCGCCCGTCAAATCCAAGCCCAACCGCCGCATGGTGTGGATCGTGACACCAAAATTGGTTGCCCCACCGGGATCGTCGGGATCATTCACAAACCCGCCTTCCCGGGCCACTATTGCTGTGGCTATGTCCTTGACCGATTGCATATGCACCGCTCCTTACCGCTGATTTTCGGCAAGATTGGGCGCAATTGGGTTAATGGATGGCTGTGATAGCGTACGCTGCCTAGCTGTCAGGCTCTTGATAAACACCCTGAGCCTTCAAGGCGTCCACGACCTCTTTCGGCATATAGGTTTCGTCATGTTTGGCAAGAATTTCAGTGGCTTCAAAGACACCGTTAATGTATTTACCGGTACCAACCATGCCCTGACCTTCTTCGAACAGATCAGGCAGAACACCTGTGTATGTCGCCACAACAGTCGCCCCACCGTCGGTCACATTAAACCGAATGGTCTCGCTTTCGCCGCGCACCAATGTGCCTTCTTCAACCAAACCACCGATGCGAAACACTTCGTCGGGGCCAGGTGGCTCTGCGATGACCTGACTGGGCGCGCGAAAGTAGTTGATGCCATCCCGCAAGGCATAGCCGATCAACACGGTGGACAGCACCAAAGCCACTGCCGCCACCGCAATGATCTGGATACGTCTCTGTTTTTTCAGGCTTTTCATCTGACTAGGTTTTCCATCATGGAAACAAAGGGGCCATCATCAGCCCTTCGGTTTCATCTATACCTAACATCAGATTGGCATTCTGCAACGCCTGCCCGCTGGATCCCTTGGTCAAATTGTCAAGCGCCGCAACTACAATGGCACGCCCCTCTAACCGGTCAGACACCACACCGATGTGGCAAAAGTTCGATCCGCGAATGTGCCGAGTGCTGGGCGCTTCGCCGAAGGGTAATACTTCGATAAACGGCTCACCGGCATACGCACTTTTCAGCGTATCATGAATGACTTGCGCATCACCCTTAACGTAAACTGTGGCAAGGATACCCCGGTTGGCCGGGATCAGATGCGGTGTGAATTGCACTTTGACAGGACGTCCTGCGAGCGCTGTAAACTCCTGATCAAATTCGCCCAGATGCCGATGCGTGCCACCGATGGCATAGGCATGATATCCTTCGGACAATTCTGCGTGCAGCAGGTTCTCTTTCAAAGACCGGCCCGCACCTGAAACCGCGCACTTTAGATCTAGGATGATTTCATCCAGATCAATAACACCCTTTGATATCAAAGGTCTAAGCGCAAATTGCCCGGTTGCGGCATTGCACCCTGTGCCGGCCACAAGCCGGGCATTTTTGATCTCTTCACGGTAAAATTCGGTCAGCCCATAGACGGCCTCGTCTTGCTGGGCCAAAGCGGCGTGTTTGTTGCCATACCACTTGGTGTACTCCTCTGGGTCGCGCAGCCGGAAGTCAGCAGAAAGATCAACAATCTTAAGGTCTTGCGGCAAAGCGGCAATCACTTCCTGAGAGGTTTTGTGCGGCAAAGCGCAAAAGCACAGATCAATGTCTGAAAAGTCGATATCCTCAATTGTCACCAGAGATGGCAAATCGAGATGGCGCAGGTGTGGAAACACCTCTGCCATGCTTTGACCAGCTTTAGAGTTGCCTCCCAAAGCTTTGATTTTCATAGACGAATGTCCAGCGATAAGCCGGATCAGTTCAGCCCCGGTATAGCCAGATGCGCCAAGAATGGCGATGTTATGTGTCATGTCTGTATTCCGTCGGTAATGTGTCTGTATGTGCGGTCAGGCAGCGGTAAAGGTCAACGGTCGTCGCAGAAATTGCGTGGCGCGGGTGCTGACGCGGGCCGGGTCGCCGGTGGTCAGAAAACCCGCCTGCCCGGTGCCGCCCATGTTTGGATGCCGGTGCAGATAGTCAGCCAGCGCATCTGCCACCAGATTGGCCTGGGAAAAGACCTTGACGTCCTCGCCCAAGGCCCGCTGAAATGCCTCTTGCATCAGCGGATAATGGGTACAGCCAAGGATCGCGGCCTGCGGTTCCGGCATCTTGCGCTTCAACGCGTCCACATGGCTTTGCACCAGCGCTTCGGCCAGAATGAAATCGCCGTCTTCGATGGCATCAACCACCCCGCCGCAAGCCTGCGTTTCGACATCTACACCAATGGCGCGAAATGCCAGTTCGCGCTGAAATGCGCGGGTGGCGACGGTGGCGGGTGTGGCAAACAAGGCAACATGCTTTAGCGCAACCTCGCGCGGTGGCGAATTATCACCCCATTGGCGTTCGGTCAGCGCCTCGATCAGCGGCACAAAAACACCCAGAACCCGTTTATCTTCAGGCACCCAGCCCTCTTGCATCCGGCGCAGTGCCGCAGCAGAGGCGGTGTTGCACGCCAGTACAACCAGATCACAGCCCGCATCAAAGAGCCGCTGGGTGGCAGCAACGGTCAGCTCATAAATATCATCCGCAGTGCGCACCCCGTAAGGCGCATTCGCGCTGTCGGCAAGATAGGTGAATGCGACGTCAGGCAGGCGCGCCTGTACGGCGTCCAGAATGGTTAGCCCGCCCAAACCACTGTCAAAAATGCCAACTGCCATCGTTCTACCTCAGCCGCGCGGCGGCAATTCAAAGTCTGTCAGACGCTTTGCAGCGTCTCATAGTCATATCCCAGATCAAAGCATGGGTCTGCATCCGGGGAAAGCGCATAAGTGGTTTTGCGCAGGAAATCCATCAGCGCTGTGCCATCTTTTGCCAATGGGTCCAGAATGTCGCGCCCAATCGGTGCACCGACCGACATTGCGACACTGCTTTCCACACGGGCGCTAAATTCGCGGATCAACAGGCCCAGCCGCAGATTGGCGTGCAGATGGCTGGCCCTTTGAAAGACCCGCGAGTTTTGTCCGTGGAAAAAGACCGGCACCACCACAGCGTCTGATTTCGCGATCATCCGCGCGGTAAAGCTGCGCCAGCGCGGATCCATGGGCGGTTTTCCTGCTGTGACGCCGGTGCTGACCGTGCCCCCGGGAAAGACACCAATGACACCCCCCAAAGCGAGATGGTCCAGGGCCGCGCGCCGTGTCTCAAGGTTCAGTGCCAAAGCCCTTTTGGTGGTGTCAAAACTGATCGGAAGCAGCATGGCGTTCAGATCCTCAGACCGGTTGAACACGGAATTTGCCAATATTCTGAAATCACCGCGCGTTTTGGTCAGCAGATGACCCATCATCAACCCATCAAGGATGCCAAACGGATGGTTCGACACCACAATCACCGGCCCCTGACGCGGGATCAGATCGAGGGTGCCGCGCTGCACATCAAGGGACAAACCAAACCGTCGGACCATGACATCGAAAAACGGCGCACCGTCAGCGACATCGCGTTCATAGCCCGCAGCGCGCCGGATCAGACCCAAGCGACCGGTCGCGTTTTCCAAACAGCGGATCAACAGGCGACCGCCCCAGGTTGGGGCCGATCCTGCATAGCTTAGATCGCGGACAGAGGCGCGGGGTCTGCGGGCCAAAAACGCCCCCTTTCAGAGTCAGGTGCTGGCCAATTCATAGCCATCAGACCCCTTATTGCAATCGCCTCGTTACACTTTGATGACGGGCTATTCCGCAGCCTTTGCCGATGCGGTGCCACCTGCCCTGATCACGCCCAGCAATTCCTCGCGCCGCTTGGCCGCTTTCGCCTCGTTGGCCTGTTTCACCGGACCAAATCCGCGAATCTGCAGCGGCAGTTCCGCCAAAGCCACAATTGCCGCGCGGGTTTGATCTGTCAGCAGCGGCAGCACCTCTTTCATGTCAGCCACATATTGCTTGATCAGGCCGCGCTCCATCTTGCGCTCGGCGGTATAGCCAAACGGATCAAGGGGCGTGCCACGCAGACCCTTGAATTTCGCCAGGATGCGCAGCGGCGTTTCCAGCCATTGGCCGAACTCACGTTTTAACGGGCGGCCATCCGGCCCCATTTTCGACAACAGCGGCGGCGCCATGTGAAAGGTCATTTTCAGATCGCCATCGAACTCGGCACGCGCCTTTTCACGGCTGGTCAGCAAAAGCCGCGCAACCTCGTATTCATCCTTGTAACTCAACAGCTTATGATAGCCCTGTGCCACAGCCGCCTTGACCTTTTCGTCAGGAATTTTGCCGAGCATTTTGACATAGCGTTTTGCCAGGCCCTTGCCCTGATAGGCGGTCAGGTGATCCACGCGAAACGCGATTTTTTCATCCAGTGTTTTTGGCAGCGCAATCACTTTGGGCGTGCTGACCGCAAGGGCATCCTCAGGGTACAGCACCGCCCAGCGCCCGATCTCAAAGGCGCGCAGATTGCGTTCAACGGCCGCCCCGTTAAGACGAATTGCTTCCTCAAGGCTTTCAAGGCTCAACGGCAACAGACCCTGCTGCCAGGCTGCGCCAAAGATCATCATGTTGGAAAAGATAGAATCGCCCAGCGCCGCTTTGGCCAGATCAGAAGCGTCAAACATCGCAACCCGGTCCTTGAGCCGCGCCTCAAGCGCCAGTGTGAGGCGGTCATAAGGCAGCTGAAATTCAGTATTGCGGGTGAAATCGCCGGTGATGATCTGATGCGCGTTAACCACCGCACCGGTGCGTCCCGGTTTGGTCAGCCCCAGCGTCTTGTGGCCCGCCGAGACCACCAGATCACCGCCAATCAACGCGTCCGCCTCGCCGGTGGCCACGCGAATGGCGCTGATATCTTCGGGTTTATTCGCCAGACGGCAGTGGATATGCACCGCACCGCCTTTTTGCGCCAATCCGGCCATCTCCATCATGCCCGCGCCTTTGCCGTCCAGTTGCGCGGCCTGTGCCAGCAAGGCCCCGATGGTCACGACGCCGGTGCCGCCCACCCCGGTGATCACCACGTTATGGGTGCCCTTGATTGTCGGCAGCGTCGGCATTGGCAAGTCAGGAATGGTGATTTCAGTCGTCGGGTCCTTGCGAATCTTGGCCCCTTCAAGCGTCACGAACGAAGGGCAGAACCCTTTGACGCAAGAAAAATCCTTGTTGCAGGATGATTGGTCAATCGCGCGCTTGCGGCCCAGTTCGGTTTCATTTGGCACGATGGATACGCAGTTGGACTGCACCCCGCAATCGCCGCAGCCCTCGCAGACGTCTTCGTTGATGAACACCCGTTTGTCGGGGTCTGGAAACAGGCCGCGCTTGCGACGGCGGCGTTTTTCTGCGGCACAGGTCTGGATATAGACGATGGCGCTGACGCCTTCATGTGCGCGGAATGCTTCCTGAACACTTGGCAGCGCCGCGCGTTCGTGGGTTTCGACGCCTTTAAACCGGCCAAGGTCCACGTCTTCTTTTTCATCGTAAACCACAGCGATGTTCTTGACGCCCATCGCCTTAAGCTCATTCACGATGCGATAAGCATCCAGATCGCCCTCGTTGTGTTGGCCGCCGGTCATTGCAACCGCATCGTTGTAAAGGATTTTATAGGTGATGTTAGTGCCAGCGGCGAGGGCCGCGCGGATCGCCTGAACACCGGAATGGTTGTAGGTGCCATCGCCAAGGTTCTGGAACACATGCTTGGTGTTAGAAAACGGTGCCTCGCCGATCCAATTGGCCCCTTCGCCGCCCATATGGGTGAACCCGGTGGTTTCGCGGTCCATCCACTGCACCATATAGTGACAGCCAATGCCCGCATACGCACGCGAGCCGTCAGGCACCTTGGTCGATGAATTATGCGGACAGCCTGAACAGAAATACGGCAAGCGCGCGGCAATATCTTCGGCATTGTCAGCGTGGCGGGCCTCGCTCAAGGCTTCAAGCCCTGCGCGGATGCCATCGGTTTCGCGCCCCTCCTCGAGCAGGATACTGCCCAGTTTCTCGGCAATGTGCAGCGGGTCAAGCGCGCCGCGTGTCGGGAACAGCTCTTCGCCATGTTCCATGCCCGCGCCGCCTTTGTGCCAACCATAAACACGGCGGTGCGTATCGCTAAACAGTGCCTCTTTGATCTGCACCTCGATCAGTTTGCGCTTTTCCTCAACCACCACAACCAGATCAAGGCCATCGGCCCAGTCGTGAAACCCTTCCATGTCCAGCGGAAAGGTCTGGCCGATCTTATAAAGCGTCAGCCCCAGCCGTTCGGCCTCGTTTTCATCAATGTTGAGCATGTTCATCGCATGCACCAGATCGAGCCAGTTCTTACCCGCCGCCGCAAAGCCGATTTTGGCCCCGCGCTTGCCCCACATGCGTTTGTCCATCTTGTTGGCATGGCTGAACGCTTCGGCTGCATAGCGTTTGTAGTCGATCATCCGAGCCTCTTGCAGATGCGGTGTATCTTGCAATCGGATGTTCAAACCGCCTTCTGGCATCTCAAAGTCGGGCAACACCAGCTTCATCCGGTGTGGGTCACCATTCACTACCGAGGTTGCCTCAACCGTGTCTTTCATCGTCTTCAGGCCCACCCACAGACCCGAAAACCGCGACAACGCCCAGCCATAAATGCCGTAGTCCAGAATTTCCTGCACGCCTGCCGGGCTGACCACCGGCATATAGGCATCTACCATCGCCCATTCAGACTGGTGCAAAACGGTGGACGATTCGCCGGTGTGGTCATCCCCCATCGCCATCAGCACGCCGCCATGCTTGGACGTGCCCGCCATATTGGCGTGGCGCATCACGTCGCCCGACCGGTCCACCCCCGGCCCCTTGCCGTACCACAGGCCAAAGACACCGTCATATTTGCCCTCGCCGCGCAATTCGGCCTGTTGCGCCCCCCAAAGGGCCGTTGCGGCCAGATCTTCGTTCAAACCGGGCTGAAATTTGACGTTGTAGGCCGAGAGCACCTTTTCTGCCTTGCTCATCTGCAAATCAACCGCCCCCAAGGGTGATCCACGATAGCCCGTGACGTAACCGGCCGTGTTCAACCCCGCCGCCCGATCGCGCGCGCCCTGCATCATCATCATGCGCACCAGCGCCTGCGTGCCGTTCAGCAACACAGGTGATTTTTCCAAATCAAAACGGTCGTTCAATGAAATATTTTGCACAGTCATGGCGCGCCTCCCCGGTGTCGCAATATAATGGCATGGATATCGACGATATAGGTCACAATTACTGACCTGTATAGGTAAATATTTTGGCTTCTTGTCGCTGACTGTCAGCATACCCCCCTGTAATTCCCGGTCAGGTGCGATAGGAGTTAGGCATTTAATGAAAGTTGAAGCGAATGGATTGGGATAAACTGAGGATTTTTCATGCGGTTGCAGATGTTGGCAGCCTGACCCACGCTGGCGACAAACTGAACCTGTCACAATCGGCGGTGTCACGCCAGATCCGCGGGCTTGAAGAGCAGTTGAACACAAACCTGTTTCACCGCCACGCGCGCGGTTTGATCCTGACCGAACAGGGCGAATTGCTGTTTGACGCGACCACCGCCATGACCAGACGCCTGGATACCGCCGCCGCGCGCATTCGCGACAGCGAGGAAGAAGTGTTTGGCGAATTGCGGGTGACCACGACAACCGGATTTGGCACCCTTTGGCTGGCCCCGCGCCTGCCAAAACTCTATGAAAAGTATCCCGATCTCAAAGTTGATCTCATGCTTGAGGAACGGGTGTTGGACCTGCCAATGCGAGAGGCCGATGTGGCCATCCGCATGAAAGAGCCGTCTCAGGCCGATCTGATCCGCAAGAAACTGATGATGATCAAGATGTGCCTATACGCCACCCCGGCTTATCTTGCCGAAGCAGGCACCCCCCAACGTATCGAAGATATGTCGGATCACCGTCTGATCTGTCAAAACACCAACAGCGATCAGGTCGGGGCCGGTGTGACCCTTGTGCAGGAACTGATGATGCATGATGTGCGCTCCCTGCTCACGGTGAACAACTACTTTGGGGTGCTGCAAGGGGTTCTGAACAATTTGGGTATTGGGGTTCTGCCCGACTACCTGACGCAGGATTTTCCCGATCTGGTGCAGGTTCTGCCCGACACTGAGTCTGCGGACGTACCTGTGTTTTTGGCCTATCCAGAAGAATTGCGCCAATCAAAGCGGGTTTCGGCCTTTAAAGACTTTGTTCAGGACGAAATCATTACCTACCGTAAGTTGTTGCGGGACAAGGAAAACAGGTAGCCATGCACCCGACGCATATCAGGTTTGCTTTGGCGAAAGTCGATTCTGTCTTGATTGGAACCGATGTGCTGCCTAATTCAGCAGTATGAAGATGAGCCGCTTCGGCGCGCTGCTTCATACCTCCCTGTTGGACTTGGCCGAGCTTTATGCTCGGCCTTTTTTTTGCGCAAGGCAGAGGGCGCAAATTCACGGTCAGGTTGAGTGAACCCAACAGGCGTGGGTAAGCATCAGACAAGCGTCTGACCCTCGGCAAAGACCTGCAACCATTGCTTGATCTCAACCTTGTCCCGCAGTCCGGTCGTCCAGAACGGATCTGTTTTAACGAGGTCCCAGGCCTGTTCGACTGTTGCCACGTCCACAAGCCAAAGCCCGCCTTTCACCTGCCCGTCGTCTTCTTTCAGCGGGCCCGCGGCGCGTATCGCTTTCTTGTTGTCGGTCAGGAACGCCAAGTGCTGCGCCATGAAACGTGGCCGCAGATCGGGGTCCGCATCCGGGTTATCGTGAAAATGAATGGTGTAAAGCATCTGAGCATCCTCCTGTGAGGGAAACCATCGGCCTGCATTTATACATTCTCAATTCGAATATTTGCATCTAGCATCTGCAATTATGCAGCATCTTCCCTGGAATGATCTTCGTGTATTGCTTGGCGTTTCGCGCACGCAGTCGCTGTCAGGGGCGGCGGCCTTGCTGGGCGTCAACGCGACGACAGTCTCGCGCAGGCTCAAGGTGCTTGAGGGTCTGGCCGGATCGCCGCTGCTTATCCGCGATCAGAGCGGAAAGCTTCGTCTGACCCAACACGGGCTGGCACTTGCGGAGCAAGCCGAAGGCATGGAACGTCACGCGAATCTGGCGGAGGCGGTTCTGGGCCGGGATAAGATTCTGCATGGTACAGTTCGGCTCACGGCTGTGCCATTTCTGTTGAACCGCTTTATCATCCCGCACATTCACAGCTTTTCAGCGGCCAATCCGGCGCTTCAGGTCAGCCTCATTCCCGATAACAGAAACCTCAGCCTCACAAGGCGAGAAGTTGATCTGGCCATCCGTTTTGGCGAACCGCAGGAAGGCGGTGATGCGGTGCTGACTCAAAAACTGGGCAGAATCGTGTTTGCGGCATTCACTGCAAAGGCGTTTTACGAGGTCCCTGATATTGATCGCCCATGGCTGACCTACGATCCTGTGGCGGCGCATCTTCCGCAGGCAGGTTGGACGGAAAAATACGCAAAGGACTCAGGCGGAAAAACTGCCGGTGTGTTGATGCACGATCTTGAAGCGGCCTATCAAACGGTGCTGCACACGCCGTCCCGAGCGGTGCTGCCGGATGTGATCGGATCGAAAGATGAGCGTCTTGTCAGGCTCGGGGATCAGGACGGGCAACATGAGATGCATCGCAATGTCTGGTTGCTGCGACATCGCGACATGCGCGGTGTTGACCGCATTGACGCGGCAACGGCTTGGCTGACGAAGGCGGAACTGTTTGATCAGGCGTGACGCAGTTCATCAACGATCATAGCCAAAAATAGCTGCTGCATCGACACAAACCAACGACAACCAGGTCCGCTCAACCGCCTTTGGACAAGCAGCAATGCCCCCTTGCCCGCTTTGCTCTTTTCCCCCAGCGGCCATTCAACTATGACAGCCCCAACTGCTACATCGGGGACACCAAAACATGACCGAACCTGACATTACGCCAGAGCTGATCAAGGCCCACGGGTTCACGCTCGATGAATATGCTGAAGTGAAGCGTATCCTGAACCGGGACCCCAATTATACCGAAATGGGCATATTTTCAGCGATGTGGAACGAGCATTGTTCCTACAAATCTTCCAAGAAATGGCTGCGGACCCTGCCCACGGAAGGCCCGCAGGTCATTTGCGGCCCCGGTGAGAATGCAGGCGTGGTCGATATTGGCGATGGGCAAGCGCTGGTGTTCAAGATGGAAAGCCACAATCACCCCTCCTACATCGAACCCTATCAGGGGGCGGCAACGGGCGTGGGGGGCATCTTGCGCGACGTTTTCACCATGGGCGCGCGGCCCATTGCGGCGATGAATGCACTGAGTTTTGGCCGTCCAGATCACCCCAAGACGCGCCAGCTGGTGCACGGCGTGGTCGCAGGCGTTGGCGGTTACGGCAATTGTTTTGGCGTGCCGACCATTGGCGGCGAGGTCCGCTTTGATGCCGCCTATGATGGCAACTGTCTGGTGAATGCCTTTGCTGCTGGTCTGGCAGATGCAGACAAGATCTTTTATTCCGCCGCCTCAGGGGTTGGCATGCCTGTCGTTTATCTGGGTGCAAAAACCGGCCGCGATGGTGTTGGTGGGGCCACCATGGCCTCTGCCGAATTTGACGACACGATTGAGGAAAAGCGCCCGACGGTACAGGTGGGCGACCCCTTCACTGAAAAACGTCTGATGGAAGCAACGCTGGAGCTGATGGCGACCGGTGCCGTGATTTCCATTCAGGACATGGGGGCCGCTGGCCTGACCTGTTCGGCAGTGGAAATGGGCGACAAAGGGGGGCTGGGCGTCCGGCTTGATCTGGAAAACGTGCCACAGCGCGAACCCAATATGACCGCCTATGAAATGATGTTGTCGGAATCCCAGGAACGCATGCTGATGGTGCTCAAGCCCGAGCTTGAGGCCGAAGCCCGCGCCGTCTTTGACAAATGGGACCTCGATTTCGCCATCGTGGGTGAAACCATGGCCGAAGACCGGTTCTTGATTGTCCACAATGGTGAGGTCAAAGCCGATCTGCCGCTGTCCAAGCTGGCCAGCACCGCGCCCGAATACGACCGGCCTTGGGTGGAAACACCCGCCGCTGCCCCATTGGCAGATGTGCCCGGCATTGACCCCATTGACGGGCTGCGCGCGCTGATCTCGGACCCGAACTATGCCTCCAAGGCGTGGGTTTATGAACAATATGACACCATGGTGATGGCCGACAGTGCCCGCACACCGGGCTTGGGCTCAGGCATCGTGCGGGTGCATGGCACCGACAAGGCGCTTGCGTTTACGTCCGACGTGACGCCGCGCTATGTCAAAGCCAACCCCTTTGAGGGCGGCAAACAGGCTGTTGCCGAAGCGTATCGCAACTTATGTGCCGTGGGCGCGCGGCCACTTGCCACCACCGACAACATGAATTTCGGCAATCCCGAAAAGCCCGAAATAATGGGCCAGTTTGTGGGGGCAATCAAAGGCATCGGGGCTGCTGTGAAAGCGCTGGATATGCCGATCGTGTCGGGCAACGTCTCTCTTTATAACGAAACTGACGGCACTGGCATACTGCCCACCCCCACCATCGGGGCCGTGGGTCTGCTGGATCACACCGACGACATTATTGGCACCCAGGTGCGCGATGGCCATGTTGCCTTGGTCTTGGGCGACACCGCCGGGCACTTGGGTCAATCGGCCCTTTTGGCACAGGTTTTCCGGCGCGCCGATGGAGATGCGCCGCATGTGGACCTCGACGCTGAGCGCGCGCATGGCGATTTCATTCGTGCCAACCGGGCGCTGATCAAAGCCTGCACGGATTTAAGCGATGGCGGTCTGGCGCTGGCCGCGTTTGAGCTGGCCGAAAGCGCCGGTGTCGGCGTCACGATAGATGCCGATGACACACCGACCCTTTTTGGCGAAGATCAGGCGCGCTATCTGATTGCGTGCAATTTCGACGAGGCCGAGGCCCTGATGTCAGCGGCAGGGGCAGCAGGCGTGCCGCTGACCACCGTGGGCAGCTTTGGCGGTGATCAGGTGACGTTTGGCAGCACCTCGGCCCCCCTGGCCGAGCTGTCTGAGGTCTACCGCAGCGCATTTGCCGCCGCATTTGCATAACGTGTGGATCTAGCTGGGCAAGTCCTGCCCAGCGGCCATCAGGCGTGCCTTTTCGCCCACATCGTCGGGTTTGGAAATAACCGCCGCCAATTCCTCTAGTGAGGCAATGGAATGGCCAGCGCGAAAGCTGTCGACATGCGGCAGCATTGCACGAATGCCAACCGCCTTGGGCGCAAAGCCGTCCCAGCGCAACAGCGGGTTCAGCCAGATCAGTCGCCGCGCGCTCAGATGCAGGCGCTGCATCTGACGCGCCAGATCTTCCGGGGCATCGCGGTCCAGCCCGTCGGTGATTAACAGCACCACGGCACCCTGCCCCATCACCCGGCGTGACCAGTCACGGTTGAAGGCCGCAAGCGAGGCACCGATGCGCGTGCCCCCCTCCCAATCCTGCGCCTCTGCCCCGGCGGCGGCAAGGGCGGCATCCACATCTCGGGTGGCCAGATGGCGGGTGATGTTGGTCAGCCGGGTGCCAAAGGTGAACGCATGCACCTGCGCCCAACCGGCCCCGCGCGCATTGGCAACCGCGTGCAAGAAATGCAAAATCACCCGGCTGTATTGGCTCATGGAGCCGGAAATATCGCAGAGCACCACCAGATTGGGGTAGCGCGGGCGCGGCGTTTTGAAGGCAAGCTTGTTCATTTCGCCACCTTTGCGAAGCGCACCGCGCAAGGTGCGCGCCGCGTCAATGCGGCCCCGGTTCGACACCATGGACCGGCGCGACGGCAAGGGTTTGATCGGCAGCGCCAATTGCGCAAGCATCCGTTTGGCCTGCGCCATCTCGGCAAGGCTCATCTGTTCGAAATCCAGCGTGCGCAGGCGTTCGGCGGCGGACATGGTGAGGCTGGCGTCAACCTCGATCAGCGCGTCTTCTTCTGGTGCCTCATCTGCGTCATCCTGTGGCGGAGCCTCTGCGCCGTCCAAAAGCGCCTCTGCCGCGCGTTTTTCTGCGGCCTGTGCCGGGCGGTCCTCTTGCACGCCGCGGATCGCGGGCAACATGGCGGCCATCATATGTTCCAGATACCGCGGATCACGCCAATAAAGCCGAAAGAGCTGGGCAAAAACGGTGCGATGTTCGGGGCGGTTCACGAAACAGGCGTGCAGGGTCCAGTAAAAGTCGCGCTTATTGTTGAACCCGGCGGCTTCAACCGCGCGAATGGCGTCGATCACCCGGCCCGGCCCAATCGGCAGCCCCGCCCGGCGCAAGGCGCGGGCAAAATGGGTGATGTTGCCCATAAGTTTGGGATCATCAGGAAGGTTCAGGGGCAGATGTTCAGCCATGCCAGCCGACTGCCGGTGCGGCATCCAACCCGTTGGACGCATCCATGTCCAACAACAGCGTCATGCAGGCTCAAGCGATGATTTGGCCTGATCCAGAATGCGCTTCGCCTCTGATCCGTGCAGTTTTGCGATGTCGTCCTGATATTTCAGGATCGCCCCAAGGGTATCGGCAATCACCTCGGGGCTGAGCGTGATCACATCCAGCGCCAGCAGACATTTGGCCCAGTCAATTGTTTCAGCCACGCCGGGTTTCTTGAACAAATCTTCAGTGCGCAGGTGCTGAACAAAAGCAACCACTTCGCGGCTCAGGCTTTCGGCCGCCTCAGGGACGCGGGCGGTCAGAATTTCCATTTCACGGTCGAAATCGGGATAATCCACCCAATGATAGAGGCATCGGCGTTTGAGCGCATCATGCACTTCGCGTGTGCGGTTGGACGTCAGGATCACGATGGGAGGTTCCGGGGCGGTGATGGTGCCAAGCTCAGGAATTGTCACCTGAAAATCACTCAGCGCTTCGAGCAGGAATGCCTCAAACGGGGCATCGGTGCGGTCCAGTTCATCAATCAGCAGGATCGGGGCGCCGTTTTCATCCGGGCGCATCGCCTGCAGCAAGGGCCGTTCAATCAGAAAGGCATCACTGAAAAGCTGGGTGTTCAGATCGGCACTGTCCGCCCCTCCTGCCGCTTCCGCGGTGCGGATCGCGACCATTTGCGCCGGAAAGTTCCATTCATAAACCGCCGAGGACGCATCAAGACCCTCATAGCATTGCAGACGGATCAACCGCCGGTTAAGGCCCGCCGCCAGCGCCTTGGCAATCTCGGTCTTGCCAACACCGGCCTCGCCTTCCAGAAACAGGGGCCGGCCCAGTTTGAGGCTCAAAAACACCACGGTGCCAAGGGCGCGGCCGCAGATATAGCCTTGATCACTCAACATCTTTTGCACGCCATCAATACTGGATATATCTGTCATAAAGGCTCCTCTGGACCCCAAAGGTGCATCTGCAGCGCGTCAGGTCAAGAGAGCGATTGGCCTATATGTCACGCTTGGCGCGGTCACCGCCTGCGCGATTGACGCGATTCCGCCGCCCTGTCATAATCTTAATGAATTAATAGAGGTCACGGGGCCATGTTTCCCCGACCCAGAGGCGGACATGAGACAGAGATCCCACAACCATCGATCGGATGGCCCCAGACCCAATGGTGCGCACTGACATGCGGATCACGGTTGTCACTTGTGTGAAAAACGAGGGGCCGTTTCTGTTGGAATGGATCGCCTTTCAACGTCTCATTGGGGTGACAGATTTTCTGTTTTATTCCAACGATTGTACGGACGCGACAGATTCCCTTCTTGATCAATTGCAAGAGCATGGGATTGTCGCGCATTTGCCGAACCCGGCAACCAACCGCAATTATCAGATCCAGGCACTGAATGCAGCGCGAAGGCACCCGTTGGTCCGAAAGTCCGATTGGGTCTGGGTCACGGATGTGGATGAGTTTTTGAACATCCATGTCGGCGATCATACCATCCCGGCGCTCATCGACGCCTGCCAAAATCCAAAAGCGATTTCGATCACCTTTCAGTATTTCGCAAATGGCGGGGTTGAAACATTTGAGGACGTGCCGGTGATCACCCAGTTCCTGCACAGCCACAATCCCGACCTGTGGTGCGCTGAAACCGCGATTGAGGTCAAAAGCCTCGTTCGAAGTGATTTTCCGCTGCAGTATTACCGCGCGCACCGTCCTTTCCATGATGACGCCAAGGAAACGCCCGCATGGAAAGATGGATCAGGGCGCACCGTCCCTGCGCCATTTCGTAGGCGCGCCAACAAGCGCCGCGTCCGCGCCTTTCCGGCCAAGGGCGCGCGGCAGTTCGCAACATTGAACCATTATGCCCTTCGATCGCTGGACAGCCATCTGGTCAAGATCGACCGCGGTGATGTGAACCGCGAAAACCGGGCGTTTGACGAAACCTATTGGCGCGAACGCAATGATGCGGCCTATTTCGATGACAGCATCCTGCGTTATGCGGAGGCGCTGAAGGTTGAAATGGACCGGCTCAAGGCATTGCCCGGTGTGGGCGATCTGCACGACAAGGCCGTGGCGCTGCACAAGGCCCGGCGTGATGCGCTGCTGGAACAGGACAGCTACCTTGCGATGCAAAGACAATTTCGCGAGACATCCCCCTATTGCGCCGCCGAAGAAGCCATCATCAATGAGATTGCAGGGGTATGACTGGCCCGCGCATCATCAATCTGGGGTTGCCTAAAACCGGCACGACCACGCTGACCGATGCGCTGCGTCACGCCGGGCTTGCGGTGGCTGACTGGAAAATCAGACTCGGACAATCAACGCGCAGCGACATCATCGGCGAACATGTGGGCAAGATCATCTATGCCGATTATTTCGACAGCGGTGATCCCCTGGCCCGTCTGACTGAGTTCGATATGATCAATGAAATGAGCGCCGTGCGCCATGACCGCAGCCTCTGGCCGCAAACCGACTGGGGGCTTCTTTCAGCGATCCAGGAACACCATCCGAACGTCAGGTTCCTGATGACCTACCGCGACCCGATGAAGACCGCCAACAGCATGATGCGCTGGAACAATCTGGGCAATCGGCGTCTGCCCATGGCCGATATCCCCGGACTGCCGCGCGGGTTCGGGGACACCGAAGACGCATTGGCACGCTGGATTGACGGGCATTTCAGGTTTTGCCGGCGCGTCTTTCAGGGCTGCGACAACTTTCTGGAATACGACATTGAAGACACCGGCGCGCAAGACAAGATCGCGGCCTATCTGGGACTTGATCTGCCGTGGTGGGGCCGAAGCAATGTGGGCACGCCCGCCGGTCCGGAAGGGGTAAGCTGAATGCGGTTGACCCTCTTGATCGGCCCGACAGAAGCCACCGCAGCGCGGTTTCGATCCCTGTTAAAGCAAAAAGCGGGCCCCCTTCAGAAACAGGGGATCCATGTTCCAGACTGGAACCATGTCCGCCTCTATGCCGCCTGCGCAGACCCGAAAGAAGTGGGCGTTTTGCGCTTCCAGCGCGGGATGGAAAGCCCACTGGTCCAGCGCACCCTGACCAGTGAATTTGAGACGCTGATCCCCAAAGAATTGGCCGAAGTGACCGCCGATCACGTGGTGGTCGCAGCCGCGCAATTGGGCAATCTGCTGTCCGCCCCTGCGGAACTGGCGCGGCTCACGGCGCTCTTTGACCCGCATTTCGACGACATTCGGATCGTTGCGCATGTCGATGAACAGGCGCGGATGATGGTGCAGCACTATGCCTATGCGGTGATGGAAGGCAGGCGGCATTCACTGGCGCAGGAAATTGATCTGGCCGGCGAAAAGAACTGGTGGGACGGCGCACTGGCAAAGCGGGGTGTGAATGAACCGTTCTTTGGCCTCTTCAACGACATTCAGCACCCGCCGTTCTGGCTCGATTTCAAGGCGATGCTGGCGCTCTGGGAAAACACCTTTGGCATGGGCAAAGTCACCTTGCGGCCGATGGACATGGTGCATCTCTTCTCTGAAAACGGTGCGGCTGAAATGGCGCATGTTCTGGGACTGCCCGGTCCCTTGGGCAAAGTTGATGCCAGCCCACTGCCCCCGCCCCGTCCCGCCGCATGGCTGACCCGGATGCGCCTTTTTAGTGATGTGCTGATCAAATACATGCAGGCGCGTGATATTCTGTGCCCCCGCAATCTGTGGCAACAGATGCTCAACGGGATCAGGGTTGAGGGACCGCCCATTGAACCGGGCAGTCTTGGGGCTTTGTCGAAACACTTCAAATCGGCAAACGCCGGCCTGATCAAGATGTTTCCGGATTTGAAAACCGCTCTGAAGCCAGACGCGCCGCTTGCCCCCTGGACAGAGGCAGACCCCGCATTCGGCTTTCGCGCCACACAATACCTCACCGCATTCAGCCACCGCATCCGCGCCGACGCGACGCCCATCGCCGAAAAGCGCGCCGAAGCGGCATCGGTGAAAGACGCGTCGGCCAAGTTCGACCGCCTGTTGATGGAAACCGCCGAGACCGACGACGAAAAGGATGCAAACGCGCGTCTTCTCAACCGGGTCAAGGTCAATCACCAGATGGTCCTGTCGACCCAATTCAAACCCCACAACAACCTCGGCGCGGTGAATGAGGAAGAACTGGGTGCGGCCTATGCCCCCGTCCCCGCGCGGACCCTCAAACCCGGATCGACCGGCAATGTGATCGTCGGCTGCATGAAGAATGAGGCACCCTATATCCTTGAATGGGTTGCCTATCACCGCGCCATAGGGGTCGATACATTCTTGATCTACACAAATGATTGCACCGATGGCACCGATGAGATTCTGGGACGGTTGCAAGACATGGGCATCTTGCAACACCGCAAAAACGACAATTGGAAGGGCAATTCACCCCAGCAATATGCGCTGAACCAGGCGCTGAAAGAGCCGGTGATCCAGAACGCCGATTGGATCATTCACATTGATGTGGATGAATTTATCAACGTGCGCACCGGCAATGGGACGCTGGATGATCTTTTTGCCGCCGTCCCGGATGCCACCAACATCGCGATGACCTGGCGGCTGTTTGGTCACAATGGCGTGACCCGGTTGAGCGATGAATTCGTGATCGAACAATTTGACACCTGCGCGCCCAAATACTGCCCCAAGCCGCACACTGTCTGGGGCTTCAAGACCATGTTTCGAAACATCGGGGCTTACGCAAAAATCTCGTGTCATCGCCCGAACAAACTTGAAGAAGCCTTTGAAAATAAGGTGAAATGGGTCAATGGCTCGGGCAAGGACATGACCCGTGACGCCAGCCACAATGGCTGGCGGTCATCAAAGAGCAACATCGGGTACGACCTATTGCAGCTCAACCATTATGCGCTGCGGTCCGCAGAATCCTTTCTGATCAAACGCCAAAGGGGCCGGGCCTTGCACGTGGATCGCTCCATTGGGATCAACTACTGGATCCGCATGGATTGGTGCGATTTCCGCGATGTGACCATCAAACGCAACGTTCCCCGGGTGCGCGCGGAATATGATGCGCTGATGACAGACAACAAACTGAAAGAATTTCACCAGCAAGGTTTGGACTGGCACCGTGCCAAGGCCCGCGAACTGCACGGCATGCCCGAATTCAGCGATCTCTACAAACAGGCGCTGGATGTTAAATTAGACGAAGCCGAACGGGTGGCCTATGCGCTGTCACTGGATATGGAGAGCTGAAGATGGATGGAAACGCAATGCTGGACGGGACCGCAAAACCGACCTCTGCCTTTATCACGTCACGGGGCATGAAATTCCCCAACCACGCAGACATCATCAAGGGCCGCCTGAGGGCGTTACTGCGCAAAAACGTCTATGATTACAAAGAATCCGTGGCCGCCCTGCGGGTCGTCAGGGAAGGGGATGTTGTCATAGAACTGGGGGCTGGCATCGGATATATGTCGACGCTGGTCGCGTCAAAACGCAAGGTCAAATCGGTCCATTCGTTTGAGGCAAACCCCCATCTCATTCCCTATATTCAACAGGTCCATGCCGCAAATGGCTTGACCAATGCCCATGTCACCAACGCCATTTTGGGCAGCCGCAAGGGCACGGTTGATTTCTATGTCCGCGATAACGTGCTGGGCTCATCACTGGCCCAGCTTGAAGGCGAAGTGGACCCGCCCAGCACCAAAGTTGACGTGCTCAATGGCAAGACCGTTTTCAAGGAAATCGGTGCCAATGTGCTGATCTGTGACATCGAAGGGGCCGAAGTTGATCTGATCCCGACGCTTGATTTGACCGGCCTGCGCGCCGCCGTCATCGAATTGCACCCCCAATGGATCGGCCCAGAAGGTGTGAACACGGTGTTCAAGGCGTTCATGGATGCTGGATTGGCCTATTATCACCGTGCATCGACCAACAAGGTCGTGTGTTTTCGCACGGAATGGTGAGCCGTTGACCCATCTTGCCCTTTTATGTGTCCGCAACGAAGGCGCATTTCTGCTCGAATGGCTCGCCCATCACCGTGCGCTGGGTTTCGACGATTTTGTCGTTTTTTCAAACGATTGCGATGATGGCACGGACACAATACTTGACCGACTGGACGCAATGGGGGGGCTGACCCACGTCCGCAACAACGGCCCTTTCGACAAGGCGGGCATTCAATTCACCGCCCTGAAATCTGCGGCGAACATGGATCAGGTCAGAAAGGCCGACTGGATCCTGCCACTGGACGTAGATGAATTTGTCAACATTCACGCCGGCGATCAAACCTTAAACGCCCTGCACGCGGCGCTGCCCGAGGCCACGGCGATCACACTCACCTGGCGGCTTTTTGGCGCATCAGGTCAGGTCCGCTATCAAGACGCCCCTGTGACCGAAACATTCACCCGATGCGCGCCCAATGTGATGCACTGGCCGTGGCGATCTGCGATGTTCAAAACGCTTTATCGCAACGACGGCACCTACAAAAAACCCGGTGTGCACCGGCCCCGCAGCCCCGACACATCCCGCCTTGATCAGGCACGTTGGTTTGATGGCCATGGCCGCCCCCTGCCCGATCTGTTCAAAACCAAGCGCATCTTTTCCAACTTTGGCCGTGACAATTATGGGCTGGTGCAGCTGAACCACTATCCGCTGGGTGCGATGGAAACCTATGTGCTCAAGGCCGACCGGGGCCGTGCGGTGCATTCAGACCACCTTTTGGGGCTGGATTACTGGGTTGAGCGAAATTTCAACACCGACGAAGACACGTCCATCCAGACCACCGCGCCTGCGCGAAATGCCATTCTCGCCGAACTGAAATCGGACAGGGTGCTTGGCCCCCTGCACACCGCCGCTGTAGAATGGCGCAAGGCCCGCTTTGACGCGCTCTTGCAGCAAGAGCCATTTCGCGCTCTCTTTGGCCGCCTTTTGATGGCACCCCCCACACAACCGCTGGATCAAAAGACCGCGCGTTTTCTGATGCACCACGCCAACCTCGCCCGAAAAATGGACGCCTGACCGCATCAATTCCACACGCATTTTCCCCAATTTCGCCGTATTGCGGCGCTATGAATCGTGCAATTGGCACAAAAAATAACGCCATTTCGAATATTGAGGACGCGGCAATGACGGATCAGACGCCCACATTAAGCACATCGCTTGTGGACCTGCCAAAGCAGGACTGGCTGCAGGCTGTGGCGCAAATTACCGAAGAAGACGGGTATTTCCAACAGCTTGGCAAAAACCATTTCGCGACCTTCATCGAAGAGGGCACCACATTGCTGGTTACCTTTGAAACACTGCAAGGCATGCACGCACTTTCTGAACTGGCGCAACCGTTCGGCTGGGAAATGCTGCGCGATCATGGCTGGTCGCATTTATGCGTGGCCAGTGACGGCGACACATGGTTTCGCGACAAAGCGGTTTACGGCTATTTTGACCGGCTGATTGATGACGGGTTCTTTGATGAATTCGATACCGTCATTTTTTACGGCGCAGGCCCATGTGGCTATGCTGCTGCGGCCTATTCGATCGCGGCCCCCGCCGCAAAGGTGGTGGTGGTCCAACCCCAGGCCACGCTTGATCCGCGCATCACCGAATGGGATCACCGTTTTGCGGACATGCGCATCCATGATTTCACCTCGCGCTATGGTTTTGCCCCGGACATGCTCGACGCCGCCGACCAGGCCTTTGTTCTATATGATCCGCGTGAAAATCTGGATGCCATGCACGCCGCGCTGTTCACCCGGCCCAATGTCACAAAACTGCGGATGCGGTTTATGGGCGATGCCCTGCAAACCGATCTGATGGAAATGTCACAACTTGCGCCTCTGCTTTTGGCCGCCGCTGACGGGACGCTTAACGAGGCAACCTTTGCCGCCCTTTACCGCGCCCGCCGGGACTACCGGCACTACCTGCGCAATCTGCTGACCGCCCTTGATGACGGCGATCGGGAGACACTGATCATCGCCCTGTGCAAAAACGTGACAAGCCGAATGCGCGCGCGGATGTTTTCGGCGAAACTCACACAGTTACAAGCGCGTCAGGCTGAACAACAAGACTAGAAGCGCAAGCGGGCCTGTGATAGCCCGACGCGCATGACACAAACCCTGACATTGCGCCGTCCTGATGACTGGCACCTGCACCTGCGCGATGGCGACATGCTGCGCGCCGTGTTGCCGCACACCGCCGCTCATTTCGCCCGTGCGATCATCATGCCCAATCTGGTGCCGCCTGTGGTGACGGGTGCTGATGCACGCGCCTACCGGGACCGGATCATAGGCGCGCTGCCGAAAGGTGCGGATTTCACTCCGTTGATGACGCTTTACCTGACCGAAAATACCGATCCGGCCGATGTAGCGGCGGCCCATGCGGCGGGCGTGATCCATGCGGTCAAACTTTACCCCGCCGGTGCCACAACCAATTCAGCAAGCGGTGTGTCCAATTTTGACAAAGTGGCACCTGTGCTTGAAAAAATGGCTGAAATTGGCCTGCCGCTTTGTACGCATGGCGAAGTCACGGATGCGGCCGTCGATATCTTTGACCGCGAGGCGGTGTTCATCGACCGGGTGCTTGACCCCATTCGCCGCGCGCATCCTATGCTCAAAGTGATCATGGAGCACATTACCACATCGGACGCTGCTGACTATGTGCGCAGCGCCGACAAAAATCTCGCGGCCACCATCACAACCCACCACCTTGTGATCAACCGCAACCACATCCTCGCGGGCGGCATCAAACCGCATTACTATTGCCTTCCGGTCGCAAAACGCGAGGTCCACCGCCTGGCCCTGCGCGCCGCTGCCACATCTGGCGATGCGCGGTTTTTCCTGGGCACGGATTCAGCACCGCATACGGATGCCAGCAAATTGCTGCCCTGCGGCTGTGCGGGGTGTTTCACCGCCCCCAACACCCTTTCAATTCTCGCAGAAGTCTTTGAACAGGAAGGCGCATTGAACCGGCTTGAGGCGTTCACGTCCCTCAACGGACCCGCGTTTTATGGACTGCCGGTGAATGACACAACCGTCACGCTGATCCGAAAGACCCCCGATTATCCTGACCATATCGACACCCCCGATGGCCCCGTAACTGTCTTTGATCCTGCAATGCCGCTGCACTGGACACCTTAAGTTTCATTGTTCTTCAAATACACAAATACCCCGCCCGCAAAGGACGCCCCAGATGATCCCCACCAGCTACCCTTCGCCACAAGAAATGGCCCGCCTCACCGCCCGGATGCTGCTTGAGATCAAGGCGGTGCATTTCAACGCTGAAGAGCCGTTCACCCTGGCCTCCGGCCTGCCCAGCCCCACCTACATCGACTGTCGCAAGCTGATCAGCCATCCGCGCATTCGCGCCACGCTGATGGATTTCATGACCGTCACTGTGATGCGGAACGCGGGGTTTGAGGCCTTTGACAACATCGCAGGGGGTGAGACCGCCGGTATCCCTTTTGCCGCCATGGTCGCCGAACGCATGGGACTGCCGATGACCTATGTGCGCAAGAAACCCAAAGGCTATGGCCGCAACGCCCGCATTGAGGGCGACATGTCCCCCGGTCAGCGCGTGCTGCTGGTCGAGGATCTGACCACCGATGGCGGATCAAAGCTGAGCTTTGTGGATGCGATTCGTGAAACCGGGGCCACCTGCGGGCACACGGCAGTGATTTTCTATTACGATATCTTTCCGCAGACCGAAAATACGTTGGGTGATCATGGGGTTGCGTTGCATCACCTGTGCACATGGTGGGACGTACTGGCCGAAGCAAAGGCCCAGGGGGCCTTTGACGCGGCCACGCTCGCAGAAGTGGAAACCTTCCTGAACGCCCCAAAAAAATGGCAGGATGCCCGCAAAGCCTAGGGCATCCCCCTACTCCATGTTGACGTGATGCCCCGCCGTGATGCAAGATATGGTGCGCGCGGGGTTTCCCACAGGTTCTCCACAGAAAACATACAATTTGCGCCGCATCCACCCGCTGGCTATGACACAGCAGGGCAAAAAGGGGCAGCACCATGAATGAAATTACATCGCTGAACGCGAACCAGATCGCCGTGCAGGCACCTGAGACAATGCCGCATTCCATTGAGGCCGAACAGCAGCTTCTGGGCGCGATCCTGACCAACAATGACATCTATGATCGGGTGGCCTCGATCATTGGTGCCAAACATTTTTACGACCCCGTTCATGCCCGCATCTATGACATTGCGGCGACCCGTATTGCCAAGAACAATCTTGCCTCGCCGGTGACGCTCAAGGCGTTCATGGAGGACGACGAGGGGCTGAAAGAGCTTGGCGGCCCGGCCTATCTGGCCCGCCTCGCAGGTGCCGCAATCAGTGCCTTTGCGGTGCGCGATTATGCCCAGATGATCTATGATCTGGCGGTGCGCCGGGACCTGATCCAACTGGGGCGCGACATCTCGGCCAAGGCCGCTCAGGTCGACGTGGCGTCAGAGCCGCGCGAACAGATCGTCGAGGCCGAACAGGAGCTTTACAAGCTGGCAGAGCAAGGCCAGTCCGAAAGCGGTTTTCAAAGCTTTCTCAAGGCTGTAACTGACGCTGTTAATGTCGCCAATGCGGCCTATCAGCGTGATGGTGGGCTTTCAGGTGTGTCTACCGGGCTGATCGACATGGACAAGATGTTGGGCGGGTTGCACCGGTCTGACCTTTTGATCCTCGCCGGACGTCCGTCAATGGGCAAGACGTCGCTGGCCACCAACATCGCCTTCAACGTGGCCAAGGCCTACAAACGTGGGATGAAGCCGGACGGGACCGAGGGCGCGATTGATGGCGGCGTTGTCGGGTTTTACAGCCTCGAAATGAGCGCCGAACAATTGGCCGCGCGTATCCTGTCAGAAGCCGCCGAAATACCCAGCCAGCAAATCCGCTCGGGTGACATGACGGAATCAGAATTCCGCCGCTTCGTCGATGCCGCCAAAGCCTTGGAAGCCTGCCCGCTTTTCATCGATGACACGCCCGCCCTGCCAATCAGCCAACTGGCCGCCCGCGCCCGGCGTCTGAAACGCACCCATGGGCTGGACGTGTTGATTGTGGACTACCTGCAACTGGTCCGCGGCACCGGCAAAAACGAAAACCGGGTGAACGAAATTTCCGAGATCACCATGGGCCTCAAGGCCATCGCCAAGGAACTGGACATCCCGGTCATCGCCCTGTCACAGCTCAGCCGTCAGGTCGAAAACCGCGAGGACAAGCGCCCGCAACTGAGCGACCTGCGCGAATCCGGGTCAATTGAACAGGATGCGGATGTGGTGATGTTCGTGTTCCGCGAGGAATATTACAAAGAACGCGAAAAACCCGGCGATCATGATCTAGAGGCGATGGCGCGCTGGCAAGAAGAGATGGAGCGCCTGCATGGCCGCGCCGAGGTGGTGATCGGCAAGCAGCGTCACGGCCCCATCGGCAGCGTTGACCTGAGTTTTGAAGGGCGCTTTACCCGCTTTGGTAATCTTGTCAAACCATGGCAACAGGGTGCTGGTGATCAGGAATTCTGATCCAAGGGCGAACACCTCGTTCCGTTTGACGAAAACAGATCCGAGTTCGCTAGCTGACAGCAGCGCGCTCAATCTCCACCGCTGACAGCCGGTATTTTGAGGCAAATTTCGCCCGCGCGGCCACCAAGCGCGGATCATCGGGTGCCATACCCAAGGTGCGGATGAACTCAATCCGCTGCTGTGATTTCAACGCCTCGCGGTCGATGTCCGTCCCCATGGCACGGTCAATGATCTGACCACCGGGGCTGACGTGAAACCATTTGCTGAAGTCGCGAAAATGATGCTGGTTGTGCAGGGTCGTCACATGCCGTTCCACCCTTGTTTTCGGCAGGCTCAGGTGCGCGGTCATATGGAACCATTCGTACCCCATGAAGGTCAGCACACCACCGCAGGGCACGATTGCCACCGCGACCCAGAACGCTGCATCAACGCCAATCATCGCCATGAGGCTCCAGACAAGGCCAAAGTTGAACACGAGCATCGGCAATGCCACCCAGACCGGCACAAAGAACAGCCCGTGATTGGTGGGGAAATCGTGATGCCCGTAATGCGCCCGGTAAAGCAGATCAAACGCCCATTGGCTGCGGGGTGGTGCCAGATGGAACACATAGCGGTGCAGGTTGTATTCGTTCATCATCTGCGCAACGACGCCCAGCGGCACCAACAGCCAGACCCAAGCCGGGGCCGCCAGCGCCATCGCGCCAAACGCAATCAGACAGGTCGCGCCCATAAGGGCGACACCTGCATGCGAAAACATGATCTTGAACCGGGTCATGACCATAATGCTATGCCGCCCCACGTCATTTGTCGCCATTGACGTTAGGTTGGGCCCCCGCTTTAACACCCCCTGCACTGCGCGCCCTGCTCAGCCCCGCCCAAGGATCACCCTAATGTCGCGCACAACAACATTTACCCTGTTCTTTCTTGCGGTCTTTTTCCAAGCCGGGGCTTATGGGCTGACCTTTATGTTGCCGCGCCTCTTTGATGCATTCGGGGCCAGCGAAAAAACGGTTGGGGCGATGTTGTTTGTCACCGCCATCACCACGTTGATCACGGTCTATTTTTCTGGCCATCTGTCGGATGCCTTGGGGCGGCTGCGCGCACTTGGCCTGGCGTGTCTGGCGATTGCCGCGTCGTTGTTCTTGTTTGGCTGGACCTCCTCAGTCGGGCCTGCCCTTGTTCTGGCCAGCGCCCTGCTGGGTTTTGGCTGGGGGCTGACCTATTCACTGGGGCCCATCGTGTTGACCCGTCTGGTGCGCGCCGATGAACGGGTGCGTTATTTCACCTTGCTGTCGGTCTTTGTCATGGCGGGTTTCGGGTTGTCGCCCGTGCTGGCCTCCGTGCTTGAGGCGCGGGGTTTCACGATATCGGATGCGTTTTATGCCACTGCCACCCTGTGCACGCTGAGTGCGGCATTGTTTTTCCTGCTCAGAATACCGGTGCACAGACATGCGCTTGTGCCCGGTCCAGAGGCGTCCTCGCGCATCACGGTGGCGGTGCTGGGGCGCATCTTTGCCTCCAGGGCGCGTACCCCCGTCATCATGGTGTTTTTAGGGGCCTGTGTCTTTGCCGGGTTGAACAATTTTCAAACAGTATATGCCGATGCACGCGGGCTGAACTACGCCAACTTCTTTCTGGCCTACACGGTGACGGTCATTGTCTTCCGTCTGATCCTTGCGAAATTCAAAGGTGGGGCCACGCCCTATCGCACCATTGCGATGTTGCAATACATCATGTGTGCCAGCATCATTTTGTTCATGTTCAGTGGCAGTTCGGTGGTCTTGTATCTGACCGTGGCGGTGCTTTTTGGCCTCGGATACGGCGTGTCTTACCCGATCCTTGTGGCAATGGCCGCCAACGACGCTGACAACGACATCGGCCCCCAGACATTGCAGCTTTTTGCGCTGACCTACTTTGTCGGCATCTTTGGCTTTCCACTAATTGCGGGGTGGATGCTGACCGAATGGGGCGCGGCGTCGGTGCTGGTGCTTATTGCGCTGCTGGCCGGGATTGAGGCAAGCATGGCGCTGCGCCGGGCAATGCAGGCATCTTGACCTTGCCGCGCATCCTGTCAAAACGCATCTATGACTTCTGCAACACTTACGATTGACCTGTCCGCCCTCGACGCCAACTGGCGCGCGCTGGATCGCGCAACGGAAGTTGAAACCGCCGCCGTCGTCAAGGCAGATGCCTACGGTCTTGGCATCGCCAAAGCCGGACCCACGCTGGCCGCCGCAGGCGCGCGTCAGTTCTTTGTTGCCATGGCAAGCGAAGGCGTGGCCCTGCGCCGCGTCCTTGGCCCCGGCCCTTCGATCAGCGTCTTTTCAGGGCACATGGCCGGTGACGCCGATCTGATCCGCGCGGCTGACCTGACGCCAATGATCAATTCGGTCGATCAATTGCTGATGCACGTCGAGGCCTTGCCCGGGCATCCATTTGGCTTGCAATTGGACAGCGGCATGAACCGTTTGGGCATGGAACCTGCCGAATGGTCCGCCCTGCGTGACATTGCTCTGGCGCAGCGTCCGACACTTGTGATGTCGCATCTGGCCTGCGCCGACACGCCAGAGCATCCGATGAATGCACAGCAATTGCGGGTGTTCGATGAGATGACAGCCGGTATCGACGCACCCCGGTCGCTGGCGGCAACGGGCGGGATATTTCTGGGACCAGACTATCACTTTGATCTGACCCGCCCCGGTGTCGGCCTCTATGGTGGGCTGCCATTTGTGGATGCAACGCCGGTGATTGCTCTCGACATTCCTGTCATTCAGGTACGCGATGTGCTTGCCGGTGAAACCGTCGGATATGCAAATGCCTACACGGCGGCCAGGGACACGCGGGTTGCGACAATCGCTGCGGGCTATGCCGACGGGCTGGTCCGGGCAATGGGCGCGAACGCGGTGCTGACACATGAGGGCGCAAAGGTGCCGGTGATTGGCCGGGTGTCGATGGATTTGATTACGGTCGACATCAGCGCGTTGGCCACCACCCCCGACCATTTGCAGCTGATCGGTTTGCACCAATCAGTCGACAGCGTGGCCACGTTTGCGGGCACCATCGGCTATGAAATCCTGACGTCGCTTGGTGCGCGGTATGACCGGATTTATCTGACATCATGAACAGCAGACTGATTAAATTCCTGAACCTTTCGCTCCTGATTTTGTACCCTATCGCCTGGACCGCGCCGCTGATGCGGGCGGGGTTGTTGCCGCTTTTTTCACTTGATGAAATTTCGGTGCTGACGGGGCTGCAATCGCTCTGGGCCTCGGACATCTTTCTGGCGCTGGTGGTCACGGCATTTGCGCTTTTCGCGCCCTACCTCAAAACCATCGGTCTGGCATTGGTGCATTTCAAGCTGCTCAGTCAACGACTGCTGCCGGCGCTGAACCTTTTGGGCAAGCTGGCGATGGCCGACATTTTTCTGATCGCGCTTTACATCACCTTGACCAAAGGCATCGGCATTGGCCGGATTGAGGTGGCCTGGGGCCTCTATATGTTCACCGCCTGTATCCTTGCCTCACTTTTCATCAGTTGGCGGACTGAACGGTCAAAGGTTTCGATTGCCGATCAGCCCGACGATCGAAACATCCCAAGAACGGAATAACTACAATCAGGCCGCGCTGCTTTGGTTTTCCTTTGACGCCACCCGGTGCCTGCGCCAAAAGGCATCATGGCCAAATCCACCACCACATTTTCATGCACGTCCTGCGGCGCAAGCTTTAACAAATGGTCAGGCCGTTGTGATGGCTGCGGCGATTGGAACACCATTCAGCAAGACAAAGGCATCTCGTCAGGGCCGCCCAGCAAATCACTTGGGGCCAAACGCGGTGCCGCCATGCACCTCAGCGATCTGTCCACAGAAGAAGCCCCCCCGCCGCGCAGCCAATCGGGCATCACTGAGCTTGACCGCGTGTTGGGCGGTGGTCTGGTGCCGGCATCGGCGATTTTGGTTGGGGGTGATCCGGGCATTGGCAAATCGACACTGTTGCTGCAAGCGGCGGCGCATTTTGCCAAGAACGGCTTGAAAACCATCTATGTCAGCGGCGAAGAAGCCAGCGCGCAGGTCCGCATGCGCGCCCAGCGTCTGGGGTTAACCGATGCACCGGTCAAATTGGCCGCTGAAACCAACCTGCGCGATATTCTGACCACGCTTGAGGCCGAGAAGCCACAACTTGCCATCATCGATTCCATTCAGACGATGTGGGCCGATAACGTCGAATCCGCCCCCGGCTCGGTCAGCCAGGTGCGCGCAGCGGCCCATGAACTGACCACGTTTGCCAAACGCAAAGGGACATCGGTTGTTCTGGTGGGCCATGTCACCAAGGACGGCCAGATCGCGGGCCCCCGCGTGGTCGAACATATGGTTGACACTGTCCTTTATTTCGAAGGCGAACGCGGCCATCAGTTTCGCATCCTGCGCAGCGTCAAAAACCGTTTTGGCCCCGCAGATGAGATCGGTGTGTTCGAGATGACCGGTGCCGGACTGGCCGAAGTCACCAACCCTTCAGCCCTGTTCCTGAGCGAGCGGGGCAAACCCACCGCCGGGTCTGTGGTCTTTGCCGGTATCGAAGGCACCCGGCCCGTGCTTTGCGAATTACAGGCGCTTGTCGCGCCCTCGCCGCATTCGCAAGCCCGCCGCACGGTTGTCGGATGGGATTCGGGCCGCCTTGCAATGATATTGGCCGTGCTTGAGGCGCGCTGTGGCATCCCGTTTGCCGGGCTTGATGTTTATCTCAATGTTGCGGGCGGCATGAAAATCTCTGAACCGGCTGCCGATCTGGCTGTTGCCGCTGCGTTACTATCGGCACGAGAAGATGTGGCATTACCCGCAGAAACTGTTGTTTTTGGGGAAATAAGCCTGTCAGGTGCTTTGCGTCCGGCGTCGCAGACCGAAAATAGGTTGAAAGAGGCGCAAAAACTTGGTTTTACCAGCGCCATTGCACCCCTCGGTGGAAAATCTGTAGGTGTAAACGGCATAACGCTCAATCAAATGAGCGATCTGACCGGGTTTGTAGGCGAAATATTCGGGGCGGGCTGACCGCCTCCATTAAAAGGGCAGGAAGCGCATGGAAGGTTTTACCATTATTGATGGTGTGGTGGCATTGGTCATCGTGCTGTCCGCGCTGTTGGCCTATGGCCGTGGGCTGGTGCGCGAACTGATGGCGATTGTCGGCTGGATCGCTGCCGCTGTTCTGGCGTTTCTTTTTGCCCCACAGGTTGAACCGCTGGTGCGCGAAATTCCGGTGGTGGGCGAATTCTTGGCGGACAGCTGTGAGCTGTCGATCATCGGTGCCTTTGCCATCGTCTTTGCCATTGCGCTTATCGTGGTGTCCTTGTTCACGCCGCTCTTTTCATCGCTTGTTCAACGGTCGATCTTTGGCGGGGCCGATCAGGGCCTTGGCTTTATCTTTGGGGTTGTCCGCGGCGTCTTGCTGGTTGCGGTTGCGTTCTTTGTCTATGACACGGTGATCACCGGTCAAAAGTTCACCATCGTCGACGAAAGCCGCTCCGCTGCGGTTTTTGGCCGCTTTACCGGGCAAATCGAGGAAAAGAACCCAGAAGAAGCTTTGGGCTGGATCACCACCCGCTATGAAGCTTTGGTGGGCAACTGCGGTCAGTAACCATGCGGGCGCATAAGACCGATGGGCGGTCCTTTGCTTTTGCGCGACCAGCATAAAACAGCGCATATTGGCGATCATATCCCTACGCAGGCTGAGTTGAGTAAATTCGATAACGGCGACAGCCCGATCATTGCGCTTGCGGCGGTGCCACACGGTGCAATCTCTTGTGCCTGAGGGTTGTGTTGCGGGGTGACACCCGCCTCCATTGCCCCTAAACAGGCACTATCCAGTTTGTCGGATTCGGAGCTGCCACCCCGTGACCCAAAACACGCCCAAAGCCTCTGCCAAGATCATGCCACCCGCCCATCCATTCGATACGTCCTATCTGCGCGATGGGGACGACGAGGATAAGCTGAAAGAAGAATGCGGCATTTTCGGCGTCGTCAATCTGGCCGATGCCTCCAATTTTGTGGCACTTGGCCTGCACGCCCTGCAACACCGCGGACAGGAGGCAGGCGGCATCGTCAGCCACGATCCCGCGATGGGCTTCCAATCCGCACGCCGCTTTGGCTATGTCCGCGATAATTTTACCTCGCAAAAGGTGATGGAGACGCTACCGGGCGAATTGGCCATCGGGCATGTCCGCTATTCCACATCAGGGTCCAAGGGGCCCACAGCAATCCGTGACGTACAGCCCTTCTTTGGTGAGTTTGCCATGGGCGGTGCCGCCATTGCCCACAACGGAAACATCACCAACGCCAATGCCCTGCGCCGAGAACTCATTGAACGGGGCAGCATATTTCAGTCCTCCTCGGACAGCGAATGTATCATCCACCTGATGGCGCGGTCCCTGCAGCGCAACATTCCTGAACGGATGGAAGACGCGCTGCGCCGGGTCGAGGGGGCGTTTTCGGTGGTTGCGATGACCCGCACCAAACTGATCGGCGTGCGCGATCCACTGGGCGTGCGTCCGCTGGTTCTGGGCAAGATCGGCGATGGCTGGGCGCTCAGTTCCGAAACCTGCGCGCTCGACATCATTGGGGCCGAGTTTGTCCGCGAGATTGAGCCGGGCGAAATGGTTGTGATCACCAGCAAGGGCGTCGAATCGCATTTCCCGTTCCGCCGCGTCGCCCCACGGTTCTGCATCTTTGAACATGTCTATTTCAGCCGCCCCGACAGCATCCTTGGCGGGCGCAGCGTTTATGAAACCCGCGAGGCGATTGGCCGCGAATTGGCCAAGGAAAGCCCGGTTGATGCTGATCTGGTCTGTCCTGTCCCAGATTCCGGCACACCCGCCGCCATCGGCTACAGCCTCGAATCCGGTATTCCCTATGCGATGGGCATCATCCGCAACCAATACATGGGCCGCACCTTCATTGAGCCGACAGAGCAGATCCGCAACATGGGCGTGCGCCTGAAACTCAACGTCAACCGCGCGCTGATCAAGGGCAAACGGGTCATTCTGGTGGACGACAGTGTTGTGCGCGGCACGACCAGCCGCAAGATAAAGGAAATGATCCTTGATGCCGGCGCTGCCGAGGTGCATTTCCGCATTGCCAGCCCTCCGACCGCATGGCCCTGCTTTTATGGCGTCGATACACCGCAGCGTGAAAAGCTGCTGGCGGCGACCATGTCAGAGGATGAGATGCGCGATCATTTGCAGGTCGACAGCCTCAAGTTCATCTCACTCGACGGGCTTTACCGCGCTGTCGGAGAGGCGGGTGGCCGCAATGCAAAATGCCCGCAATACTGCGATGCCTGTTTTTCTGGCGAATATCCGGTGACCCCTGCGGATCAAATTGATCAGGGATTTGAGATGAAACCGGCGGCTGAGTAACGCCACTGCCGTTTTCTGTCAGCAGGAACTGGCATAGTCCCGCAATGGAAAACGCACCCTCGCCCCTGCTGATGCGGATTGCACGATGGTCTGAGCCTGCGCAGCGCACCCTTTGGCACTGCCGCGCGATGTTTCATGACGTGGCGGAAAAGACCGGAGCAGGTCCTTTGGACGAGACCCTGAAATGGGGACAGCCATCGTGGTGCCCCATGAAGCCCCGCACCGGGTCAACCTTGCGGATCGACTGGTCCCCAAAATACCCCAGCCGGTTGTCGCTCTATGTGGATTGTAAAACCGATCTGGCCGCCCGGATGCAAATGCTCTACCCCGATCTGCCCGAAAATGATGGTCAGCGTCATCTGGCAGTTGCCCTTGATGCGCCCCTGCCTGAGCAGGCCATCGCGCATCTGGCTGATATGACATTTACCTATCACCGCACCAAAAGCCGCACGGCCCCTTGAACCCATGATCCCGGCCCCACCGGCGGGCTTTGGCCGATGCAATGTCCCCCCTCTTTCGCATGCCCCACCGCGTTGTTAGCTGCACCGCAGCATAATCAACACCTGAGTCGCGCATCGCGTCTGCGAATGCGCCGGAAAGTACGAAAATGGCCTCGAAAGAAAAAAACCTGCCAACCCCAGCAAGCGTGGCAAAAATTGCAACCGAAAGTGTGGCACTGAACCCGGTGACAGTCATTGGCATCTTTGGCAGCGACGCCGGCCTCAGCGCGCTGGTGCGCGAAGGCAATGGCGATATTGCGCGGGTTACCGTCGGCGACAGCTTTAACGGTGGTCTGGTCGAAGCGATCAGCAAAGACAGTTTGATTTTGTCGCGCGGCGGCAAATCAAAAGTGATGAAAATGCCCAAAGCCTAAGCCCCCCCTTGACGCGCAGGCACCTGCGGTGCAAAGCGCAGGGCATGACAAAAACCGCATTGATCACAGGCGCATCGCGCGGCCTTGGTGCCGCTCTGGCCGAGGCGCTGGTCCCCACGCACCACATCATCGCCGTGGCACGCACAACCGGCGCGCTCGAAGACCTGGACGACCGCATCAAAGCCAAAGGCGGCTCAGCAACGCTTGCCCCGATGGACATCACCAACACCGATGCAATGGCGACCTTGTGCCGTGGGATTTACGACCGTTGGGGCAATCTTGATCTCTGGCTGCACACCGCCATTCATGCCGCCCCCCTCACCCCAACCGACCATGTTGACGCCAAGGATATGGCCAAATCGATTGCCGGCAACATCACCGCCACAGCGACACTGATCACCTTTGTCGCACCGCTTCTGGGTCATGGCGGTCAGGCCGTCTTTTTTGACGATCCGCGCGGCGGTCAGAAATTCTTTGGCAGCTATGGCGCAACCAAGGCCGCCCAGATCGCGCTGGCCCGGTCCTGGCAAAGTGAGACCGACAAGATCGGACCCAAAGTACACATCCTCACGCCCGAGCCGATGCCAACAGCCACCCGTGCCCGGTTTTTCCCCGGCGAGGACCGCGCGGTGCTTTTCGACCCACATGCACAAGCATCTGCGGTTTTGACGCAACTCTAGGCTTCACCCTTTTTCAAATACCGCGGCACCACGCTTGCCGCGCGTGCACCCCTCGCTTATCAAGGGAAAAAGGGACAATTCATGCGCATTCTTATCACCAATGACGACGGCATCAACGCACCGGGTCTGTCCGTCTTGCACGACATCGCGACGGAACTGGCCGGATCCGACGGCGAGGTCTGGACCTGTGCACCGGCCTTCGAACAATCGGGCGTGGGTCACTGCATCAGCTACACCCATCCGATGATGATCAGCCAACTGGGCGCACGCGTCTTTGCCGCCGAAGGGTCCCCCGCCGATTGCGTGCTGGCCGCGATCCATGACGCAATGACCGCCGCACCGCCCGATCTGGTCCTCTCGGGCGTCAACCGGGGTAATAATTCGGCTGAGAACACGCTTTATTCCGGCACCATTGGTGCGGCGATGGAAGCGGCCCTGCAAGGGCTGCCCGCCATTGCGCTGTCGCAATATTATGGGCCGGGCAACCGCGATCTGGACAACCCGTTTGAGGCGGCAGCCAGCTACGGCGTGGATGTGGTGCGTCGCATATTGGCGCACACATCTGGTGATGAAACCGGCTACCGTCTGTTTTACAACGTGAATTTCCCGCCCGTGGCCGCAGCGAACGTTGCAGGCATCCGCGTGGCCCCCCAGGGCATGCGCCCCGGCACCGGGTTTTCGACAGAACCGCATCTCTCGCCCTCGGGTCGCCGGTTCCTCTGGATCAGGGGGGGCGATCAGACCGTGCGCACCGCCGATGCCTCTGACGCGGCGGTGAACTTGGACGGCTATGTCTCGGTCACGCCAATGCGCGCGGATCTGACGGATCACGCGGTGCTGGACGCACACGCAGGCATCAACACATGAATGAAACCGCCGACAGCGAGGCGGAACGCAAAATGCAGTTCCTTTATGCGCTGCGTTCAAAGGGTGTGACGGACGCGCGGGTCTTGTCCGCGATGGAATCCGTGGACCGTGGCCCGTTCATCCGTGGCCTCTTTGCCGAACGGGCCTACGAAGACATGCCGCTGCCGATTGCATGTGGCCAGACCATCAGCCAGCCTTCGGTTGTTGGGTTGATGACCCAGGCCCTAGAAATAAGCCCCCGTGACAAGGTGTTGGAAATCGGGACCGGATCTGGATATCAGGCCGCAATCCTGAGCAAACTGGCGCGGCGGGTCTATACCATCGACCGCCACCGCCGGTTGGTCCGTGAGGCGCGGGAGATCTTTGAGAGACTTGATTTGAACAACATCACGGCGATCACCGCCGATGGATCATTTGGACTGGCCGAACAGGCCCCGTTTGACCGCATCATCGTGACCGCAGCGGCAGAAGACCCACCCGGACCTTTGCTGGCCCAACTCAAGGAAGGCGGCATCATGGTCGTCCCCGTGGGGCAGTCTGATGCCGTGCAGCACCTGATCCGAGTGCGAAAAACCGCCGATGGTCTGGAATATGACGAATTGCGTGCCGTGCGCTTTGTTCCCTTGCTAGAAGGGTTGGGCAAAGACACATAAATAGGTTAAGGTACGCAAAACTCCCGGATTACACGGGGGGTCGATGTTAATGAGGACAAGCAGATGCGCCACACCATTTCGCGCCGCCAGACGCGGTTGACCCTGCTGGCCGGGGCCAGTGCCATTTTATTGGCCGGTTGCGAAGGTCAGCCACTTGATTTTGATCTGCGCGGCGTTGGGGGCGGGTTTAGCACCGCCCAAGCCGCCACCGGACCGCTGGCAGCACGCCCCAGCCCGGACAATCGCGGTGTCATTTCGTATCCGAATTATCAGGTCGCCGTTGCGCGGCGCGGCGACACCCTTGCCGATGTTGCCGCCCGGATCGGGGCCGATACCACTGCTTTGGCCCGCTACAACGGGATCGAACCAAACGTGCCGCTGCGCCAGGACGAGATCATTGCCCTGCCCAACCGTGTCGCAGAGCCATCACCCGCGACCGGGGCCTTGGGGACCGGACCGATCCAGCCTGTTGATATTTCGGCGATTGCAGGCGGGGCGATTGCCCGCGCCCCCGCAACCCCCGGTGTTCAGACCGCCACGTTGCCACCGGCAAACCAACCGGCAGCGCAGACCGGCAAAGAACCCGTACGTCACCGCGTTGAACGGGGCGAAACCGCCTATACCGTTGCGCGCCTTTATGGCGTTCCGGTCAAGGCATTGGCCGAATGGAACGGCCTTGGTCCTGATTTCGCGATCCGCGCGGGACAGTTTCTGCTGATCCCGGTACCGCAGCAAAATCCGCCAAGCCGTACTGCTGCGGCCCCGGTCACGACCACGCTTCCCGGTGCAGGCAGCCCCACGCCCACCCCGCCCTCGGCGGCCAAACCCTTGCCGCAGGATTCAACCGCCAAGCCGCTGCCGGCCGCAACCGCGCCAACCAAACCCGTGGCAGACGTGGGTCAGACCACCAAGCCTGCGAAAGCCACAAAGATGCAGACCCCGGTTCTGGGCAGCATCATTCGCGGCTATTCCAAGGGCAAGAACGAAGGCATCAACATCAAGGCCGCCGCTGGTGCCCCGGTCAAAGCCGCTGACAGCGGGACCGTGGCCGCGATCACCAAAAGCGCCGAGGGCGTGCCAATTGTCGTCGTGCGCCACGCTGGCAACCTGTTGACGGTCTATGCCAATGTCACCGGCGTCAGCGTCAAGAAAGGCGATACTGTTTCGCGCGGTCAACAGATCGCCAAGTTGCGCAGCGGCGATGACGCCTATGTGCATTTCGAGGTCCGCAAAGGCTTTGACAGCGTCGATCCGGCACCCTTTATCAACTGATCCAGCAGGGGTCATGGCGGACCATAACCCCGTGGATCAGAGATTTAGCCGTTTTGATCTGGTTCCCACGCCACAGCACGGGATTTGGAGAACTGACTGGTTCGGCGCGCGAGTTGCTCCGCTCAGAGATGCACGCCCTTGCGCCCGGCAAGATCGACAAAATACTGCCACGCCACCCGCCCTGATCGCGCCCCGCGTGTGGCCTGCCATTCGATGGCTTCAGCCCGGAGCACATCATCGGCAATCTCAACGCCGTGCGCATCACAATAGCCCCGGATCATCGCCAGATACTGATCCTGATCACAGGCATGAAAGCCCAGCCACAGGCCAAAACGATCAGAAAGTGACACCTTTTCTTCCACAGCTTCAGCGGGATTGATCGCCGAGCCGCGTTCATTTTCAATCATGTCCCGTGGCATCAGGTGGCGTCGGTTCGAGGTGGCGTAAAGCACGACATTCTCTGGCCGCCCTTCAATTCCACCATCCAACACCGCCTTGAGAGATTTGTAATGGGCATCATCATGACCAAAGCTCAGGTCGTCGCAGAACAGGATAAAGCGCTGCTCAGCGCCGCGCAGAAGATTGAGCAATCGGCCAACTGATGGCAGGTCCTCACGCTGTAACTCGACAATCCGCAATGCTTCATGTGCTGCATGAACATCCGCATGTACCGCTTTGACAAGGCTGGATTTACCCATACCACGTGCGCCCCAGAGCAGGGCGTTGTTCGCTGGCAATCCGGCGGCAAACTGACGCGTATTTGCCAGCAATGTATCCCGCGCCCGGTCCACGCCGATCAGCAGGCTCAAATGGACACGCGACACATCCGGCACAGGCTCCAACCGGTCCGGATCCGTGTGCCAGACAAAGGCGGAAGCGGCGTCAAAATCCGGAGCATCCAATGGCGCTGGTGCCATCCGCTCCAACGCCCGCGCGATACGGTCCATCGGATCGTCAATCACTTGGCGTCCTCATCGTCAAATTCCGCAATCAGATCGTCCTCGTCGTCATAATAGCCTTCGGCACGTAGCTTGGCCTCACGCTTGGCCTCGACCCGACGGACCAGGAAAATCGAAACCTCATAAAGACCATAAACCACAACGAAAAGGATCACTTGCGTGATGACATCGGGCGGCGTGACCAGCGCAGCAAGGAGCAGAATACCCACCACTGCATATTTGCGCACATTGCTCAGACCCTCGGCGCTGACCAATCCGGCCTTGCCCATCAACGTCAACAGAACGGGCAGTTGGAAACACAGACCGAAGGCCACTATAAATTTGATTGTCAGGCTCAGGTACTCTTGGGCAGATCCCTGAAACGCGATTGCGGCGATGCCGCCGCCCTCCGCATCACCCTCGCCAATCAGTGTGCCAGCTTGTTGAAAACCAAGAAAGAAATCAAATGCCAGGGGGGTGACAACATAGAATGCAAACGCCGCACCAATGAAAAACATAAGCGGGCTTGAGATCAGGAAAGGCAGGAATGCGCCCTTTTCGTTCTTATACAGCCCCGGTGCCACGAACCGCCACATCTGATAGCTGATATAGGGAAACCCAAGCACCAAACCGCCCAGAAGCGAGATGGATATCGCAACGAAAAAGCCCTCTTGCAGTTTGATCAGGATCAGCCCGCAATCCTCTTGTCCGCGTTCCGCCATTGCCGAACACAAGGGATGGGTCAGGAAGTTGAAGATCGGGTTCCAGACGGTGAAACAGATGATCATCCCGATGATAAACGCGATCACCGAATGGATCAGCCGCGTCCGCAGCTCTGCCAAATGTTCGATCAGCGGTGCCGCGCTGTCGTCAATATCGTTGCTGGCGCTCATGTGTTACTCTTTTTGGCCACTGGCTTTTTGACAGCGGCTTTCTTTGCGGCTGGTTTCTTCGCAGGCGGTGCTTTCGGCGCGGCCTTTTTCGCCGCTGGCTTATTTGACGCAGGCTTTTTCACAGGTGCTGGTTTCAATTCGGCCTCGGCTGCATCCGCTTTTGCAACAGCTTCTGTGGCTTCACGCTGCTTGCGCTCTGCAGCGGCCCGCGCCGTTGATGCCTGAATTTTCTTCACATCTTCAGCCCGTTGCGCGGCCAACTTTCCTGTTTCACTGTCTGGGTCCAGATCAGTCAGCGAACTTGCCGCCGATTTGACCCCGTCCATGGCCGATCCAAGCGGGTTTGTGGCGGCTTTCAGTGATTTATTGAGGCTCGATGACATCTCGCGCATGCCGCTTTCGTCTGCCGCGTCATTCATGGCCGAACTGAATTCGCGTGCCATACCTTTGGCTTTACCAACAAATTGCCCCACCCTGCGAAACAGGATTGGCAAGTCTTTGGGCCCCACCACAATCAATGCAACGACGCCAATGACCAGTAATTCGGTCCAGCCCAGATCAAACATGGTTGATTACACCTGATCCTTTTCGGCTTTCACCTTGGTCTTGGGATGGGTACCCGCATCCGTGTGGCCCGGCAAATCAGTGCCGTCGACGTCAGAAGCGTCGGTGATTTCTTTCTCACCCTCGTTGATGCCCTTTTTAAAGCTGGTGATGCCTTTGCCAACTTCACCCATCAGAGAAGAGATTTTGCCGCGCCCAAACAGCACCAGAACCACGACTGCGATCAAAAGCAGGCCCGGCAGGCCGATATTATTCAACATGATATTACTCCCAAAGTGACAGCCACCCCCCAAAGGGCGGCACGATTTGCTTTCTTTTATGGAAAAGAGATGCGCTGCAAAAGCGGCAATGCGCCGATTGCACAAGGCGAACGCACCAGATCAGTGATTTTTTCGTGCTTGCTGCACTCAACTGACAGGTTTATGTCAGTTGCATGCCGGTAAGACCCCCTCAGACATTAAAAAGGAGCTTACCCATGTCAAATTCACCCGTCGCAGAAATCGTGACCTTTCGCCTGGTTACTGGCACCAACCCTGAAGCCTTTGCCAAGGCCGCCCAAGATATGATGCCGTTCTTGCACGGCACCGGGTCCATGACCGGGCGCGTCCTGTCGTGCGACCCCGACGGCACATGGACGGATCACATCACGTGGACATCGCTTGAGGCCGCCAAATCCGCAGCCAGCCAGATGTTTGAACGCCCCGAGGCCGGCCCCTTTATGCAAATGATCGACCCCGAGGCGATGTCCATGCGCCACGCACCGATCCTGATGCAAACACAACTGGAGTAACATGCGCCGCACCGACCGCCTGTTTGACATCATCCAGATCCTGCGCGATGGCAAACTGCACCGCGCGCAGGACATGGCCGATCAATTGGAAGTGTCGGTGCGCACCATCTACCGCGACATGGACACGCTGGTGGCCTCAGGCGTGCCCGTGGCCGGTGAACGTGGCGTGGGGTATATGATCACCGATGCGATCACCCTGCCCCCGCTGACCCTGACCGCCCCGGAATTGGAGGCCTTGAACCTGGGCCTTGCAATCGTGGCCGAAGTTGCCGACCCCGATCTGCGCGCCGCGGGTCTGTCATTGGCAGAAAAGATTGACGCCGTGCTGCCCACAGCAGTGGTAGAGGAAGCAGATGCGTGGAAATTCGCGGTCTACCCCTTTGCCGATGCCCTGCGCGGTGCCACCCACATGCCAACCCTGCGCGCAGCGATCAAGGCCCGGCAAAAACTTCGGATCGTCTATACATCGATCGGGGGCATGGTCACGACCCGCACAATCCGCCCACTGCATATGGAATACTGGGGCCGTGTCTGGACCCTGACCGCGTGGTGCGAACTGCGCGAGGCATTCCGGGTCTTTCGCATCGACCTGATTGAAACGGCCGAAGCCCTGCCAGAACTTTTCACCAATGAACCCGGCAAGATGTTAAGCGACTACGTGCCTTGAAGGGGACCCACTGCCCATTTCACCCTTTTTCAAATACCGCTGCGCGACGGTTTCAACCGCCACCCGGTCTGGGGCGGCAAGAACGCCTCGACACTGGCCTGCGCGATCACGATGGTATCGCCGCCAGTCGGCACATTTAATCCGCCAAAGACCGCTGTCACCTCGGCCCGTCCGCGCGGCAGTTTTGCAACCAATGCGGCCACATTCACCTGATCGGGTTCCTGCACCGCGACGGTCACCTGCACCCGCATCTGATCATGCTTCAGCCCTGTGACGTCAAAGAGGGGCAGCGATGAATGCCGGAATGCGTCCTCAATCGCGCGGGACGCTGCCTTGGTGTAATCCATCCCGTGCAGGTCGTTGCCCATGCCCATTTCAATGATCACGCGCTGTTCTGACCTCAGATCACCCATCGGCCCGCTCCATATCAAAAGCCACCGACAAGGCCACATTGGCCATGATTGTCGGATGCCCGTCGCCATCAGGGCGGGCCACGTCCAATCCGCCGGGCTGCACATTCACCGTCACATGGCCGTAGGGAAACACAGCGCGCAGGACGTCGGCATCCACAGCGTCAGGGCGCTGCACCCCGACATCCAATGTGATGTGCATGTCGGATTTATCAAAGCCGAACAATTCGGCCAGATTGATCGAATTGTGCCACAGTGCATCCTGGACCGCCCGCTTTGCCGCTTGGGTGTAATCCCCACGCCGCAGCGACGACCCCATGCCAAACTCCACCATCAATGTCTGCATCTGTTCCCTCATGTCACTGGAAATACAAAACAACGGTCCCGCCGGATCGTCAGCCACATCACAGCACCGGGTTGTGGCAAGAACACGTTCGGCACAGTGGCCTTTAACATGGAGCCATCGTAATCCATCTTGAACTCAACCAGGCTTTCGTTGCCCATAAACCGCGCCCGCGCCACCGAACCGCGTGCGGCTGTCCCGTCAGTGGGTGTGGGGGCTGGCCCCTTGCCAGCGCGGTCAAAGTCGATGCGCACGTGCTGGGGGCGAAACACGATATCGACCTGCGTCCCGTCCGGCACGCCCGGAGCAAGAAACCGACCAAATGGCGTATGCGCCAGCGCACCCGTGACCTCGGCCCGCAACACATTCGCATCACTGAAAAACGCCAATGCAGACCGATCAAGCGGGCGCGTATAGACATTATAGGGCGCGCCTTGCTGCACGATCTTGCCATCGCGCATCAGTGCGATTTCATCGGCCATCCGCATCGCTTCGTCCGGTTCGTGGGTGACCAGCAACACGGCGGTGTCTTCTTCTTTGAGGATGCTCAGCGTCTCGTCACGAATACCGTCGCGCAGCCGGTTATCAAGACCGGAAAACGGCTCGTCCATCAGCATGATGCGGGGCCGCGGGGCCAAGGCACGGGCCAATGCCACCCGTTGTTGTTCACCGCCCGACAGCTGGTGCGGATATCCGTCAATGAAACGTTTCATATCGACACGGGCCAGCAATTCTTCAATGCGCGCGCGGCGTTCATCCTTGGTCCCGGACTTCAGCCCAAACCCCACATTGCCAGCGACGCTCAAATGCGGAAACAGCGCAAAGTCCTGAAACATCAGGCCGATCTCGCGGCGTTCGGGTGGGATGCGAAAGACCGTGTCGCAGATCAGCTTGCCATCAACGTGAATGGTGCCGCTGTCCTGCATCTCGACACCCGCGATCATCCGCAAGGTCGTGGACTTGCCACATCCCGATGGCCCCAACAGGCATGTCACCTGCCCCGGCATGATCTGCAATGACACATCATCGACAACCGCGCGGCCCTGATAACTGCGGCGCAGGTTCTTGATTTCTAGGCGTGGAACTTGCGGCAAACTACGTATCCGATAAAATCACTCGGATACCCAGCTATCAGCCACGGCGCGTCCCCACAAGCACTGCTGCAAAACCTGCGACCAAGACGACCACACAGATCACCAGCAACTGCTCGTACTTATGTCCCTCAGGCAGGATCGCGGCAAACAAGGTCCAGCCCCGGCCAAAATAGGCCAACGCCCCGATAACCGCCGCGCCAAAGGCCGCAACATAGGCCCAAGGGGCAATGTCACGCCCCATCACCAGACCCACGATCAACACCGGGCTCAGGAACATCGATGCTGTCCCGGACACCGCAACCGCGTCAAAAAGCGTGGCATTCCCCCAAAGCGTCAGCAGCGCGCCAACCCCCATAAAGAGCACCATGACCACCCGGCCACCGTTCAGGGTACGTGGAGCCAGCCGCAGTTCCTCAACCACCAGCCGCGCGGCAGAGGCGAGTGCGGAATCAAGGGTGCTGAGCGCGGAGACCAGCAACGAGATCATCAGGGCCGTGAATATCCACCCCGGAAACATCACGCCCCACGTGCCGATCAACTCCCCCTCATACGCGGCCCCGGTCAGGCTGGCCTGAATGCCAAAGAACCCAAACCCGATGATGCACAGCGTCGAAATCCAGAACGCGTGCAGGAACGAGGCGCGCGTTGTGGCCGCGTCTGCCAGAAAGCCACGGTCCATCATCACAGGATCATGGGCAGGATACGAGAACACCTGCAACAGCGCAACGACCAGAAGGACCCAGCCATTGTTAGGCCCCGATGCCCCCGGAGCGGTCAGCACTGCCCCGAAGTCAAAGCCGGGGCTGGCAATCAGCGCCACAAATGCCGCGCCAAAGACCACCAGAAACACCAGCATCTGAACCACATCCGTGCGCAATGCCGCCGACAATCCACCCCATGCGGAATAGGCCAGCCCCAAGGCCGCGACGATCAGGATCGCAGAGGTGCCACTGCCCGCCAGCACGGCGTTGAAGATCAAGCCGACCACCAGCAAGTTTGCAAAAACCTCGGACAAGAGCCGCAAGGCAACAACCAGATTGTAGCATCCATGCCCCACATTTCCGAACTGCGCGCCCAGCCAATCCTGCATAGACCGCGCACCCTTGGCACGCAGGCGTCCCACGATAAATCCGCCTGTCAGGAACGACCCGTAATAGGTGGCATAAGCAAGCGTGCCCGCGATCCCGTAGTAATAGCCCAAAATCGCCGCGTTCATCAGCGAGCGGGCAAAAATCCATGTGGTCACCTGGCTCAGAACCAGCACCCAAAGTCCGGGCGCGCGGCCCGTGGCTCCGGCCCCGCCAAAGAACCCTTCGATTGAGGCCCGACGTGGTGCCGCCAAAAGGCTGGCCAGAATGATGGCCCCAAAGACAACAATCAGAACAGTGGTTTGCATGAAGAACGGGCCTATGACGTGAATTTCGTCCAAGCCTTAGATCAGCGCCCCGCCCGCTGCCAGACGTGACATCGCCGCTGTCTGAAATGTGAACGTGCGTGTATCAGGTCAGCTCAAACGCTGCTTGCGCCACATCGACACCATTAACCTGCAAGATGATCTGATGCGCACCGGGATAAAGCTTGAATGTGGTCGCATCCCCTTTGAGGCGGTGCTTTTTACTCAGCGTCAGTGCCTTGCCCTTGGCGATCTGACCAACCTTCAGCTTAAACACCTTTTCCGCTGTTTTGCCGCCCGGGCGGGCAAAGATGATGCGGTAGTCGACAATCACTGGCAAGGCAGTGGCAGCTTTCAGGGTAGAGGTAAACTCCAGCACATCACCAATCGCATAAGCCTCTTGTGAGAGCGTCATCCTGGCCGACACATCCACATCACCCCGATATCCCAGGTGGGCCAACGCAGGCCCATGGCCCTGCTTGATCAGGGTGCGCAGCCCGTGCCGTGTCATCCATGCCAGTTCATTGTCGTCCTGCTGCGCGGCCCTTGCCCAGTTCTGCAGCGTTTTCACCACCAGATCGGGTTTGGTTTTTGTGATATCATTCAGGTGGTTGGCCACCGACCTTGTCACATAACGGGTTTGATCCGCGTGCAGAATATCAAGCAACGGCAGGGTATGAGATGTATCCAGCGTGACCGCCTTTGCCCAAGGCAATTTGGGCCGGGTGCCTTCGCTGACCAACCGCCGGACGTGGTAATTTTCATCCTCTGCCCAAGCGGCCATGCGCGCCAACGTCTGATTTTGCCAGCGGTTTAGGAAGGGGCGGATATAGAATTCCATCGAGAAACGCTTTGTCGCCTCATAAAGCAGATCAAGCGCCCGGTCGCGGTGATCCTCAAGCCCGTGTCGAACCGCCAGTATGCCGGGCAGCGCGTGAATGAACTGGCCGAAATCATCGTCCTGAAGATTGGGGTCCAGCGGCGGTTGCATGGCTGCGGTAAGCTGATCGGCCATGGTCGGGAAGTCTGTGGCCAATTGCGCCTCCAGACAATCAGCCATCCAATCGAGCCGCGCCAGTAATTCACGGGAACCAAAGCCTGACAATGCCTCGGCCTGAAACCTGTCTGCATGAAAGAACGGCAGCGCAGCGGCATATTCACCAGCCAGCTGCGCCACGGTTCTTTCGTTAAACAAATGGTCTTTGAGCGAAAATTTTTCAGCCATTACATTGTGAGATTGGTGGCACCGCCATCCAGCAAGATGTTCTGACCGACAATGAACCCTGCATGCTGTGAGCACAAAAACGCACAGGCCGCACCAAATTCGGACCGCGTGCCATAGCGGCCCGCCGGAATGGTCGCGGCGCGTTCTGCACGGGCTTGTTCCAGTGTAATGCCCTTTGCCTTTACCACGCCGCCGTCCAGTCCATCGGCGCGGTCGGTCGCGTGGATACCGGGAAGCAGATTGTTGATGGTGACACCTTTGCCCGCGACCTGACGCGATGTGCCCGCAACATAGCCGGTTAATCCGGTGCGCGCTGAATTTGACAGACCCAGCACCCCGATAGGCGCGCGCACGGATTGTGAGGTGATGTTGACCACCCGCCCCCATCCGCGGTCCATCATGCCCGGCACCAACGCTTTGATCAGCGCGATCGGGGCCAGCATATTGGCGTCGAGTGCTTTGATAAAATCTTCGCGGTCCCATTCGTGCCACATGCCGGGGGGCGGCCCGCCAGCGTTGTTGACCAGAATATCCACGTCTTTTGCTGCCGCGATCACCGCCGCCTGCCCTTGCTCGGTCGCAACATCCGCCGCGACGGTTGTGACGGTCACACCATATTCGTCGCGCACACGCTGTGCTGCAGCTTCAAGCGCGTCAGACCCACGCGCGTTCATGATCAAATTCACACCAGCCGCTGCCAGATTTTCAGCGCAGCCAAGGCCCAGCCCTTTGGATGACGCGCACACCAGCGCTGATTTTCCTTTGATCCCCAGATCCATCTCATTGATTCCTTTTGTGTTGGTTAATCAATTCCTAACACGACTGTCCGATCTTGCCAGCAAAACACCCTGCAGTGGACCGGGGCGGGCCAGTATCCTATGCTGACCCCGTCCAGCTAACTCTGCAGCACTCTTTGGTACCGCAATGAAAGTTCGCCATGACCCGTTCTCGCCTGCCCACAGCCCAAAACGTCCCTGTCTACCGGGCCGACGATGTCATCTCGACCGATGGGGCGAACAGCGGCGACTGCTTGTCGTTTGCGGCTGAACTGCATCTGGACGATGTGTACAAGATCCGGTCCGGCATAACCCCAGACCTGCTGTCACTGCAGCCGCTGCAAGACGGAAGTTTCCAGCTGGCCGATGAAACGCTCGTCGGCACGGCTGGCGCGCGCCTGCATTTGGATTGCACGTTGACCTTCATGTCGCCTGACGGACAGATCAGCGAGGGTCTGTTGCTGGTTGACGTGAGCGATGACGGCAATGCAGGCGATATGTTTCTGCTGCCCCTGTCGGCATTTTCGACAAAAACGGAATACCGTCTTGTTGGCATCGACACCCTGAACCCCACGCAGAAATATGCGCAAGTTGCCTGTGTTTCATTCACACGTGGCACCCATATAACACTTGCCACCGGCGCGCAGTGCCTGATTGAAAATCTGAGCATCGGTGACAAGGTCCTGACCCGCGATGATGGCGCACAGGCGATCCGGTGGATCGGGCAAAGCACCGTGCGCGCCGTGGGTGAATTTGCCCCGATCTGTGTCCGTGCGGGGACCCTCAACAACATAAACGATCTGATCATCAGCCCCGATCACCGCCTGTTCATCTATCAGCGCACCGATGAGGTGGGGGCCGGACGGTCCGAGTTGCTGGTCAAGGCCCGGCATCTGATCAATGGCGATACGGTCGTGGTCAGGGACGGCGGTTATGTTGATTATTTCCAGCTGCTCTTTGACAGTCACCAGATCATCTATGCCGAAGGGATTGCCGCTGAAAGCATGCTGATCGACCCGCGTACCAAACCAGTCTTGCCCGCTGATCTGGCAAGCGCATTGGGCGATGTGATCCCCGGGCATTCCGACCTGCCCCACGCGGGTCTGGACGTGAATGAACGACTGCTCAACCGGCCCGATGCCGCGGAGCTTCTGCGCAAATCCAGCGCGCGGTAAGGGCAGCACGCAAATGCACGACCATCGCTTGCCGTGCCTGTCCGGCATGGATATATGCGTCCCATGTTAGACACCGCCTCAAATCGCCCCGACCTGCCCGCCGAGATTGCGCGCCGTCGCACATTTGCGATCATCAGCCACCCGGATGCGGGGAAAACCACGCTCACGGAAAAATTTCTGTTGTTTGGCGGCGCGATCCAGATGGCGGGTCAAGTGCGCGCCAAAGGTGAGGCGCGGCGCACCCGCTCAGACTTTATGGCGATGGAAAAGGACCGGGGCATCTCGGTTTCTGCCTCTGCCATGTCGTTTGATTTTGCCACGAAGGACCGCAATTACCGATTCAATCTGGTCGACACGCCCGGCCACTCTGACTTTTCTGAAGACACCTATCGCACGCTGACGGCGGTGGATGCCGCGGTGATGGTCATTGATGGGGCCAAGGGCGTTGAATCGCAGACCCAGAAATTGTTCGAGGTCTGCCGTATGCGCGACCTGCCGATCCTCACCTTCTGTAACAAGATGGACCGAGAAAGCCGGGACGTTTTTGAGATCATTGACGAAATACAGGAAAACCTGGCGATCGACGTGACCCCGGCCTCCTGGCCGATTGGCGTGGGCCGTGATTTTATCGGCTGCTACGATATTCTGCGCGACCGTCTGGAATTGATGGACCGCGCAGACCGCAACAAGGTTGCTGAAAGCGTGCAGATCGAAGGGTTGGAAGACCCGAAACTGGCCGAATACGTGCCCGCCGCCCTGCTTGAAAAACTGCGTGAAGACCTTGAGATGGCCCGCGAACTGCTGCCGCCACTAGACCTTAAGGCGATGCATGAGGGAACGTTGACACCGATTTGGTTCGGCTCTGCGATCAACTCATTCGGCGTCAAGGAATTGATGAACGGCATTGCGGCTTATGGCCCGGAACCGCAAATTCAGACGGCCACGCCGCGCGCAATTTTACCAGAAGAAACAAAGGTTTCCGGCTTTGTCTTCAAGGTACAGGCCAACATGGATCCCAAGCACCGCGACCGTGTCGCGTTTGTGCGGCTGGCCTCGGGGCATTTCCTGCGCGGCATGAAAATGACCCATGTGCGCACCAAGAAACAGATGACGATCACCAATCCGGTGATGTTTCTGGCCTCAGACCGCGAATTGGCCGAAGAAGCATGGGCCGGCGACATCATCGGCATCCCCAACCACGGTCAGCTGCGCATTGGTGACACCCTGACCGAAGGCGAAGCTTTGCGGGTCAGCGGCATCCCCTCTTTTGCGCCAGAACTTTTGCAAACGGTACGCGCGGGCGATCCGCTCAAGGCGAAACATTTGGAAAAGGCGCTGATGCAATTTGCTGAGGAAGGCGCGGCCAAGGTGTTCAAACCCTCCATCGGGTCCGGTTTTATCGTGGGCGTTGTGGGCCAGTTGCAGTTTGAAGTGTTGGCCAGCAGGATTGAATTGGAATACGGGCTGCCCGTTCGGTTCGAGGCATCGCAGTTCACCTCTGCGCGTTGGGTGAACGGCAACAAGCAAGCCGTTGATAAATTTACCGAAGCCAACAAACAGCATATCGCACATGACCATGACGGTGACATCGTTTATCTGACCCGCCTGCAGTGGGACATTGACCGGATTGAGCGTGATTATCCTGATGTACGGCTGACCGCGACCAAGGAAATGATGGTCTGATGACGACCTGGGGCATTTCGGCGACGATCAAGGCCCCGGCGGACGACATACTGCAGTTTGCCGCCTATCATCTGGAAAAAGGCGCGCATCGGCTTTTTATCTATCTCGATGAGGAAAACCCGTCGGCATTTGAGGCATTGAGCGCGCATCCCAAGGTCCGGGTGACCAAGTGTGATGACGCATGGTGGCAAAAACGCCGCAAGCAACGGCCCGAGATGCATCAGGCGCGCCAGACCGCCAATGCAACGCACGCCTACCGCCGCCGCGCCGAGGTGGATTGGCTGATTCACATGGATGTGGACGAGTTTCTGATTTGCGATCAGCACATCGGCAGCATTCTGGCCACCCTGCCCGGCGACACACCCCTGACCCGCATCCGCCCGATGGAATCGCTGTCAGGTGGCACAACTGCCTTCAAACGGTTCATCCCCGGTGGCCCGAACCGCGACCGCATCGTGACATCGCTTTATCCGACCTACGGCCTTTACACCAAGGGTGGGTTTCTCAGCCATCTGGCGGGCAAAGTCTTTGTGCGCACCGGACTGCCCGACGTGACTGTGAAAATCCACAATGCATTTCAGAATGGCGAACAGATCACAGGCATCGACGATCAACCCGGCATCGACCTCGCCCATGTGCACGCCAAAACGTGGGACGAGTGGCGATCAAGCTATCCCTACCGGCTGACCAAAGGGTCCTACCGCGCGGAACTTGGCCCCAACAAGCCCCATGAAAAAGGCGGGCTGTCCATGCACGAGCTTTTCACCATGATCGAAAAGGAAGATGGCGAAGCGGGTCTGCGCGCGTTTTTCGAAGAAGTTTCCGCCGACACGCCCGGATTGCGTGCCAGGTTGGACGCCCATGGATTGCTTGCTTTGGTCAATCTTGACCTCGATGGCCCGATGCGGGCCCATTTCCCCAACGTAAACCCCTGATCGCACAATCATTTGACGCCATTCCCGCAACTTGGTATGCGCTTCCAACGATGCAGCGATCACAGGATCGCCACTTGGGCCATTCGGGCCGGCATTGAATGCGCCGCGGGCCAAACAAGTGTCCGCTCATACCGGATACATATGACAAAATTCTCTGATCTCAGTCTCAATCCCAAGGTCCTCAAAGCTGTTGAAGAGGCCGGGTACGAAACCCCCACCCCCATTCAAGCAGGTGCTATCCCGCCAGCCTTGGCTGGCCGCGACGTTTTGGGCATCGCCCAGACAGGTACAGGCAAGACCGCCGCATTCGTGATGCCGATGATCACGCTTTTGGCACGGGGCCGCGCACGCGCGCGCATGCCGCGCTCTTTGGTGCTCTGCCCCACACGCGAGCTTGCCGCGCAGGTGGCCGAAAACTTCGACACCTATTCCAAATATGTGAAACTGACCAAGGCATTGCTGATCGGTGGCGTGTCGTTCAAGGAACAAGACACCCTGATCGACAAGGGTGTGGACGTGCTGATCGCCACACCGGGCCGTTTGCTTGACCATTTTGAACGCGGCAAATTGATCCTGAATGACGTCAAGGTCATGGTGGTGGACGAAGCTGACCGCATGCTTGATATGGGGTTCATCCCTGACATCGAACGCATCTTCGGCCTGACGCCCTTTACCCGTCAGACACTGTTCTTCTCGGCCACAATGGCCCCCGAGATTGAGCGGATCACCAACACCTTCCTCAGCAATCCTGAGCGTATCGAAATTGAACGTAAGCAGACGACCAACGAGAACATCGAGCAAGGCGTGCTGATGTTCAAAGCGTCTAAGAAAGACCGCGAAGCGACCGAGAAACGCAAAGTACTTCGCGCGCTGATTGATGCTGAGGGTGATAAGTGTACCAACGCGATCATCTTCTGCAACCGCAAGATGGATGTGGATACACTGTCTAAGTCATTGAAAAAGTATGGCTATGACGCGGCACCCATCCACGGCGATCTGGACCAAAGCCAACGTACCAAGACACTTGATGGGTTCCGTGCCGGTGATCTGCGGTTCCTTGTGGCCTCTGATGTGGCCGCACGCGGCCTTGATGTGCCTGCGGTGAGCCACGTGTTCAACTTTGATGTGCCAAGCCACGCCGAAGACTATGTGCACCGGATTGGCCGCACAGGTCGTGCGGGCCGCGACGGCAAGGCGATCATGATCTGTGCACCGCGCGACGAGAAAAATCTCGAGGATGTGGAACGTCTGGTACAACGCGAAATCCCGCGCCTTGAAAACCCACTGGGCGGCGGTGCTGCCCCCACGTCAGAATCAGCGGCGAAACCAGCCGATGACAGCGAAAAGCCCAAGCGTAGCCGCTCACGCAGCCGCAAGTCCGACGAAAAACCGAAAGATCAAAAGCCGGCTACCGAAGCGCCCGCCACGACAGAGGCCGCGAAACCTGCGCCCGAGGCAAAGCCAGCAACGCAAGAGAAACCTCGTCAAAAGCAGGACACGCCGCGAAAAGAAAATCCGCGAAGCAACAACAACCGCAGCCGCAACAATGACAATCGTGACGGCAACAAGGTTGTGGGTCTGGGCGATCACCTGCCCGATTTCATCGGTCTAAGCTTTGAGGAACGCGAAAACTAGCCGATCAGGTGACAAGCGGATCGGCGACAAGCAGCGCGCCGATCCTAGCTGTGCCATTTGACCTTGGTGCGGCGCTGGCAGCACCCTAGGTAAGGGAATACTTCCCTAACGGATCAACGCCTCATGCCGCGTCTTTTGCTTGCCTTCTTTTTTGTCGTTGCCGCCAGCCAGGCCAGTGCCGAACGCTGTAGCGCTGTTGTAAACGGCAGCGAAATCGTTGTGGACAGCGAGAATTTCACCACTTTTGCCAATGACGTAAAGCGACGGGAAAAACTGCTAAGCTGGCCCTCACGCAAGTGGAACAAGGCCTGGGGCAGCCCACCAGCGTGCAACAGTGGCGTTTTATACGATTATCTGGCCACAACCGTCCCAACCGAAGAGATCGCCACCTATTGCCTGACATCCACCGAAGATGACGGATATTTCCTGATCCCCGGGCCTCGGAATTTTCGCGGGCTATGTCGAAAGACAGTCTGTGAACGGGTCAATACAACCGTTGATGAAACCACCGAAATCAGCAAATCAATTGCCCAAGGCGCGACAAAGGCCCTCACAGAACCCGGTGGCGCACGCGCGATCGCCCATCAATCCGGCGCATTGATCCTGTCGGGCAGCGCCGGGACGATTACCGCAAATCTGGCAAGCACAGGCTCAACCATGATGACCGCGCTGTCTGCCCCGGCAGTTTTGGCCGCCGCCGGGGTGTCAGTGCTCGCGGTTGGTGGCACGGTCTATATGTGCCGCCGTTAATTCAGGCGGCTGACCACCACCGTCACTTCTGGCTTTTTACCGATCTCGTTTTGCGCTGATTGACGCACGGTCTTTTTCAGCCCGTCGTTCAGCTTGTCATCATCGCGCAATGTTTTGGCTCCGGACCGGTTCAGCCATTGGCTCAGGTCCTCTTCCAGAACATCCACGAGCGACGCATTGCTGCGTCCGGTTTCCGGCAGACCCATGATGTCTACCCAAGGCTCGCCCAAAGGCTCGTCATCGGCGTCCATGATCACCGTTACGGTCACATGGCCATTCAGCGCCATACGGATACGGTCACGGACGACACCATCAAGCGCGCCAATCTTGACCGATCCATCCAGATAGGTGCGGCCCGTTTCGATGTATTCGACAACCTTTGGCGCATTGCCGGAAAGGTCGATCATCATGCCGTTTATGGCCAGCACACCTTTGATGCCCTTGCCATCGGCAATCTTGACGTGCTCGCGCAAATGCCGGTGTTCGCCGTGCATCGGGATCAGGATCTGCGGTTTGGCAATGTCATGCAATTCTTCCAGATCCGGGCGATTGGCGTGACCGGACACATGATAAAGACCGGACGAATCATCGACCACATCCACGCCCTTTTCAGAGAATTGGTTGATGATCCTGATCACACCACGCTCATTTCCGGGAATTGTTTTGGATGAAAACAGGAACAAGTCGCCCTCTTTCAGCTCAAGCCCCTGAAATTTGCCCTGCGCCAGCTGTGCGGATGCCGCACGGCGTTCGCCTTGGCTGCCTGTTACCAGCAACATCAGGTTCTCGCGTGGAATCCCGCGTGCCTCTTCGGGGCTGATGCAGGTTGGGAAATCTTTCATCACGCCGCTTTCAAGCGCGGCCTCAACCATCCGGTTCATTGACCGGCCCAACAGGACAATCGACCGCCCCGCCCGGTCGCCCGCCACAGCCAGCGTTTTCACACGCGCCACGTTCGAGGCAAAAGTTGTCGCCACCACCATACCGTCATGGCCGCTGACCAGTTTCTCAATCTCTGGTCCGACACTGGCCTCTGACCGGCCCGGCAGGGGTGAAAACACATTGGTGGAATCGCACACCAGCGCCTTGACCCCGTCCTTGCAAAGCTCAGCCCACAAGGCATCGTCAAAGGGTTCACCAACACCAGGCGTGCGGTCAATCTTGAAGTCACCCGAATGGATCACCCGGCCTGCCGGGCTATCAATCACCATGGCAGAGGATTCAGGGATCGAATGCGAGATCGGCATGAAGCCAACGGTGAATGGCCCCGCTTTGATCTGCTGGGGCCAGGCCCCCACAACCGTCACGGCATCATCGGGGTGACCATGTTCGCTCATCTTGCGGCGCGCGATGTTGGCGGTGAACTTGCGCGCATAAATTGGGGCCTGAAGCGCCTCATAGCTATGGGCAATGGCACCCACGTGGTCTTCGTGCGCGTGGGTGACAAACACCGCTTCAATCTGGTCGCGACGTTCTTTCAACCACGCAATATCCGGCAGGATCAGATCCACGCCGGGACTTGTGTCCATATCGGGAAAGGCCACGCCGATGTCTACGACGATCAGCCGTTCCTTACCGGGCCGCCCGTACCCATAGACATAGGCATTCATGCCAATTTCGCCTGCCCCACCGAGGGGCAGATAGATTAATCTTTCGCTGCTCATTATCCAGCTAATTCCTTATTATATTTATGTATCACGGTCAGGCCGTGCATTGTCAGTTCATCTTGGTATTCATCAAAAAGGTCCACGGCCTGCTGAAACAGCGGCGCAAGGCCCCCGGTGGAAATCACACGCATGTCGCGCCCATGTTCCGCCTTTATCCGCGCACATATCTCACGAACCAGTCCGACATAACCCCAAAAAACACCCGATTGCATACAAGCAACAGTATTGGTGCCGATCACCATCTGCGGTTTTGATATGTCTACATGAGGCAGCGCCGCAGCGGCATTGTGCAACGCCTCAAGCGACAGGTTCACGCCGGGTGCAATTACACCGCCGATATAGGCCCCATCGTGATCGACCACGTCAAAGGTCGTGGCAGTGCCAAAATCCACGACAATCAGATCGCCCCCATAAAGGTCATAGCCCGCCACAGTGTTCACCAACCGGTCCGGCCCTACCGCTGTGCCAATGTCCACCCTGACATCAACAGGCAGCGCACATTCCGGTTTGCCCACCACCATGGGGCGCGTGTTGAAATAACGATCCGCAAATACCCGCAGGTTAAACACCACGCGCGGCACGGTTGAACTGACGATCACATCGGTGATGTCAGCCTCGACATTCTGAAACTTCATCAGCGTGCTGAGCCAGACGTAGTATTGATCTGCCGTGCGCTGCCATTCGGTGGACGTGCGCCAAGTCGCGATAAATTCAGTCCCGTTCCATATTGAGAATACAGTATTGGTGTTGCCGCAATCGATTGCCAAAAGCATGCAGGTCGCCCCCCGTTCAGAAAAATACATCTGCCGCCGTGATGGCGACCGCACCGCTGCCCGTGCGCAAGATCAGATTACCCTCTGGGTCCACATCCTCAAAGGTGCCAACGGTTTGATCACGCATGGTCCGTGCGGTGATCACCTCACCCAACCGGGCGGCATGTGCCAGCCACGCCGTGCGTATGGGGGCAAAGCCATAAGTGGTAAACTGGGTCTCCAATGCTGCGTATTCAACGGCAAGCACTTCGAGAAACGCCTCTGGGCTGACCTTCAGGTCAAACGCACCCGCAAGCGATACGGGCGTCACGGCACCCGGTTCGACATCAGCAGCCATGGGCGCATGGGCAAGGTTGACGCCCACCCCGATGATCAACTGATCGCCGCTGCTTTCCAGCAAGATACCGGCCACTTTGCCATCATCAAGCAACACGTCATTGGGCCATTTCAACGCGAAACGATCAACCTGTCCTGTCAGCGCCACAAAGGCACGCAACAACGCCAATGAGGTCACAAAACTGCGCAAGGCCGCAACCCCCGGTGCCTCGGTCCGCCGCAAGATCAATGTGCCTGCAAAATTTCCGCGCGCAGTTGACCATGCCCGCCCACGCCGCCCTCGCGCCGCGGTTTGCTCAAGCGCCAAAATCCATGTCGGACATGTAAGTGACGGCGCAATGCGCCCCGCCTCTGACAGTGTCGAATCCAACACATCAAAAACGCGCCGCCCATATGCGACAGGCCACGCGCTCATGATTTCATTGTTCCAAAAATACACATGTCCGCCCGCGCGGAATGCACCTTAGTTGACAAGTGTCGCCGCCGCCGCCGCCGCTGCCCCTTCGACCCCGAACATGTTCACGATGCCAAGCACCATGACCAAGGCGGACGCCATCAGGAACCCGGACAGCAAGGCACCGCCCTGATTGTCCAACTGCTCCGATCCCTCTTCGCCAAAATACATGTAGAACACGATGCGCAGGTAATAATAGGCCCCGATCACCGAAGCGATCACGCCGGCAACCGCCAGCCAGACCAAGCCGGCCTCATAGGCGGCGCGCAACACGTAAAGCTTGCCAAAGAAACCCAGCATCGGTGGCACACCGGCTAGAGAAAAGAGCAACACAAGCATTGCAAGCGCCCGACCCGGGCTGCGTTTGGAATACATATTGAGCGACCGGATATCCGTCACCGGCGCGCCATCTTTCTGCATCAGCAGGATGAACGCAAAGGTCCCGACATTCATGGTCACATAGATTGTCATATAGACCAGCATGGCCTGCACACCCAACACCGTGCCTGCCGCCAGACCCATCAGCGCATAGCCCATGTGGGCAATGGACGAGAACGCCATCAGCCGTTTGATGTTGGTCTGCCCAATGGCCGCCACGGCACCAAGGAACATCGACAATACCGACAGCAGCGCAATGATCTGGCTCCAGTCACTGACCGCATTGCCAAAGGCATCATGCAGCACCCGCGCAAAAAGCCCCATCGCGGCAACCTTGGGTGCTGTGGCAAAAAACGCGGTGACCGGCGTGGGCGAACCTTCATAGACATCCGGCGTCCACATGTGGAACGGCACGGCAGATACTTTGAACGCCATACCCGAAATCAGGAACACCAAGCCAAAGAGCAGGCCAAGTGATGTCTCGCCCGATTGCGCCGTGGTGATGATGCCACTGAACAAGGTGGTTCCGGCATAGCCATAAACCAGGGATGCCCCATAAAGCAGGATGCCAGAGCTCAGCGCGCCGAGCACGAAATATTTCAGGCCCGCCTCGGTTGATTTCACGGAATCGCGGCGCAGGGACGCGACCACATAAAGCGCCAGCGATTGCAGCTCCAGACCCATGTAAAGCGCCATCAGATCACCGGCGCTGACCATCATCATCATGCCAACGGCACTGAGCGCGACCAACATCGGATATTCAAAGCGCAGCAATCCACGGCTTTTCATATACCCCTCGGACATGATCAGCACGGCCGCAGCAGACAGCAGGATCGTCACCTTGGCAAAACGTGCAAAAGAATCCTCGATGAACATGCCGCCAAAGGCAATGCGGGTCCCTTCACCGGTCATCCCGATCCATGCCGCCAGCACGACAAATACCGCGGCTGTCAACCAGACCAACAGGCCACCGGCCTTGTCCTTGGACGTGTAAACCGCCCCCAAAAGCCCCAGCATGGCAAACACCGCCAGCAGGATTTCCGGCAGGATGACATTCAGATCATTGGAAATCATCACTCGGACCTTCCTAGTTTGACACAGCGGCGGATTGAACGACATCGCCTGCCGCCTCCAGCGCCACGTTATAATTTCCCACCAAGGCCGCAACCGACGGCCCGATCATATCGAGCACCAGCGCAGGGTAGACCCCCAAGAGCAGGGTCATCACCACCAGTGGCGCAAATATCCAGCGTTCGCGCGTGGTCATGTCCGTGATCGCCTTAAGGCTTTCCTTGATCAGATCGCCCATGACCACCCGGCGGTACAGCCAAAGCGCATAGGCCGCAGAGAAGATCACACCGGTTGTCGCAACCGCTGCGACCCAGGTATTGACCTGAAAAACCGCCATCAATGTCAGGAATTCACCAACAAACCCCGATGTGCCCGGCAGGCCCACGTTCGCCATTGTGAAGAACATAAAGATCAGGGCATAGGCCGGCATCCGGTTCACCAGACCGCCATAGGCGTCAATCTCGCGGGTGTGCATACGGTCATAGATCACACCGACACACAGGAACAATGCACCCGAGATAAAGCCGTGGCTGATCATCTGGAAAATCGCACCGTCCACGCCCTGCTGGTTCGCGGCAAAGATGCCCATGGTCACGAACCCCATATGTGCGACCGATGAATAGGCAATAAGCTTTTTCATATCTTCCTGCACCAGCGCCACCAGCGAGGTATAGACAATCGCAATTGCCGAAATCCAAAGGACAAAGGGTGCCATCACGTCAGACCCAACCGGGAACATCGGCAGCGAGAACCGCAAAAAGCCATAGCCGCCCATCTTGAGCAGGATCGCCGCCAGAACAACAGAACCCGCCGTTGGGGCCTGCACGTGGGCATCCGGCAACCAGGTGTGCACCGGCCACATCGGCATTTTGACCGCAAAGCTGGCAAAAAACGCAAGGAACATCAGGGTCTGCATGCCGCCAACAATCTGGATGCCCATCAGACTAAAGGTTTCGGACCCAAAGGTATGGGTCAAAAGGCTGATCTCGCATCCGCCGATACAGGTGGTGCCCGCTTCGGTGAACATCGCCACCATCGCGACCAGCATCAGAACCGAACCGAGGAAGGTATAAAGAAAGAACTTGAAGCTGGCATAAATGCGGTCCTTGCCGCCCCAGATGCCAATGATCAGGAACATCGGGATCAGACCTGCTTCAAAGAACAGATAGAAAAGGACCAGATCCAGCGCCATGAACACGCCCAGCATCAGCGTCTCAAGTAGCAAAAACGCAATCATGTATTCTTTGACGCGGGTCTCCACATTCCAGGATGCGGCAATCACCAGCGGCATCATGAAGGTGGTCAACATCACAAACAGGATCGAAATACCGTCAACGCCCAGACGGTATTGCATGCCCAGCAGCCATTCGGCCTCGTCCACATGCTGAAAACCCGGATTGCTGGCGTCAAAATCAAACAGCACAAACAGCGAGATCAGGAAAGTCACAGTCGTGGTGATCATCGCCAGCCATTTGGCATTGCGGCCAGCCGCTGCATCATCACCGCGCAGAAACACGGCCAAAATCAATGCCGCGAAGGCAGGCATGAAGGTGATTATGGAAAGCAGGTGATGGTCCATCAGAATGCTCCGTTCCACCAGGCCGCAATCAAGAGGATCGGCAGCATGACAATTAGAACCGCGGCAAAAATCGCGGCATAAAACAGGGTGGCAACAAAGAGACCTGAGCCTCCCATGACAATGCCGACGCGGGCCAGCGCGCGTGTCGATTTGTTCTCGTCACCGAGATAAAAAGCGGAAAGGCCCATCACCGCGACACAGCCCCCGATGATGAGGTAGAATTCGGTCGGCATCAGTTGGCCCCCCCGCTCATCGACATCCAGGTCACCAGCACAGCGATGCCGATTACCATGGCAAAGGCATAGGTAAAGATATAGCCGGACTGCGCCTTGCCCGCGAGGCGGGTAAAGAACGGGATGATCCCCATCGCCACACCATTGAGCGTGCCGTCGATCACATTGCCGTCCCCGCGTTTCCACAAGAAACGCCCAATTGCTTTAGCCGGGCCGACAAAGATCACATCGTAGAGCTCATCAAAGTACCATTTGTTTTTCAGGAACTGATACAAGGGCTGCTGGTTTGCCGCCAGGCGCGCCGGCAGACTTGGGTTCCAGATATAGAACCACATCGCCATTACGAATCCGCCCAGCATCGCAATAAAGGGGCTGACCTTGACCCAGGCCGGTGCCGCATGGGCATCGTCCAGTACATGATTGTCTGGCCCAAAATAAATCGCCCCTTCACCCGGCGCGCCGCCAAAGGATGCGTGGTGTTCGCCGCCTCCGGCTGCATCATCACCATGGCCCTCGGTCGCTGCAGCGTCATCATGGCCTTTCTCGGCACCCTCAGCATGGGCCGTGCCGTCCGCTGCCATCTCAGCCAGTGGGATGTCATAGAATTCCGCGATGTCCTCGGCATGGCCAAAGAAGCTGTTGTACCAGATCATGCCCGCAAAGATCGCGCCAAGGCTCAACACGCCCAGCGGCACCAGCATGGTCATCGGGCTTTCATGGGCGTGTTCATGGGTGTGCTTGTCGCCGCGTGGCGTGCCGTAGAACGTCATGAACATCAAGCGCCAGCTATAGAACGAGGTCATTGCCGCCGCCACAACCAGCAACCAGAAACCATACATCGACCCGCCTGCCCATGCGGATTCAATAATCGCATCCTTGGACAGGAAGCCGGCAAACCCAAAGTGCGTCAGCGGGATGCCGACACCGGTGATCGCCAGCGTGCCAATCATCATCGCCGCAAAGGTGTAGGGGATCTTCTTGCGCAGACCACCATAGTTGGTCATGTCCTGCTCATGGTGCATGGCGTGAATGACCGAACCTGCCCCAAGAAACAGCATCGCTTTAAAGAACGCATGCGTAAAGAGGTGGAACATCGCGGCCGAATACATGCCAACACCTGCGGCCACGAACATATAGCCCAGCTGCGAACAGGTGGAATACGCAATGACGCGCTTGATATCGGTCTGCACCAGACCCACGGTGGCGGCAAAAAATGCCGTCGACGCCCCGATGACCGTGACAAATATCATCGCCTCAGGTGCAAATTCCATCAGCGGTGACATGCGGCAGACAAGGAAAACCCCCGCTGTCACCATGGTCGCCGCGTGGATCAGGGCGGACACAGGGGTCGGACCTTCCATCGCATCGGGCAACCATGTGTGCAGAAACAACTGGGCCGATTTACCCATTGCACCAACAAACAACAAAAAGGCGATCAGGTTCGCAGCGTTCCATTCGGACCACAGGAACCCAACGGTTTGTTCGGCCAGCTCAGGTGCTGCGGCAAACACATCGTCGAATTTGATGCTGTCGGTCAGATAGAAAAGACCAAAGATACCCAGCGCAAAGCCGAAATCACCGACCCGGTTCACCACGAACGCTTTGATCGCTGCGGCATTGGCCGATGGTTTTTTGTAATAGAACCCGATCAGCAGATACGACGCCACGCCGACCCCTTCCCAGCCAAAGAACATCTGCACAAGGTTGTCGGATGTGACCAGCATCAACATCGCAAAGGTAAAGAACGAGAGGTACGCAAAGAAGCGCGGTTTGTAGGATTCATCTTCGTTGAAATTCACGTCATGCGACATGTAGCCAAACGAGTAAAGATGCACGAGGCTCGACACCGTTGTCACCACAATCAGCATGATCGCGGTCAACCGGTCCATGCGAATGGCCCAATCAGTGGAAAGCGTGCCGCTTTCGATAAAGCGCAATATCTGGATATGCTCGGTGGGACCGTCGAAGGTCAGGAACACCACCCAGCTGAGCAGGGCCGCAAGGAACAGCAAGCCGGTCGAGACCCACATCGCAGCGGTCTCTCCGATGATCTTCCAGCCAAAGCCGCAAATCAATGCACCGACAAGCGGGGCAAATAGGATTGTGGTTTCCATAGCCCTCAGCCCTTCATCACGTTGACGTCTTCGACAGCAATGGTGCCGCGATTACGGAAGAAACAAACCAGAATAGCCAGACCAATCGCGGCCTCGGCGGCGGCAACGGTCAGCACGAAAAGGGTAAAGACCTGGCCCACCAGATCGCCAAGGAAACTGGAAAACGCCACAAGGTTGATGTTTACCGCAAGCAGCATCAACTCAATGCTCATCAGCAGAATGATCACGTTCTTGCGGTTCAGGAAGAGCCCGAAGATGCCAATGACAAACAGCGTCGCCGCCACTGTCAGATAGTGTTCAAGTCCGATCATATCGTCCCTCGGTTTGTTCCCCGTTTACCCGGGTCTTTCATACATCGCCCGTTTTCAGGCTTCTTAGTCTTGTTCCACCCCGACTTCCACCGGGATATGGATTTAGCCGATCAAGTTGTAGCCGCCGAACAGAATGATCAGCACGACAACCAGCACCACAATTGTATTCCTCGACATCGTTTGCGTCCCTTGTCTCGTCCGGTTGCGTTCTTCTGCACAGAAACGCTCTGGACTATCTCAAAAATGCCGGTGCGCTACAGCCCCTGCCCCGGTTTTACGTCTTTCAGTTCCATTGCCGTGGCCGGGTCGCGCATCATCTGGGCAACCACATCCTGGCGTTTGACATCCACACGGTGGCGCAACGTCAAGACAATCGCACCGATCATCGCCACCAGCAGGATCAGACCCGCCAGTTGGAAAAGCAGGAAGTATTGGTCATACAGGATCAGACCCAACGCCTTGGTGTTGAACGTATTTGGATCAATCGC